>DKYJ01000043.1:20596-24700 GCA_002493305.1 Clostridiales bacterium UBA7103 | reverse complement strand
ACGAGGAGGGCCTTGCCCCCTCGTCCTCCCCCGCTGCTCTATCGTCTTTCCTTAGTAGCATAGTTTTTTGACAGGCTCAACGGTGCAGCTCAAAAGAGCTGCACCGCTCAGGTTTAACTGTTTTTATCTGTCGTTTGCCACGCGGAAGCGGCGGTAAATGTCCCTTACATACGCAGCGGCTTCCTCACCCTTTCCGTCAGAAACCAGCTCGATAATATGCTCCTCCTGACTGACGACCTCCTCCGCGCCCCAGAAGCTCACGCACACATGCCACAGTTCCTGATAAGAAGCGCTGAATGAGTTCATCAGCAGCGGAAAAAGCATGTTGCCGCTAAGCTCCGTTACTAATATCTCGAATCGCCGCATTTCGGCAGCACAGGCCCTAAGATCAGCCTTTTCATCGGCAAGAGTGCGCAGACGATCCGCCTGAGCGCGCAGAGCCGCCATATCCTCCGGTGTGTGCTTTGCCGCAAGACGGATAAGCCCACCGCCGTAAACTGCATTGCGCAGCTCAACCGCGGAGTCCTTGAGGGGGATATCTAAAACACCGCCATAGCGGGACAGCGCGGCAAGTGTTTCAAAATTGCCCTCGCGGGTGTAGTCGGTCACGAATATGCCGCGCCTCGGCTCAATGCGCACAAAGCCCATGCGTTCCAGATCCTCAAGACCCAGGTGCACCATTGAGCGGCTGATCTGCAGTTTTTCCGACATCTCCCGCTCGCTGGGCAGCTTGTCCTCCGCTTTCAGCTCACCGGAGAGTATCTTGTCCACAAGCTGCTGGACAAACAGCTCCCGCAGAGTAGGCGCCTCAAGTTTTTTCAGTTCCATCAAAGCTTCACATCCCGCTTTTGACCGTCGTACAGCTTATTCATAAGGGGTCTGACAACATAGAAAATAAACTTGTTGTCGAGGTTCCACCAGTAAACCGCGATAAGCGCCGCGAAACCGCAGAGGCAAAGCAGCAGTACCTTGCTGAGTTTTTTCGCAATTTTCATCACATTACCACCCTTCGTTGTCATCAAAGTCAAGGAGCGTCGCATCAAGAGGCTGCTCCTGCATGACGCTGAACATGTACTGGTTGATCACCTGGCGCATATCGTTGCGGGTAAAAGTGCGGTAGTCGAACATGTCATTCGGCACGACCATCACATGTATATTGGGGTGATCCTTCGCCTGGTCATTCACAACGCCGGTCAGGCCCAAGGCCCCTTTGCAGGTGATATCCTCGTGCATGAGCACCATGTCGCAGTTGAATGACTCAGCGCGCTCCCAGAACTCCACAAGATGCTCCCAGCCGCCGGTGAGATGGGCACGCATTACGCCGTGCTCATAGTTCTTGGCGGCGCTTGTCAGGGCGGAGTCGAGGCTTGACACATCAATAGTCGTGCAGCCCTCGAAGTTGTCCATCGCCGCAATCGTCAGGATACCCCAACAGTTATAAAGCCAGCTTGCCAGATGAAAATTAAAGCAGGCCGGGCCGCCCCATTGTATCATGCGGTGCCGTGCTTTCGGGAAGCAATTGATTTTCTGCTCGTATGCCCGTCTGGCTATCTCCAGGCCCTTTTGCTGCGCCTTGCTTATATAGCTCAGCCTGCCGCCGGAGAAAGCATACATAACAGTGTGGAAAAGGCTCGCAATAGACAGGCCGAAGGGAGTGTACGGGGTTTTCATGAAGTCCCACTGCTCCTGCTCGGCGGCGACCTCGGCATTGTGCTTTTTCATCATGCTGATGAAAGCGTCAGGGTCAAACTTCTTCCCGGTGTTCTGCTCCACGAAGGCTATCACCTTCTTCATTTGGGACAGGGCATATTTATCGGTTTTGTCATCCTCCCAGCGCATGGGCAGGGCCGCCACTATCGAGGGGATATTAAACCTGCGTTCAATGAGCTGGCTGTTCATGGTGGACGAGTCACACGGCATATTGTTTACGATGAGGCAGGCGCCATTTTGGGGATAATCGTCATTTATGGCAACGGCGGCGCCCGTTGCGGAGAGGCGGCAGGAGTCTGCGGGCAGGCCGAAGCGCTCCATCAAATCCAGATAGAAGGCGGGCAGATGCTGATCCATATACGTGCCTACCAGTCCCTGAAATGCCTCCATGC
This sequence comes from Clostridiales bacterium UBA7103, assembly GCA_002493305.1. Taxonomy (GTDB): domain Bacteria; phylum Bacillota; class Clostridia; order Oscillospirales; family Oscillospiraceae; genus Limivicinus. The sequence goes on along the minus strand of DKYJ01000043.1, from coordinate 22,598 downwards.
TCATAGGCTCAAGCTCGGGGAAGCCCGCCAAGATCTCAGGCCCCATAGTCTGCTCAAAAATGACCTGCTTTGCCGCGTTCGGAGTATCACCGAAGCGTCGATCACCGATCATCATATTGGCCAGATGTCCCGTGGAGGCCTTCATGACCGCGTGCATATGAGTGTGCGCCACCTCCAGCGCTGGCCCTCTGATGCCTTCCATGCACTTGTCTATCCAGTGCAGAGCACCAAGGTAGGAGCCGAGCCAGCGGTATTCAAGCATACCGCGCATGATGCGCACAGGGCTTTTGGCAACGAACGCGCCCATGATCCCAAGATTTACAAGCCACTGGGTAAAGTCATACCAGGTGTCCGAAAGGCCGCGCCATTCCCGGTGCTTTGCGATGCCGGTTTTGTCATAAAACCGGTCTCTTGCGCCTTTTTCATTTTTATAGGGATTCAGTTTTTTCCAATCCATCACTTTTTTCCTCCCTGGAGCTTCTTTATCTCAAGGCTTTCCACAAAGGCCTGGAAGCGGGTACGGAGTTGACCGGCGGAGGCGAGGGTGTATTCCTTTTCTATACCAAGGCAGGGTATATCATAGTCCTCATTGAAAATATGATTTGCCAGGACACGCTCATAGCTCCAAAACTCGCAGAACTTCATTTGCTCGTATATTACACCGTCAGCACTGTATTCCTCGCAGAGCTTTTTCACATACTCCTTTCGCCCGCTGCTCTTCTCCTTATTCATGAATCGGGGGCACTGGCTGCTGAGCAGATAATGGCGCGCGATGGCCTCAATGGCACTCTCCCCTGGTTTTAGCTCTATCTTCTCTCTCGAGGGCAGCGAGCCATAGCAGTATCTATCCGCCACAACAAATGCGCCGCAGCCTTCAAGCAGCTTTGTAAACTCCGGGTCGTCTATTTCGGAGCCCGCCAGCACAACACGCACCCTGTACCAGGGGGCCGGATCACATTCGCGGGTTTTCAGTTCCTCAAGAGTCTCTTTAAGATATGGCAGAATAAGCTCATGGGGGCAGACTTGTGACACAAGCTGGATCACATGAAACTCATACCCGGTAATGGGCGGGTTCGGCAGTTTACGCAGCTCTCCTATCTCGCTTATGACGCGGCACAGCTCGTTGTGCCTGTCTATCGCTTCAAGCAGTGCCTTTTCCGATACATCAACGCCGTATACATCGTTCAGCCTGTCCAGTATGTAAAACTGAAGCTGCTCTGTATAGTGTGTCAGCGCCTCCTTGTCCGGTACGAAGGGTACGTCCATCATAGACATGAAGAATTTCGGATTTTTCTTCTTCACAAGTCCGAGTATCTCAAAATGCTCGTGGCCCCTGTGCATCATCTGACAGGTCTCCGCCGTCAGCAGCGCAGAGAGATAATCATACCCGCCCTCAATGGCGCGCTCAAGTATGCTCCGTGTGTAAGAACAGATCTTGCTGGACATGTAATAGGTGCCAACATCGGTGGTGGCTGTATTTGGGGCACGCAGCCGCGATGAAAAGCAGCCGGGCAGATTGAGAAGCACCTCCGGGATAAAGTAGCAGGAATATCCCAAAGCCAGCTTCCCCTCCGAGACCGCCTGCTGCACCAGTTCATTGTCCGCCTCAGTCAGCAGCTTCTCGAAGTAGATCAGATGCTTCAAGTCTTTCATAATCTCCTCCTCGCAATTCATTCTGGTTTAACCAGTTTATCTGCCAATAAAATAACATATATTTTTCTGCTTTTCAAGGGCTTTTTAAAAAATATTCTGAAAAAAAATAAACTGGCTTAACCAGTTTTGATTTTATTTGATTATGTAGGCACTGTGTGGTAAAATTTCAAAAAAAGACTCCGCAACCGACAGTTGACAGATTTCAAGCTGCCGATTGGTGGTCTGCTACCGGGGGATATGGTATTTTGTTCACGAAATCTGAAAGCGGAGGAATGAACATGATTTTAGCTGACAAAATTATAAGGCTTAGAAAACAGAACGGCTGGTCGCAGGAGGAGCTTGCGGAAAA
>DKYJ01000043.1:19357-20300 GCA_002493305.1 Clostridiales bacterium UBA7103 | reverse complement strand
GGCAGGCAGTTTCCAAATGGGAGGGCGCTCAAAGCATACCGGATCTTGAAAAAATTCTGACCCTCAGCAAGCTCTTCGGCGTAACGACCGACTATCTTTTAAAGGAAGAAATTGAGGACGAGGAGTTTGCTGACGACAGTCCGGCACCGGTCAGGCGGGTGAGTCTCGCGCTGGCAAACGAGTTTATGGTCTGGCGAAGCTCCGCCGCAAAGAGCATCGCGCTCGCGACCTTTCTTTGCATCATTGCGGTTATCCCTCTCATGCTGCTGTCGGCGATGGCAGATTACCGCGTCCTTCCAATCTCAGAAAACCTCGCCGCTGGGGTCGGGCTTGTGCTGCTGCTTATAATCGTCGCAATTGCGGTAACGATTTTTATTTTGTGCAGGAGCAGAAACGCACCTTATGCCTTCATAGAAGGGGATCCCTTTGAGACTGAGTACGGTGTGGACGGCATGGTTCGCGAGCGGCAGAGAGCCTATCGCGGGCGCTACACGCTTTTTAACATTCTCGGCACATGCCTGTGTATCCTCTCCCCTATTCCCCTTTTCGTAGGCTCGTTTCTGGAAAATGAGTATCTTTTAGTCCTCCTGCTGTGCCTCACGATGTTCATCGCCGCCATAGGCGTTGTATTCTTCATCTTAGCGGGCGTGCGCTGGGCAAGTATGGAAAAGCTCCTGAAGGAGGGAGATTACACCCCTGTTGATGCGCGCTCACGAAAACTCAAAGAATCCATCAACACGGTGTACTGGCTACTGGCGACCGCTGTATTTCTTGGCTGGAGTTTCTGGACTGAGGCATGGAAAAGCACATGGATAATCTGGCCAATAGCCGGCGTGTTGTATGCCGTGGTCACCTGCATCACAAATCTTCTCATCGAACGGAAAAAATAAAAATATCGCCGCCGGGGCAACCGGCGGCTTTTTCATAATAGAAATGGCGCTAC
>DKYJ01000043.1:0-19063 GCA_002493305.1 Clostridiales bacterium UBA7103 | reverse complement strand
CACGGTGAGATGGAGCGCCGGACAAGGGATGGCGACCGCCTGACACAAGCGGTCTATATCTGACACACCAATAATATATAATGAACAAAAAACAAATTCAAGAGCATCAAAAGGGAATTTGATGCTCTTGAAGAAAAATATATCAATTTTTATCCAGATTTTTTAAGATATTTCCAAAAAATGGCGATTGGGTCAGGTTCCGCTTCTGCTCTCGGCGCAATCCGGGCAGATAAGACCCTCTTCGCTCTGAACCATGTACCCCTCGCGGCATTCTTCACCGCAGAGAGCGCAAATGGCACTATTCTGTCTCTGGAAAACATACTCGGGCGCTTCAATGTGAGGCTTTGTCGCGGAAAAGACCTTTTCCTCCGGTGCCGTGAGAATATATTCAATGCTCTCCTCCCGGCTCAGGCCATCTGGTGTACCGAGAAACAGCAGCCGGATTGCTCTGCCATTATCTCTGTCAAAGAAGTTAAAGGCGCTCTTGCCTCTTTCCATAACCTTCAGGCCGCCATTGCCGATAGTCGTGCCGAAAACATGCTGTATTCCGTCAAGATAGCAGGCGCCGGACTCGGCGATGCAGTAAAGCCCCTTATTTTTCTCTTTTATGCCCAGCCGCTCATTAGCTATGGCGGCGGCGCGCACGCCGATGGCAAGCCCCGGGCAGTAATGTCCGTGCAGCTCGCCAGCCTTTCTGTAAAGCTCGTGTATCATGTTCTCCCCTCCGATTTCCAGTATATCCATGCAACCTTTGTATAGACCGCGTCCTCTATCACGCCGTCCCTGCTTAGTGTCTTTGCGCACTCAATAGCCCGCTGCAGCGAAACATTCGCGAGGGCGTCCGTGCGGCGCAGCATATGCTCCGCGAAACCCTCCGCCGTCCTCGTGTCGGCCCAGTTATAGTCAACATACTCCATCGTCGGCTCATAGCCCGCTTCGCTGATCATTTTTAGCATATCAGCGGGGTCACTATCAAGGCTCTGCGCCTGTGCATGGGCAGGAAGCCCAAGCCGCTTTATAAACTCGTCCCGCATGGGCTGACGCCAATGTGCAAATCTGGCGAGAAAACACCAACCATGGGTCATGGCGCTCATTTTTCGTACCGTCGGCGTATCATGAACCGCCGGAGACATGGTTGAAATGCTTAGGTCAAAGCCCTTTTCAAAAACGCTCTCTTCGCCGCTGACTCTATCGAAATCGCACTGATAGACAGCCCAAGGCGTGGAAAAACGGCTCATATTCTCCCGCGCGTGGCGGAGCATTTCCCCGGAAATATCGGTCAGGGTCACATCGCAGCCGAGCTCAGCCAGATAGACCCCGTATTTGCCAACGCCGCAGCCTATATCCAATACGCGCGCACCGGGGAAGATCATCTCCTTCTCGCTCCAGAAGCGCAGCAGGCGGCTGTTATACTCATTGAGCCCCAGCTTTGCGACGCGCTGATAATCAACCGCGACAGTGTCCCATTGCGCCCTTGTCTCTGCCATAAAACCGACCTCCGTGTTGTACTGGCGGCTATTATAGCATAGATACGCTCAAAAAATAAGCCCCCGCGGGGGATACAAATCGGATGTTTAAGAGTTGACAGAATCAACTCTTAAATGCTATACTGTTACCGTGACTGGAGGGAACGATATGGATGACAAAAACATTGCCGCGATTCGGGCTTTTAACCGCCGGTACACGGTGTGGCTGAATGTTATGGATCGGCCGTATCTCGGTTCAAAATACACATGGCAGGAATCTCGGCTGTTGTTTGAGATATACCGACACGAAGGCACAAGCGCTGCGGAGCTTTCGGCGGGTCTTGGCCTTGACAAGAGCTATATGAGCCGCCTGATTTCAAAGCTTGAGAAAGACGGTATGCTGACGCGGCAGCTCATCCCCGGGACAAGGGGCGTAAAAAGCATCTGCCTTACCGCACGGGGCATTGCCGAGGCAGAGCTGATTGACCGGCGGGGTGACAGACAGATGCGGGAAAAGCTGAGCGGACTGGACGATGCCGAAATTGAGGGCCTGTGCCGTGCAATGGACTATATTTTACGCACTCTGGACAAAAACGTCGAAAAAACCGGGAGGGAATGACAATGGATATTCAGCTTGTCCGCGCATATGACCGCAAAGAAGATATAAAAACGCTGTTTTCTGAGTATACCGATATGCTCATCGCTGGTGACAGCAGCTTTGCGGGCTATCTCGGCATACAGAATTTTGATGAGGAATTGGCTCACCTTGAGCAAAAATACGGCGAGCCGGAGGGTCGGCTGTACCTTGCCCTTGTAGACGGGCACACAGCGGGCTGCATAGGCCTGAGGCGGATAGACGATGAGCGCTGCGAGATGAAGCGACTCTATGTCCGCCCGGAATTTCGCGGGGCACATCTTGGTGAGCTTCTGGCAAAGAAAATAATCGCTGACGCCCGCGAAATAGGCTACGAGGAGCTGCTGCTCGACACTCTCCCCTTCCTTGAAAGCGCCATTCACCTGTATGAAAAGCTGGGCTTTGTTTTGATCGGTAAATATAACGACAGCCCCATGGATACCTCGATATATATGAAGCTTACGCTATAAGCAAAAACGCCCCGTCGGCCGACGGGGCGTTTTTTATATTTCTATCGTCTGTGGCTTAACATCGGGGTCATGGCTGCACAGCACGGCGGCGCAGTTTGGGTCGCTCGCCATATCAGCGAGCCACTTGAGGGATTTTTGCTGCCAAACCTTACCGAAGCCGAAGCCCGGGGTTATCATCTCCTGCCAGTTTCGCGGGGAGAAAGCCGCGTCCGCCGCCAGGACGGCAAAGCGTTTGCCCTCTCTCAAAAGCACGGCGCATTGCCCGTCTGTATATCCCGGGACATTGACAAGCATAATGCTCTCGTCGCCCATGAGGTCTATCGCCCATTTGTTCGGGCCGAGGTCAAACCCGTGGTAATACTCACGCGTTATGGGCTGATCCATCCACAGGCTCCACACCTGTCTGGACTTGAACACCGTGCGGCACGACCAGAAATACTCATCCTCTGGCAGTACGATCCTCTTCGCCGTGTTTACATGGCGCACTCCCGACACGTGCTCCGGGTCAAGGTGCGTTATGACCACACAGTCAAGATCCTCGGGCTTTATGCCCATCGCGGCAAGCTGCTCATGCACGGCCATTCCCTCCGGCACCCATGGCCGGTACAGCTTTGCAAGATAGCCCGGCAGCAGCCTTGACGCCGCCTTGGGGTCATATACCCCGTCGGGGCTTATCTCCCGCGTCCAGCCCGTGTCAACAAGGAGCAGACCGCCCCTGTGCTCTATCAGATAAGCGCAGACCGGAAGGGTCACGCGCCTGCTGTCAGGCTCGGCAATAAGGCTCGCAAGCATCTTAGCTCCCAGCGCGTTGCCGTAGAGCATGGCCTCGGACACGCGAATATATCCGCAGTGGAGAGCATGAATTTTCACGGTATCCCCGTCCTTTCCATGTTTAATTTACCATTTGGTCACAAAATTGTCAACTGGATATTGACATAAATTACACAGGGTTGTATATTATACTTACCACTTGGTAAATTAAATTTCAGGAGGAATCACAATGTCTGAAAGAGAAACGGCGGCTATGCTCGACAAAAAGCTCGACCCGAAGCTCTCGCACACGATTTTTGTCTGCGGGCTTGTTATGGTGGCGGCGGTGCTGGTACATGACGGAGATCATATCCGTCAGGCGCTCAACTGGGGCTACACCATACCTATCGCTCTCTGGTGCCTGAATCTGACGGTGTATGTGCTGCCGGTGCTCACGATTTTTCTTGCAAAGTCGGGCAGAATGTCGTCCTCGCTGGTCTGCGCCATCGGCGGCATCTTCACCCCCGCATCCTTCATTATCCTTCACCTTTTCGGCTCGGCCACCGGGCTGTGGGGCGTTTGGAACTTTTCGTATTTTGAGCTTATAAATGGCGTTACATATCAGGGCAATTTCTATCAGGGTGTGGACTGGCTCAGCTGGGTGCTGCTTTTCCATATGATCCCCTGCTGTGTGCCCTGCTCGGTCATCGGCTTTAAGACCTATTTCAAGCTTAAAAAAGAGGCTAAACAGGTCGAAGCATGACCGAAGTCACATTAAAGATCTCCGGTATAGACTGCGCCGCATGTTTGCCGCGCCTTGAACGGGCTCTGTCCTCTCTTGAGGGAGTCGGGAGCGCCAGCGTAAATTACGCTTCTTCAAAGGCTTTCATATCCTTTGACGAGGATACGACCTGCCTTTCGGAAATCGCGCGGCGCATAAAAAAAGTGGGCTTCTCCCTGCCCGTTGACAAGGTAATGCTCAAATGTGACCCGCCGGACGATCCCGCACGGGCACGGGCGCTCGCCGCGCTTTCGGACGAGTTTGGCGTGATGAAGGCTGAAGCGGTCGAGGGCGGCTTTTCGGTGAGCCTCTACCCCATCGGCCTTGACAGCCGCCGGCTGATAAGTGCGGCAAAAGCCGCCGGCCTCAGCGTGGAGCTGGGAGAGGTCGAAAACGGTGAGGAAAATGACGAGCTTGACCACCGTTTTTATCTTCTGCGCCTGCTGATATTCTCCGGGGCGCTTACAATGCCGCTGCTCTGGGATCTGCCGCCCATCGTCCAGCTCATTGACGCCACTGTCATGCAGGCCGTCTCAGGGCGGTATTTCTACAAAAAAGCGTTCCACGGGCTCTTGAGCAAAACAATGAACATGGATCTGCTCGTGAGTCTGTCAACAACGGTCATATATCTTTACAGCGCGTACACCGCCCTGACCGCGACGGAAGAAATAAAGCTGTATTTTCTCTGTCAGGGCGTGTTGATAAGTCTCATATACCTTGGGCGCTATCTGGAAGTTCTGGCCGTCAACAGTGCCAGAGCCTCCGTGCGCTCCCTGCTGCGCCTTCAGCCCATGACAGCCACGGTTTTAAGCGGCGATAAGGAACAGCCTGTAAGCATCGACGAGCTTGAGGAGGGCGACCGGGTGCTGATCCGCGCGGGAGAGCGAGTGAGCGTTGACGGGCTGGTGCTTGAGGGCGAGGCGGCGGTTGATGAATCCATGCTCACCGGCGAGAGCCTGCCGATCCTCAAATCCTCCGGAAGCAAAGTGGCGGCGGGGACTCTGTGCCGCTCAGGAAGTCTTGTCTGTTTGGCGCAGAGCCTTGGCCGGGACACGGTTTTGCAGCAGATAGTTGACACCGTTCAGCGCTGCCAAAGCTCGAAAGCGCCGGTGCAGCGGCTTGCTGATAAAATTGCAAGCATTTTCGTCCCGGCGATAGTACTCATCGCGCTGTGCGTTTTCTGCGTATGGTTTTGCCTTGCCGACCCGGGGAATATGGATAAAGCCATTTATACCATGTGCGGTGTTCTGATAATCGCCTGTCCATGCGCTCTGGGGCTGGCGGCGCCAACAGCCATTATGACCGGCTCCGGCCGGGCGGCAGAGCTCGGCATACTCTTCAAGGGCGGCGAAGCACTTGAAACTGCTCATGAGTGCTCCGTGGTGGTCTTTGACAAAACCGGAACTCTCACTCTCGGTCAGCCTGAGGTAACGGAACTTTTTGCTCTCGGCGACGAGGAAGAGCTGCTGCGCCTTGCCGCCGGAATAGAGCGGCTTTCCAACCACCCGCTGGCTTTGGCCGTCTGCTCCTGCGCGGCTTCCAGATTGGGCGGCTTTGTCCCTCCGGCTGTCGGGCATTTTGAGACCTTCCCCGGCTGCGGCGTGTCCGGTCTTATCGACGGCAAGCGCCTTTTGTGCGGCAGCCGTCAGTGGCTTTCCAGCCTCGGGATCGATACAGGCCCGCTCCCCCGTCCCGGCCCGGTACAGAGCGAGCTATGCCTTGCGCTGGACAGACAGCCACTCGGGGCAATGTATATTGAGGATAAGCTCCGCCCCAACGCGGCTCAGGCTGTGGAAAAACTCAAGGCTATGGGGAAGGAAATCTGGCTCATCACCGGAGACAGAGAGGAGTCCGCCGTACACACCGCCAAGGCTTGCGGCATTGACAATGTACTCTCCCGCGTTCTGCCGCAGGAAAAGGCGGCGGCTGTGGAGAAACTGCGCGCCAATGGCAAAAAGGTCTGCATGATAGGCGACGGGATAAACGACGCCCCCGCTCTTGCGGCGGCGGATATCGGCATAGCCATGGGCACAGGGACGGATATTGCCATTGAGAGCGCGGGCATAGTGCTCCCCTCCGGAGATATCAGCCGCGTGCCTCTGGCGCTGAAGCTCTCCGGAGCGACGATACGCACGGTGCGCCGCAGCTTTGTCTGGGCGCTGATGTATAATCTTATCTGCGTGCCGGTGGCGGCTTTTGGAATAGTAAACCCCTCCATTGCAGCCGCCGCCATGACTCTCTCCTCCAACGGAGTTGTGCTGCACGCGCTTAGGCTTAATAAATATGACGACAAAAACACTTAAAATCAATATCCGGGGCATGATATGCCGCTCCTGCGTTGAGGAGGCGGAGACAGCCCTTATCCAAACCCGCGGCGTCATCGGCGCAAGAGTGAGCTATCTTAAAGCTTGCGCGCTGGTGGAATACGACCCCGCGATAACTAATCCCGGTGAAATGACGCAGAGCCTGCGCCTTGCAGGCTACGCCTGCGGTAAAAAAGCGCTGAAAGAATGGCTCTTTGACGCTCTCTGCGCGGTTCTGACCATGATTTTTACCGTTTATCTTCTGTCGCTCTCCCCTGCTTCGGGCGGGCAGAGCGATAAGCTGAGCTATGGCGCGGCATTTCTTCTGGGACTTGTGACAAGCCCTCACTGTATATGTATGTGCGGCGGTATCTTGCTGGGACAGACTGTTCGCAGCAATTCGCCCCTGAAGGCGTCGGCCTGCTATAATCTGGGCCGCGCCATATCGTATATGCTTGTCGGCGCGATCATAGGCGCTCTCGGCAGGGCCATTGCCTATACCCAGAGCGTCAAGTCCATGGTCTTTACCATGGCGGGGCTTGCCGTATGTCTCATTGGGCTCAATCTGTGGGGGCTGCTGCCCTCACTGTCGGCATTGCTCGGAAGCTCTCAAAAGCCCTGTGCTCTGCCCGGTGGCCTTGGGCGGCGGCTGACGGGTATGCCGCTGCTTATCGGCCTTGCCACCGGGCTTATGCCCTGCGGCGCGCTGTATGCCGTGTGGCTCCAGGCAGCAGCAGCGGGCAGCGCATTGAGCGGTGCTCTTATTATGCTCTGCTTTGCCCTCGGCACGGTGCCGCTGCTGCTCATTTTCGGCGCGTGGGGCGCGCTGTTCCCGAAGTCCGTCAACCGGTATATGACAAAGCTCGGCGCGGTGCTCGTACTGTCAATGGGGCTTAAAATGTTCATCTCGGGCTTGCGGCTTATCTGAAAATCGGTTATAATCGCTGAGAAACGAGGTGATATTCCTTGCCGATAGTCGTTGATAAGTCCGCGGTGCGCCACGATATTCTCATGGCCTTTCAGCGCTGCATAGAAAAAAAGCCCATTATGAACATTTCCCTGCGGGATATCGCGGCGGAGGCCGGGATGTCCCACGCGAATCTGCTCAATTATTTTCCAAGCCGTGACGCGCTTGTGGCAAGCTATGTCCGCTATACAAGGGATTTCATGACGGATAAATGCCGCAAGTGGTTCATGGAGCACAACAGGCAGGATTACGAGAGCAATCTTGCGTATATGAACGCATTTATGGCCTATGTGGCCGACGGCAAGGTGGGTGAGGAGCGCCCCAACGCCACGACGCAGACCTATGTGCTGACCCACTATAACGATGAGATTGCCGCGCTTGTGCGGGAAGAGTTCATGCAGTGGCGCAGCGTCATGGAGCAGTGCCTTATCTCCGTCTATGGCGATAGCGTGGGCAGGCAGGAAGCTGAGGCGATGATGATACTCATTGCCGGAACCTTCATCTGCAACTATAACGGTGTACTCACCGGCGGTATAAACCACAATATAATCGGCTATATCGGTAACCTGGCAAAGCCCTGAATAGGACATATCCAACCGCAGATTCGAAGGGTAAAACCCTTTGTATCTGCGGTTTTTGCATATTTTTACGCGGATATGCCGAAATGTGCAAAAATGGTTTGACTTTCGGGTCTCAGTCAAGTATCATGTTAAAGTCCAAAACAAATTTAAGGAGAGAAACATGAACAGAGAGGGTTTCAAATCCCGGCTGGGATTCCTGCTTGTCAGCGCCGGCTGCGCGATAGGCATAGGTAATGTCTGGAAATTCCCGTATGTGACGGGTGAAAACGGCGGCGGCGTGTTCGTGCTGTTTTACCTGCTGTTTCTTATTATTATGGGTATCCCGGTGCTGACTATGGAACTGGCAGTTGGCAGAGCCAGCCGTAAGAGCGCCGTCCTGGGCTACCGTGCCCTTGAGCCCGCGGGCAGTAAATGGCATATTCACGGCTGGTTCTGCGTGGCTGGCTGCATCATGCTCATGATGTATTACACCACCGTCTCCGGCTGGATGCTTGGCTATTTCTTCAAGTTTGCCGGGGGAGCCTTTGAGGGCATGAGCATTGACGGTGTGGACTCGGTGTTCTTCAACATGCTGGGCAGCCCCTCAGAGATGGGCATTTTTATGGCGGTCACGGTGCTTGCCGGTTTTCTTGTATGCAGCTTCAAGCTCCAGAGCGGGCTTGAGAAGATAACCAAGATCATGATGCTGGGTCTGCTGGCTCTTATCTCGGTTCTCGCCGTCCACAGTCTTACCCTCCCCGGTGCCTCTGAGGGCGTGAAGTTCTATCTTCTGCCAGACTTTAAGCGTGCCGCTCAGGCCGGTCTCGGCCATGTCATCACCGCCGCTATGAATCAGGCTTTCTTCACGCTGAGTCTGGGCATCGCCGCCATGGAGGTCTTTGGCAGCTATATGAACCGCAGCCACACCCTCACCGGAGAGGCCGCCCGCATCTGCGCGCTGGATACCTTTGTGGCCATAGTCGCGGGGCTTATCATCTTCCCGGCCTGCTTCTCCTTCGGGGTCGAGCCGGCGCAGGGGCCGTCGCTCATCTTCATCACCCTGCCCCGTGTTTTCCTGAGCATGGCCGGCGGCAGGCTTTGGGGCTCGCTCTTCTTCCTGTTCATGACCTTCGCCAGCTTTTCAACGGTCATCGCCGTGTTTGAAAATCTTCAGGCAAACGCTATGGACAATTTCGGCTGGTCAAGGCAAAAGGCGACAATTATCAACGGTGTCTTTATCCTCCTTGCAAGCATCCCCTGCGTGCTGGGCTATAACCTCTGGATCGATGTGCATATCATCGGCGCAAGGGATATTCTTGACTCCGAGGACTTCATCGTAAGCAATCTCCTGCTGCCGCTGGGTTCCCTGGTGTACTTGCTCTTCTGCGTTAGTAAATGGGGCTGGGGCTTTGAGAACTATCTTGAGGAAGCCAACGCCGGCAAGGGGCTTAAAATGTCCCGCCGTTTCAAGCCCTTTTTCCAGTATGTGCTCCCCGTGCTCATTCTGGTGATCCTTATTCAGGGTCTTATATGATTTTCTGATTTACGCAAAAATCCGCCTCGAACCGATTCGAGGCGGATTTTTGCGCTGTTATACATCAAAACGCGACCTGCATAAACAGCGCCACACAGCAGAGGATGACCGCGCAGGGAACATAGAGATACCTGCCAAGGCCATACCAGAGGCTGCCGCGCTGTTTTTTCGAGCTGCGGTTTATCTCGTCCATAAGCTCATTGCGCGGCGTTATCCAGAACCATGTCACGGCGCCCAGCGTCGCGCCGATGGGGATAATGTAGATGGAGACAATATCCATCCATGGGCCCCACTTGAAAATAGGCTCCATATTCACGCCCACTCCAAGGCACAAAATACACATGATGACAAGCGCCAGCTTCCGGCTGAGCTTGGGGAAGCGGTGCAGCAGGCTCTCCCCCACCGCCTCAAACATATTTTGCAGAGAGCTGACCCCGGCAAATATCATCGCCACATATAAGATCACCGCGAAAAGGCCGCCCATGGGTATGCTCTGCAATATTCTGGGCAGCGTCACAAACAGCAGCGACGGCCCCGCGCCTATATCAAGCCCAAAAGCGAAGCAGGCGGGGATCATCACAAGCGCTGCGACAAGTGCGGCAATTGTATCAAAAAGCGCCGTGCGCTTAGCCAGCGCGACAACATCCTCCGCCGTGTCAAGATACGCGCCGTAGACTATCATTCCGCTGCCCGTGACGGACAGGGAGAAAAACGCTTGCCCCATAGCCCATATCCATACCATAGGGTCGCAAAGCTCCTCCCACCGGGGCGAGAACATATATTTATATCCCTCCGCCGCTCCGGGAAGAAAGGCAACCCATACGGCAAGCACAACAAAAATGATAAAAAACGCGGGCATCATTATACGGTTGGTCTTTTCGATGCTCTTCGGGCCTAAAAGAAGCGTAAGCAGCGTACCGACAACAACGATCACATGGAAGGGAACGACCGAGTAGTCCCTGCCCGAAAAGGATTCAAACCACACGGCTGTATCCGCGTGCATAAGCGTCCCATCCACGGAGGAGGCGAAAGCCTTAAGGACGTAGGCAATTATCACCGCATAGCCCAAAGCGATGCACATTGAGCCCGCAAGCGGCAGCCAGCCAAGAGCGCCGCCCACCTTGCCAAGGGGCTTTTTGCGCCTCTCCCACGCCATTTTGTAGGTGCCAAGCGTGCCTGTCCGGGCGCGGCGGCCCATTGCGTACTCCGCCGAAAGACCCACCAGCCCGAAAAGCGCGATAAACAGCAGATAGGCGATCAAGAACGCGCTGCCGCCGTTGCCGCCCATCTTCGCAGGGAAGCCCCAGACATTGGCCATGCCCACAGCTGAGCCAACAGAGGCCAGAACAAAACCCCAGCCGCTGGTAAAACGACCGCCGGTATGCTTTTCTTTATTCATAAAATCTCCATTCTGCCGCGTTGTTCCGGAGCGGCGTGTAATTTTTAATATACGCCGTAGTTGTTTACAATAATTCCCAATTTTCCGTTTACAGCGTAACGGAGAAATACAAAAAAGTCAACAAAAATATTCTTTTTACAGTATTTTACCGCCTGTGGACAGCACAACTGTTTCCACCGGGATATCCTTACCGCTCAGAGCCACGGCATCGCGCACTGTTCTGTCCAGTGCTCCACAGCAGGGCACCTCCATACGCACGACGCGAACAGCCGCGATATTATTCGAGCGCAGTATCTCCGTGAGCTTATCGGTATAATCCACAGCGTCCAGCTTCGTGCAGGCAATGAGCGTCACATGGCCGAGCATGAAGCGCTCATGGAACGAGGCATAGGAATATGCCGTGCAGTCCGCCGCGATGAGCAGGCGGGAGCCGTCAAAATACGGCGCTTTGACCGGCGCGAGCTTGAGCTGAACAGGCCATTGGGAAAGGCAACTATCGGCTTCATCCGCGCTTGCCGGCGCTGCCGCGCGCGGCTTGAGCTGGACGACGCGCATTCCCGGACAGGCGGCAGGCTGCGCGGCGGCTTGTTTTTTGCGCATATTCTCCTGCACGGCCTCATGGTCATATGCCTCGGCCTCGCGCTCAACAAAGCTAATCGCTCCGGCGGGACAGCTTGGCAGGCAGTCCCCCAGACCGTCGCAATAATCATCACGCATGAGCCGCGCCTTACCGTTGACTATGGCGATGGCTCCCTCATGGCAAGCCGTCGCGCAGGCCCCGCAGCCTGTGCATTTTTCCTCGTCAATATGTACTATTCTTCTGATCATTGGCGCAGCCTCCGATATTTTTTGTTATATTATATAATATTTCTCCCGAGAATGCAAATAAAACAGGCGGGAAGCTCCCGCCTGTTTATAAACCGTTTTTTCTTATTTCTTATCCGCCGTATCCTTATTCCGCGCGGCGACGACGACCAGCGCCGAGAGCGCCAGCAGCGCAAAGGCGTTGGGGATGACCATGAGCTGGTTGAACATATCGGAAAGCTCCCAAACAAGGTCATTAGACAGGCATGAGCCCATAAAGATGAAGATAAGAGCTATCACCGAGTAGACAGGCACGGCCTTTTTGCCGAAGAGGTACTCCACATTGACCTTGCCGAAGAAGTTCCAGCCAAGAATGGTGGAAAAAGCGAAGAACAGCAGGCACACTGCCACGAATATAGCGCCCGGCTTATCGCCGAAGCACAGGCCGAAGGCCAGCTGCGCCATGTTTGACTTGCTTACCCCGTCCGCAGCGCCGGCGGCAAGAATACCGTCACCGGCGTAGAGAGTGCTGATGACGACAAGGGCGGTCATGGTCAGCACCACGAAGGTGTCGATAAACAGGCCGACCATCGCCACAACTCCCTGATCGTGGGGCTTCTTCACATTTGCCATAGCGTGGGCATGGGGCGTGGAGCCCATACCGGCCTCATTGGAGAAGAGCCCCCGCTTGACGCCCTGACTGATTGCAGTCTTTATGGCGTAGCCGATGCTGCCGCCGATGACGGCGTTGGGAACAAAAGCGTATTTAAAGATCATGCCTATGGCCTCGGGAACATACTTGATGCGCATGACGATGATGACAAGGCCGCCGAGAATATATAGAACCGCCATAATGGGGACGAGCTTTTCAGTAACTGAGGCTATGCGCTGTATGCCGCCGAGGAAAATTAGCGCCGCGAGCGCCGTCACCGCGATGCCCACAGTCCACGCGGGGATGCCAAAGGCCGTGGCACAGGTCTCGCCGATGGAGTTAGACTGAACCATGCTTCCCATGAAGCCGAGAGCCAGAATGGTGGCGATAGCGAAAAAGCCCGCCAAGAATTTGCCAAAGCCGTTGGGGAAAGCGCGCATTATGTAATAAACCGGGCCGCCGTGAACTTTGCCGTCAGCATCGACATTGCGCGTCTCCTGCGCCAGCACGGCCTCGGCATAGATCGTCGCCATGCCAAAGAACGCGATTATCCACATCCAGAAGATAGCGCCGGGGCCGCCGATGAGGATAGCGCCGCAGGCGCCGACTATATTGCCCGTGCCGACCTGAGCGGCGATAGCGGTCGCCAGCGCTTGGAAGGAGCTTAAGCCGCCCTCCTGCTTGCCGCCGTGGAGTGTAAAATTGCCGAAAGCACTGCGCATACCCTCGCCAAAACAGCGCACCTGCACAAAGCGGGTTTTGATGCTGAAAAACAGACCCACGCCTATAAGCAGCACGATAAGCACATAGTCCGACAGATAGAAATTGATCTTCTGTACCACATTAAGAATTGCCTGCATATCCGTTCCTCCCAAAATTTCTGGAGAAACGACAATACAGGCAAAAGAAAAGAGCTACTGAAAAACAGCAACTCCGGAAATAAACACGGCAGGCCAATGCCCTGTGTGTTTCTCTGTCCTTTTGCCTGAGAGATTCAGCCTTTCAGCCTTGCACCTTCGGCACTCAAAATTGAGCTTCTCCAGAGTCCCTCCACTCCCGGTCTCAAAATGATTCCGAAAGCATCTCAGGGATATTTAATTTACGCTGTAAGTATAGCACGGTAAATCGCTGATTGCAACAGTTTTTTGCCAAAAGAGAAAACTTTTTTAACACTTCTTCTATATTCTTCGCCGCCATATATGCTAAAATTAAAAAAATGTGATAGTAAGCGCTGAAAAAAATCGGCGAGGGTGATTTTTTCAGCGTTTACCTAAAAGAAGGGAGGCAGTCAATGGCTCAAAGAAACGCAATAAGTGAAAAGCTTAGAGAATCCGCGGCCTCAGTGCTGCCTGTCACGGTGATAGTGTTTATACTGTGCCTGTTTTTCGTGCCTATGGACGCGGGGCTGCTGCTGTCGTTTTTGATAGGCTCCGCCATGTTGATTTTGGGCATGGGGCTTTTCACTATGGGGTCTGAAATGTCCATGACCCGCATTGGTAACCATGTGGGAGCGGCCATGACCCGTTCCCGCAAGCTCTGGGTCATTCTCCCGCTGAGCTTTCTTTTAGGCGCTGCCGTCACGGTGGCTGAGCCTGACCTTCAGGTTTTGGCCGCAAATGTCCCGCAGATAAAAAGCTCCGTCCTTATTTTTACTGTTTCCGCCGGAGTAGGTCTGTTTTTGATGCTCTGCATGGCGAGGATTGTGTTCTCTCTCTCCCTGCGCACAATGTTGATCGTTTTCTACGGAATTCTATTCGCCCTGTGTATTTTTATTGAGTCTGACGCGATACCTATTGCCTTTGATTCCGGCGGCGTGACCACAGGGCCTATGACGGTGCCCTTCATTATGGCGCTGGGCGTAGGTGTCTCCTCCATACGAAGCGACGAAAACGCCAAGGCGGACAGCTTTGGCCTTGTAGCGCTGTGCTCCATCGGCCCGGTGCTGTCGGTGATGCTGCTCAATGCCATATACGGCGTGGGCTCCTCCTCATCGGATACCATGACGGCGTCCTCTGTTGCCGACACCGTTCAGCTGGGGGTGGGCTATCTAAAAGCTCTGCCGGAGTATTTTAAAGAAGTGGCGGTCGCGCTGCTGCCTATATGTGTGATTTTCCTGCTGTTCCAGTTTATATCCCTCAGGCTTAGAAAGCTGCCTCTGCTGAGGATACTTGTTGGCATAGTCTATACATATCTGGGGTTAGTGCTGTTTTTGACCGGCGTTAATGTGGGCTTCTCCCCTCTCGGCTATATGCTTGGCGCGGCTATGGCCCATGGTGCCATGCAGTATGCGCTCGTGCCGCTGTCTGTGCTGATGGGCTGGTTTATCATCAACGCGGAGCCCGCCGTCCATGTGCTGACAAATCAGGTGGAGGAGCTGAGCGCCGGAGCCATCTCAGAGAAAGCCATGGGGTTGAGTCTTTCCATAGCGGTGGCCTGCTCCTGCGGGCTTTCCATGCTGCGCATTCTTCTCGGAATACCGCTGATGTATTTTATCCTGCCGGGTTATCTTCTGGCACTGGGGCTGAGCTTTTTTGTGCCCAAGACCTTCACTGCCATCGCCTTTGACTCCGGCGGCGTGGCCTCCGGGCCGTTGACGGCGGCGTTTATGCTGCCCTTTGCCATCGGTGTGTGCGCGGCGGTGGGCGGCAATGTGATGACGGACGCCTTCGGCCTTGTTGCGCTGGTCGCGATGACCCCGCTCATAACCGTGCAGGTCATGGGGCTTATCTCTGTGCTCCGCACTGCTCGGGAAAGCCAGACGGCAGAGCTGCTCCCCTATGGTGAGAGCGAAATAATCGAGCTTTGGGAGGTTTAGGAATTGCAGCTATACTATCTTATCTCCGTGACTGACCGTGAGCGCGGCAAAAAAATGGCGGCGCTGTACGAAAACTGCGGCCTGCATATGATACTCAGCACCCTCGGCAGGGGGACGGCGACCCACGAACAGTTATCCGTGCTGGGCTTGGAGAGTACGGAGAAATCCATCATAAGCGCGGTTGCGAACGATGAGGAGCTTAACAAGATTTTCACTGCAGCAAAGCGCAGATTGTTTATTGACATTCCCGGCAACGGCGTAATGCTGGCCGTGCCCATAAAGAGCGTGGCGGGCGGCAGGACGCTGAGTTATCTCACAGGAGGCAGCCTGAAAGGAGGAAAACCCAAAGTGGAATTTGAACATGAGCTTATAATCGTCATACTCAACGAGGGCTATTCCGACACCGTGATGGACGCGGCGCGCGCAGCAGGAGCTGGCGGCGGAACGGTTCTGCACGCCAAGGGCACTGGCAGCAGCCGTGGCGAGCAGTTTTTCGGCGTGCGTCTGGCGGACGAGAAGGATATGGTTTACATAATTTCTCACAAGGACGAAAAATCAGCCATCATGCAGGCTATCAGCCAGCAGGCAGGCCCCGGGACAAAGGCCGGAGCGATCTGCTTCTCGCTGCCGGTGTCGGCGGTGGCGGGGCTTCGCGCGAGAGATTAAAAGAGCTTTGGGGAGAAAGAGAATGAAAAAAGGCGAAAAGGCAAAGCGCCCGGTCAAGCGCTCGGTTTTGATAGCTCTTGAGGTTATCGGCCTTTTGCTCGTGATCGGGCTGTATCTTGTGGATGTGTTCGTTTTTGAGAGTGACCCCACGGACAGCCTTGGAAAGGCAATAACGGTTGTTTTGACGCTATGCGCCGCGCTCTATGCGACGCTAAGGGGCGGCCGGCAGTGGCGCTCGGAGGTAGAGCGCGAGCTGGAGGATAAGATCCAAGGCGCATTTTCAAACCGTCCAAGGGAGCATAAGCTCCTCGTCAGCGCGCTGGAGGATTATAACGCCGACAACTATCCCGCTTTTAAGGAGAAGCTGGAGAAGCTGGAAAAGGCCGCGAAAACGCCGCTGGAAAAGTGCGTCGTGAAGTATTTTATGGCTATTTGTCTCAAGGACACCGGTAACAAGGGCGGCGCGATGAGGCTGTATAGGGAGATCCTTGAGGAAAACCCGGACTACTACCCCGCCATGAGCAACCTCTCCGCCATATATACTGAGTTTGAGAACTACCCCAAGGCCATAGAATACGCTGAAAATGCGCTCCGATATAACAGCGATAACCCCTATGCCTACAACAACCTCGCCGGGGCGTATTTTCGCGTGTATGATTTAGAAAAAGCGGAGGAATACGCAAATAAAGCGGTGGAACTTAAGAAGAACCTGCGCCAGTCATGGGCTTTGCTGAGCATGATATACGCCATTGAGGAAGACTCTTTGCGCTCAAAAACCTGTTATGATAAGGCGGTTATCGGCGGGCAAGACCCTGTCGCGCTGACGGCGGCGATCAAGGAAAACAAGGAAAAGTTTGCCCACCACGACAAGGTCATGGAACGCCTTGAGGACTGGAAGGCGTTCACCGGCCGCCCCTGTATCCGCTTCACGCTGGACGGGCGCGGCGGCAGGAGCATTATCGGCGGCAGAATAAATGAAGAGCCGCCCCGCTCCGCGTCCGGGCTTCCCATGCGCCTGCTGGCGGCTATTTTCTGCTCGGAGCTGCCTGAAAACAGTGTTTTCCCGCCGCGCGGCGTGCTGCGCTTTTACATTACGCCGGATGACACATACGGCGCGGACTTTGACGAGCTGAATGTGCAGAAAAACTTCCGCGTGCTGTTTGACAGTGATGAGGACGTCTTCTCCACCTCCGTCCATCTTGCAGGCAATGATGATAACTTCCCGGTTTTCGGAGCGTTCCGCCCAAGCTTCACGGCGGATACCGAAGCCATGACCGTCTGCGACTATATGTTTGACAGCACCGCTCAAGACGCTGTCAACGCGAGCAGTGAGCCGGGGCTTAGTAAGGACGATTACTATGACAGTGAGTTTACCGCCGAGATTCGCGGTGAGGGGCATAAGCTGGGCGGCTACCCCATGTTCACCCAGTGGGACCCCAGAGACGAGAGCCGATATATGAAATATGACTGTCTTCTGCTGCAAATCGACACCGATTACGAAAACGGCGAGAATAAGACCATGTTCGGCGACAGCGGCGTGTGCAATTTCTTTATCCCCCGCGAGAAGCTCAGAAAACAGGATTTCTCCGATGTTCTCTACACCTGGGACTGCTACTGAATGGTGGTGAAGGAATGTCGATAGATATTACTATCAAACAGAAGGGCTTTTCCAAAAAAGGCTTGTCTATGAGCGTTCTGCTCGGCGGCAGCCTGAGCTACGGAAGCCCTGACGGGCCGCGCCTCAAACCCGGTGTTATCGAGGGCGAGGATTTTATCATCTATGATAAAAAATGCATCAGCCGGGGCATAAGCGTCCGCTATGACCTCAAAAAGCACAGGCATATACAGTTGCGGCTTCTTAATCCCACAAGCGCGCAGGAGATACACGCTCTTTACCAGTGCGTCGGGCGCATCGTGAACTTTTGGAGCTGCACGCTGGAGGTAGACGGCACAAAGACCTCCCCTGCCGATTTTCAACGGGGGCTGCCAGACACGCTCTCCGCCAACGAGCGCTTTTTACAGATGAGCGCTGACAAAATTCTAAGCGGCGAGACTGAGTACATGGACTTTTTCTCCACCATGTTCCCGCTTACCATAGGTATGGAGGAGGCAGAGCGTTTTAAAGAAGGAGGCGTGGCTGCCTTCACGGATTGGATGCACGAAAAGCAGTCAATTGACGCGTATTACGCCCAACCCAGCTTTTTCCGCATGGACGAGGGCGTCATGGGCCGCTATGCCATCACGGAGGACACGCCCAGCATCTTTCCCGACAAAGGGCGCGTCCCTTTCGGCACAACTGACTCTGAAACCGGTAAGGCGATTGAATGCGACAGCTATGAGATGCACCTTTTCTCCCTCAAGCTCAACCGCTTTCTCGGCAAAGTGCCCTACGACGAGTTTTTCCCGCTGCTCGCCCTTGGCAAGCGCAGCCGCTTTGACTCTGCACACAGCCTTATAAAGCCCCTCTCCACAGATGAGATGGAGGATATGCTCAAAAAATACGAAGAGCTTTTCCCGGAGGTTGAATTATGACACGAAAAGAGTACAAACGCCTTTGCAGGCAGGGCAAAACAAAGAGCTATCGCCTGCTCCTTGCGGGGACAATTCTGGCCTCTGCCGGAGCTGTGGCAGTAATTGCTGGCTATTTTTTGGCCGGAGGAAGTCTTGATTTTTCCGTTGTCTTGCTGATACTGGCGCTGGGCTTCGCGCTGGCTCTTGCCGGGGTCATTGTGGATTCAATTGGTGAATTGCTGACCTCCAAGGGCTACAAGGCCTACATAAACGGCAATATTTCCGAGGCCTTCAAGGACGCACGCGGCAGCTATATTCTTGAAAATCAAAACGGCAAGCTTTCAAAGTTCACCGACGCGGACATCTCAAACTACCTTGAGGAGATGTTCATAAACCCAAGTCAGTTTGTCTCTCTCGCCGCGCCAAAGCCGCAAAACGGGCTCCGCTTTATTCAGGCTGCTATGAACGGGAATGACGTTGAGCTTCAACTCGGCCTTGACACGTCCGGCGCAAAGCTCTTATATAAGCTTTGCTCAAAGAGCGAGTGCCGCCGGGCTTTTCTTTATTTTTATGAGGGCCGCTTCAAGCCCGCCCTAAACGAATACCAGCCGGTTGAGTACCAATAAAAAGAACACCGCAGCTCGCGCTGCGGTGTCTTTTTTGCAATATATACTGTAACGTTTACTTGAGCGCCTCGGCGGTGGCAACTGCCACTGCGACGGTTGCACCGACCATGGGGTTGTTGCCCATG
>DKYJ01000038.1 GCA_002493305.1 Clostridiales bacterium UBA7103 | reverse complement strand
AAGCCGTATTCGGCGCAGTGCTCACAGAGCCAGGCGTACAGCTGCGAGTCCTTTACCCCGGAGTCATCAAATTCCTCGTAGGAACCGGAGAGAGCCGCATCGTCCGTAAAATCGAAGGCAAAGCCAGTCTGATGCTCGTTCACGCCCGGGCCGAGAAAGACCTTGGCGACTTCCGCGCCCATGCCCATCTCGTATACATGCTGGCTGTAATGGTTCAGCAGCCACTCATAATTGCGATAGCCCGCAGCAATATAGATCCCAAGACCGGCCTCTCTGGCAGCGGCCATCATATCCTGCACATGGGAGACAACGTCAATATCGGCGCCCTGCCCGCCTATACCGCTGTAACGGTTTTCAATGGTGAGGTCGTATTCGGTGATGCTGTTGTAGGAATTGTTGATGATAAACTCCGGAGCGCTTATGTCGATATCCGGCGGTTCAGGCAGACCCATGGCCGCCGCCCTGCCCGCAGGGGTGTCCGGATCCGGTGTTGGTGCAGCGGCAGTGGCCTCCGGTGTGGGGCTGGGGGCTTCAGAGGGAGAGGCAGAGGGCGCGGGCGCCTGCTTTGTGCAGGCGGTCAGACTGAAGAGCATGGCCACGGCCAGCAACAGTGTCACCAGCGCGCGAATGGTTGTCGGGCAATTTTTCATCATTTACTCCACCCCGTACAGCGCGAGGAACTCCTCAAAGCAAAGGCCGTTTTCCATGATATAGGTGGCGCTCTCCACGCCCACATAGCGGTAATGCCACGGCTCATACATAACGCCGGTTATATCCTCCTTGTCGGAGGGGAAACGGAGAATGAAGCCAAACTCCTGGCAATGGGCGCTCATGTACTTAAAGGTCTCGGTATTCTCTATACTGCTGTTCTTCAGGGGGTAGTAAACATCTGTGATATCACAGACAAGACCGGTCTGGTGCTCGCTGCACCCGGCGGGCATGGTCACATAAAAGCCTGCGCTGGTCTTGCCGTCTGGATAACCGTTGCCGACAACGCGCTGGAAGTTCGCTGCCTGATCGGAATAGCTGCGGTAGGCGGAGGAGAGGTATACATTGAGCCCCTGATCGCGGGTGTTCTGCACAAAGGCGTTGAGCGCGTCCACAATGCGGCTGTCAAATTGCAGACCCTCCACAGAAACAAGCTCCGGCGGAGCGTACTCTTCTATGGAGTGCGTGCCGTTTGCAAGCATGAACTCCCAGCTTGTCACATCAATATCCGGCGGGGCGGGCAGATTCAGCGCTGCGGCGCGCCCGGCGGGGGAATTGGGGTCAAGGGTCGGCTCCGGAGTTTCCACTGGTTCCTCCGAGGGCTGCGCGTCGCCGTTCTCCGGGGGCAGACTCTCAACTGCCTGGCTGGGGCTGGGCGCCGCGCCCACATCTCTGCTGCGGGGAGAGGTGGATATGCGGAAATAACTGTATACACAAAAAAGAATAAGAACAATGATCCCGAAGACTATGCGGGTTCCTCTCTTTTTCATAATGCTCCTCCATGGTAAATATCATCGGTTTTGCCTCCGGCAACGCGCCAAAGAGCATAGTATATAATAACATTTTGCCCTTTATGGGTCAACTTAATTTTGCGCGGCGGCGCCTTTGCACGGGACTTTTGTTATGTTATAATAACTTAAATAAACGCGAAAGGAAGAACAGTATGAAACTAACATGGTACGGCCACGCCTGCTTCAAAATCGAGACGGCGGAGGGCAGCATTGTCACCGACCCCTACGCCCCCGGCTCCGTTCCGGGGCTGCGCCTGCCCGCGCTCACGGCGGACAAGGTAGTTTGCAGCCACAGGCACTCCGACCATAATTTTGCCGAAGGCGTGACCCTCAGCGGCCGGGAACCGGAGCTTAAAATCAGCCTTATCCCCTGCTATCATGACGGCGAGCGGGGCAGGCTGCGCGGCGAAAATCTCATAAGCGTTATCGAGGCCGAGGGTCTGCGCCTTGCGCATCTGGGCGATCTGGGGCATATACTAGCCCCTTCGCAGCTCGCGGCGCTTGGGCGGGTGGATGTGCTGCTCGTCCCCGTGGGCGGGTTTTACACCATTGACGCGGAGCAGGCGCAGGCTCTCTGCGCCGCGCTGGAGCCGCGCATCGTTGTGCCCATGCACTACCGCAGTGAAAACTGCGGCCTGTCAAATATTGACACGGTGGAGAATTTCCTCCGCCTGCGCGCTGACGTCCTCCAAGAGGACAGCTCCTGCTTTGATCCCAAAGCCCTGACAGCTCCCGTGACCCTTGTCCTAAAAACAGATGAAAGCGCGCTGGTGAAGTAACGCAGGGGAATAAACTATGCTGTTTTATCTCCAGACGATAGAAGCCCCGGAGGACAGGAGACTCTTTGAGCGCCTCTATGAGCGATACGGGCAGCTGATGTTCTCGGCGGCGCGGCGGATCGTGAAGAGCAATGCCGACGCCGAGGACGCGGTGCATCAGGCGTTTGTGTACATAGCCGGGAACATGAACAAGCTCAGGAAAATTGAAGAGGGCAAAAGAAAGGCCCTTCTGCTCCTGATCACGGAACACAAGGCCGTGGACATCCTGCGCAAAAATTCCGGAGCCATACCGATGGAGGATCCCGACAGCCTTCCGGGGCTGAGCCTGAACCCGCCGTCGGACAGTCCTCTCGCCGCAGCTCTTGCGGGGCTGAACGCCCGGTACAGGGAGGCGATCATTCTGCGCTATGCCTATGGTTACAGCACCCGCGAGATCGCGATAATGTACAGGACAACGCAGGAAAATATTCAGCGCCTGCTCCACCGGGCGAAAACGGCGCTGGCAAAAAAGCTCGCGGAAATGGAGAGAGTAATATGTATAACGGCATGGACAATACTGCTGCGGCTCTTGGCTTCAGCGATGAGGAGCTTCGCCGCGCCGCCCGCCTTGTGGGCGCGGCCATGGGCGGCTTTTGTATCGCCCCGGAGGATGAGGAGTATGAATTCTCCACCGGTTTCCGCACCAAAATGGCGGCGCTCATTAAAAAGCAGCGCCTCAAAACCAGCGCTGCCGACGCTCTCAAGGGCGTGACCTCCACCGCCGCCGTCCTTGCCCTTTGCGCGGGGTTCTGGCTGGGCACGGACGCCTCAGCGCGGGCAGATTTTCAACAATGGATAATGACAAGGTATGAAAGAATAAGCGAGTACAGGTTTTTTGAAAACAGCGCAGAACATAGAACTCTGCCCGCCGTCAAATTTGGCTGGCTGCCGGAGGGTTTTGCAGAGGAACGAGTTGACGATATTGGAGGGGTTAACGGTCATGTGGTGTACCTTTTCACAAAGGACGAAGAAGCCATAGTTTTCACTTGCCAGATAATGCAGTCTGGAACAAAACACATAATTTTCGATGAAGATGCAGTGAGTGAAAAGACGGAGGTAAATGGCTTGCCCGCAGACTATTACCAGAGCCTGATAGATGGAGATTCAAATGTTCTCGTATGGATAGATAATGATAACGGCGTGATATATGACCTGAACGCTTGCCTTGACAAGGAGACGATGATAAAAATAGCGGAAAGCATCAAATGCGATTTCGGGTGATATGCACAAATTCCATCGGTAAAATATGGCTATTCCTACAAAACTGAAAAAATTTAAAATTGAAATGTCCGGTTTTGCCCTCCTCAAACGCTTATATAAGCAGAGAGGAGGGATTCTTTATGAAAAAAATTATAGCAATTCTGTTGAGTTTAGTTCTTTTCACAGCATTTTCCACGGCATCCTTTGCAGAACCCGTGCGCGCACCAAGCAGAAGTTGTAATCTGAGTTTCAACGGGACAACGGCTCAGTGTACGGCAAAAGTTTCTGATTTTGGCAAAGAAATCAAGCTGACAATGTCTCTTTGGGACGGGATGACCTGTCTGGTCATGTGGAGCAGCAGCGGGACAAGCACCGTCTCCATGAGCGAGACCTGCACAGTCGAAGCCGGGAAAAGTTATACCCTGCAGGTTGGGGGAACAGTCGGCGGTCAGGCACTGAAAACCGTTTCAGTCACCAGAACCTGCCCCGGATAAGCGGCGCGTTTGTGGGAAGGAGGAAGATTCCAATGGGCTGAGCAGCGCCGAAAGGCGAAGATGAAGAATTCTTAAATCATCGCATGAAATATTGCATAAAAGCAAAATAAAATATATTATAAAGGAGAAATACAAATGAAAAAGAAAAATCATTGCAATACTTCTGGTTCTGACGATGGCCGTGTGCGCTTTCCCCATGAGCGCGTTCGCGGCAGATAATGATGAATCTGCGGCTCCGCGATATATTGCATCCAGTAATGATTATTGCATCTATATAGCGCTTGAACCGTATACAGTCCCGTATGGCACGGTTCTGTCTTATGGCTCAAAGGGCGGCCATGTATACACTGCGCAGATGAAGCTGAATGAAGTTTCAATGAAGGAAAAAAATGCAAGCATCTCAGTGGGAACGGTTGACGGGGATTTTGGAAATAATACACGAAACGGTACCTATGCGTTCCAGAGATGGTTCAACACTGTTAACAGTGTTTATGGTATGAGTGAGATCGGCGTTGATGGCGTCATTGGAAATCAGACATGGACTGCCTTTTCAAAACTCATGTATCTGTTTTGATGATCATAAAGGCGGGGGCAAATAACAGCTAATTAAGAAATAGGGCTGTTAGTGTGAAAAATCACACTAATTGATTAAAAACGGCATACTGCTCGCCGCAGAAGCGGCAACCGCGGCACATGCTGAAAATCTCCACTCTGCCGCATATGGAGTTTTTCATTTCTTTTTGTGTTGACAGCTATGCGGCAGAATGGAGATTCATATGAAGAAAATAATTGCTGCGCTGCTCTGCCTTGCTCTGCTTCTGCCGCTGTGTGCCTGCGGGCAGGACAAGGAAGAGCCGGAGGTGATACTTGAGGCGGATGTTAAGACGCCGTTTTACATAAAGGAGGCGGTCGGCTGCCCAGAGCCGGACGGCAGTTTCGAGGCTGCAGTGGGCGCCGGGGACAGCGTTATTGCCTGCACGGTAAACAGCGGGGGAGAGTATCGTCTTTTTCGTATGGACACCGGGACGCGAGCCTTCACGCCTATTGACTGCGCCGTGCCCGCCGCTCCGGAGACCTTGGACGGTCTGAGCGACGGGCGCGCCGCCCTTAGCTGGCGCGACGAAAACGGCGCGCTTGTCGTATGCGAGATAGGCGCGGACAACAACGCAGTCTGCTATACACTCAGCCTGCCGGAGGAGATAGAGGACACATTCATTTTTGACCTCAGAGTGGTGGAGCACGGCTATATCTTCACCGCCTATGAGAAGAGCACTCCCTGTCTCTATCTTGTGGACAGGCAGGGAACACTCCTGAAGCGCGCCGCCCGCAACAAATTCAGAGAGCTGTGTATTGTGCGCGGGCGGGACGACAGCCTTACGGCAGCCTTGGAGAGTGACGAGGGGACGGTTTTTCAGATCATCGACGGCGATTTGACCGTAAACGCCGAATACAGCATGGCGGCTCAGCTCAGGGATTTTATCAGCGGCGGCGGCAGCGGCGAGATCGTAGGCGTGCTGCCTCTGGGCAAGGCTTGCCTGATAAAGCAGGAAACGGGCGAGCTGCGGGGATATTGTAACCTTGCCGATGGAAAGATCCGCAAACGCGGCGTTGTGCCCCTGTCGGACACCGAGCTTTTCTGCATTGACGACGGTAGGGCCGCTATGTGGCGCGCGGGCGATGGGCAGGAACGCGTCACCCTGAGAATGCAGACAAATTTTGATGTGAACCCTTTCGATGAGGACACCCTGCGCAGCGCGGTGAACGGCTTTAACAGCAGCAATGAAAGGTTCAGTATAGAGCTGGCCGATTACGGCGTGTACGGCGAGCAGGCGGAGCAGATGCTTCTTGCCGATTTGATGGACGGCAAAACGCCGGATATATTTGACCTTAATTCCCTCAATGCGGAGAGCTGCTATAAAAACAAGCTGCTGACCGACCTCAAGCCCTATTTTGACGCAGACCCGGATATAAATTATGAGGACTTGATTCCCGCTGTGCGGCGCGTCACGGAGCGGGACGGGGGAGCTTATGAGCTGGTACCGCAGTTCACTGTGGGCACGATGTTTGCCCCGGCAAGCGTAGTGGGTGAGGGAAAGTTCACGGTAGAGAGCCTCTACGCCCTTGCGGAGGAATATGGGGTCGGGCGGCTGTTTGCCAACTCCAAAAATGGCAAGAGGCTTTTGTTTGAAGCCCTTACCCTTTCCAATGATTTTATTGATGAGCGGGAGAGCCGGTGCAGCTTTGACAGCCCTGATTTTATAAAGCTGCTGGAAATTGCGAAGGAGCTGCCGGAAGAGGAGACAGACTTGGATTATTGCAGTGTGTATTATGGGAAAGCGCTGCTGTATCGCCCGTCCATCGTCGGCGTAGGCAGTATTGCGGAGCTAAACGCTCTATACCGAGGAGACGAGCGCATGGTGGGCTTCCCCTCAACGCGCGGCACGGGCACTGCGCTTTCGCCGGGGCTTCGGATGGGTATGGCCGCCAACAGTCCGAACAAAGAGGACGTGTGGGAATTTTTCCGATATCTCCTGAGCAGCGACTATCAGTGGGATTTGTACCGCAATCTGCCGGTGATTACTGATATTTTGGGGAAGCTTATGGAAACCCAGATATATGTAGCGGAAAAGGCGGGCGGAACTTCAATGGGGATGATCAATGTTGACGAAAACGGCGTATTTACCAATGAGAGCCTGAAAGTCGCTCCGCCGACCGAGGCAATGAAGGAGCAGCTATGGCAGGTCATCGACAGCGTTGACAGCATAAGCGAGTATGACCCCGTCCTGCTGGAGGCCATCATGAGAGAGGCCGCCCGCTGCTTCGCCGGGGACTGCACCGCCGAGCAAGCCGCCGCGAGCATCCAATCCAAGGCGAGTATCTATATCTCTGAACAGTACGGGTGAAAAACCACAGGCTCAGCGGTTTAATTAGCCTGCGGGCGACAAAAGCCCGCTTTCGGGGTCAACCGTGTATAGTCGGCCGGTCACGATTTCCGTACCGGGGACGAAAGCGTCGGCGAAATCGGCAGAAAATTCATCGCACTGTATGCAGTCAAACATATAACAATACGGTGTATAATTATGTGTATCCGGTGCAGTATATTTTGTCTGATTTTGCGGACTATTATAGCAACAACGGATATAATCCATATGGCATAGACGGAATTTTTGGAGGAAATACGAGAAACGCTGTAATGTACTATCAAGGCAGGAAAGGCTTGCAGACTGACGGTGATGTAGGCGATCAGACATGGACATCCTTTGTAAATCAGTGGGTATTTGGATAAGGAGTAAAAAAAGATGAGGAGACGCCTTGGTTCAAACAAAATAATTGCGCTCTTCGCGGCGATGGCTTTGGCGTTTTCATCCGGCTGCGGGCGGGGGGAGACTCACGCCACGGTTGGCATGGGCGGAGTACGCCCCGCCTCCGTCGAGACTGAAAAGACAGAGGACGGGGACGGGGTCACGGTGCTTCGCAGCGAGGCTCTTTCCCTGCCGGACAAAGGTGTTACGCTGCGGCACACTGCCATGGCAGGGGGGTACATATACCTTTGCGGAGAGGACGAAAGCGGCAGACACATATTTTACCGCATGGACGATGAGTTTGAAATAGACCGCCTCGACGCGCGCTATGATGGGCCGGTGGAGAACTTCACCGCTGATGACAGCGGCAATGTGTACATAATCAATTCGGATGACAGCGGCAAATTGCGCATAGTCTGGGTCAATTCAGACGGCGGCAGCCGGGATATTGCTTCATCTGCTGTTGCCAAGGTCGGAATGGTATATTCTTTCGCGGCGATGAAAGAAGGCTTCCTGGTTAACACGGGGCAGGAACTCCTTGCCATAGGTAAAGAGGGAAACCTGATAAAAAGTCTCGGCGCGTATCAGGGCGGGATCTGGCTTGTCCGGCTTTCTGACGATACATGCATCATTGTCTATACTAACGGCGCGGGCAAAAATATCCCTATGGAAGCAAAGCAGCCGCAGCGAATAGATCGCATTGACGGCGGCTTCAATGTGAGCGGCAGCGCGGAGCTGACGGGGGCATACGTCTCATTCTTCGGCGGTACGGGCGGAGAGCTGTTTACCTCCCTTGAGGGGAATTATTATGAATATAACTACTCATCAGGAGCCCTGACAAAGCGTTTTGACGCTGCCGCCGCGCCGATCCTTCCCGAATACTATCTTGGAAACGACAGGTATTTTGCAATAGACCGGGGCGGCCCGGTCAAACTGACGGCTGAGAGGAGAAGCGGAGTAAAGGCGCTTGTTCTTGCCGGGTACAATATTGATGGACGCCTGGCAGCAGCCGCCCAGATGTTCAACGCTACAAACAGCGGATATATCATAACCCTTGATGATTATGCCCGCTATGATGAATATGACAACGCCGATGCCGGAGCCGTCAAATTCGCGGCAGACATTATATCCGGACATACTCCGGACATCTACGATTTGAGCAATGTCTCCGTTGAGAAATACGCCGCAAAGGGGCTGCTCTCCGAGCTTACGCCTTTTCTTGAGTCCGACAGCGAAATCGGCATTTACGACAAGCTTGTTGAGTATACAGGCTGTGCCGGGGGGAGCTATCAGCTGCCTGTGGGATTTATGCTGGCCGTAGTATGCGGAGCGCCGGATATGGTGCCGGTTCCTTTTACGGTAGATGACCTGAGAAGGCTTACGGAGGATTATTCGATCGAGACTGTGCTGGGGGGCGGGATGACTCGGAGCCAATTTATAAGCTGTGCGCTTTGGGCGATGCATGATGAGCTGTATTCACCCGTGGATAAGACCTGCCGGGTCGATACGGAAGAGTTTGCCGCCATATTGTCCATAGCGGCAGAGCTGCCTGAAGAAAAAGACGCATACTATGACGATTATGCCAGCGCCGCAAATGGTGATCAGCTGCTTCTTGACGAATGGCTCGGCCCGGGTTTTGTGGACATTATTTCTTTTTTTCACACAATATACGGTGAGGAAGTGCGTATAACCGGGTTTCCCAGCGGTGAGGGGCACGGGGCTGCAATACAGCCGCAACTTCCCCTGGGAATGTCCGCCGCCAGCGCGAATAAGGAGGGCGTGTGGGAATTTTTCAGGTTTTTGCTCAGTGAGAATATGCAGCGTGACTATTTTGGGCGATGGTTCTTCCCGGCTGAGAATACAGCGCTGGGAGATTTCATAGAGAGCAGCATAAGCGGACATATAGAGGCACCGATGTCGCTTGCCCTGTACCAAGGCGGCAGGCTGACAGGCGCCCTTGATGAGACTGCTGCCAGAGCCGCTGTGCGCGAGCTTTTTGAAAGCATTGATTCTGCTGCAGTGTATGACAGCGAAATATACGACATTGTTTTGAATTGCTCCGGTGCACTATGGAACGGAGACTGCACCGCCGAGCAAGCCGCCGCAAATATCCAAAGCAGAGTCAGCATTTACCTTGCCGAACAGTACGGGTGAAAAACCACA
>DKYJ01000014.1:26622-35315 GCA_002493305.1 Clostridiales bacterium UBA7103 | reverse complement strand
CTTGCGCATGGCCTTCACCGTCTCGCGGGCGATTATCTTTCCGCCGATAGCCGCCTGAATGGGCACTTCAAACAGCTGGCGGGGGATGTTGTCCTTGAGCTTTTCGCAGAGCTTGCGCGCTCTGGGATAGGCTTTCTCGCGATGGGCGATGAAGCTCAGCGCGTCAACCTGATCGCCGTTTATGAGCATGTCCACCTTTACAAGGTCGCTGGTCTTGTATTCGGAAAGCTCATAGTCAAGCGAGGCATAGCCCTTGGTGCGCGCCTTGAGGGTGTCAAAAAAGTCGTAAATTATCTCGTTGAGCGGCATCTCATAGTGCAGCTCCACAAGGCGGGCGTCGAGATACTGCATATTTTTATACACGCCGCGCCTGTCCTGACACAGCGGCATGATATTGCCCACAAACTCATTGGGCGTGATGATGGAGACTTTCACATACGGCTCGTACGCCTCCTCAATGGTCACGGTGTCGGGGTAATTGTGCGGGTTATCGACCATGACGGTGCTGCCGTCGGTCTTGATGACCTTATAGATGACCGAGGGCAGGGTCGTGACCAGCTCCAAATCAAACTCCCGCTCAAGGCGCTCCTGAATGATCTCCATATGGAGCATGCCCAAAAAGCCGCAGCGAAAACCGAAGCCCAGCGCCACCGAGCTTTCCGGCTCGTATGAGAGGCTCGCGTCGTTGAGCTTGAGCTTTTCAAGCGCATCGCGCAGGTCGGGGTACTTCGAGCCGTCCTCGGTGTAGATGCCGCAGTAGACCATGGCTCTGGCGGGGCGGTAGCCGGGCAGTGGCTCTGCCGTGGGGCGGGGCGCCTCGGTGACGGTATCGCCCACGCGGGTGTCCTCCACATTCTTTATGCTGGCCGTGAAGTAGCCCACATCGCCGGCGGAAAGCTCCTGGCAGGGATCAAGCCCGATGGGGCGCAGATGCCCCACCTCCAGCACCTTATAGCGTGCGCCGGTGGACATGAGCAGCACCTCGGTGTCCTTTTTTATGCGCCCGTCCATGATGCGCATAAAGACGATGACGCCCCGGTAATTGTCATACTGGCTGTCAAAGATGAGCGCCTTGAGCGGCGCGTCGGGGTCGCCCGGAGGCGCGGGGACATTCGCGACTATATCCTCCAGCACCGCGTCGATGTTTATCCCGGCCTTGGCGCTTATCTCCGGCGCGTCCTGCGCGGGGATGCCGATGATCTCCTCTATCTCATCCTTGACGCGCTGCGGCTCGGCGGCGGGCAGGTCTATCTTATTGATGACGGGCAGTATCTCAAGGTCGTTGTCCAGCGCGAGATAGGTGTTGGAGAGCGTCTGCGCCTCCACGCCCTGCGAGGCGTCCACCACCAGCACCGCGCCCTCGCAGGCGGCGAGCGAGCGGCTCACCTCATAGTTAAAGTCCACATGACCCGGCGTGTCGATGAGATTGAGGGTATAGCTCTCCCCATTCTGCGCCTTATACTCAAGCCCCACGGCGCGCGCCTTTATGGTGATTCCGCGCTCCTTTTCTAGCTCCATGTTGTCAAGGATCTGGTCGGACATCTCCCGCGCCTCCACCGCGCCGCACTTTTCGATGAGCCGGTCAGACAAGGTGGATTTGCCGTGATCAATATGGGCAATTATGGAAAAATTACGAATGTGTTTCTGATCAGTCATAATGCTTCTCCCGCATTTTCATTTTCACACAGCATTATAATGTGGACTTGCCTCTTTGTAAATACAAATTGATACTTAATCCTTGAAAAAATGTGCGGATAGTGGTACAGTAACAGAGCACAAATGTATATTTTTGGAGGTAAGCTCTTATGTTTGAAAACTTAGTTGAGATACTCAAGGCAAATCCCCGCAAGATAGTCTATACCGAAGGCTCTGACGCGCGCATTCTGGAGTCCGCCGCCCGCCTGAAGAAGGACGGCTTCCTCACCCCGATCCTCGTCGGCAATGTTGACGAGGTCAAGGCCGCTGCCGCCAAGGGCGGGTTCGACATTGACGGGCTTGAGATCATCGACCCCATGAACTGCGACATGATGGACAAGATGGTCGATACCATGGTCGAGCTGCGCAAGGGCAAGATGTCCGCCGAGGACTGCCGCGCCGCGCTCCAGAAGGGCAACTACTTTGGCACGATGCTCGTCAAGATGGGCTATGCCGACGCTCTGCTCGGCGGCGCGACCTATTCCACCGCCGATACCGTCCGCCCCGCGCTCCAGCTTGTCAAGACCAAGCCCGGCGCAAACCTCGTCAGCTCCTGCTTCATTCTCGTGCGTAATGACGAGATGCTCTGCATGGGCGACTGCGCCATCAACATCTCCTATGAGGACAAGCTTGATAAGGAGGGCAATGTAACCCTCACCGCCGCCCAGCAGCTGGCCGAGGTCGCCATCGCCACCGCCGGTACTGCCAAGGTTTTCGGCATTGACCCCAAGGTCGCCATGCTCTCCTACTCCACCAAGGGCTCTGGCAAGGGCGCGAATGTTGACCTCGTGCGCGATGCCACCGGCATTGCCAAGGAAATGGCGCCCGAGCTTGCCATCGACGGCGAGATGCAGTTTGACGCGGCCGTCTCCCCCGTTGTCGGCCAGCTCAAGTTCCCCGGCAGCAAGGTCGCCGGCTATGCCAACACCTTCATCTTCCCGGAGATCCAATCCGGCAACATCGGCTATAAGATCGCTCAGCGCCTGGGCGGCTTCGCGGCTTACGGCCCCATTCTTCAGGGTCTGAACGCCCCCATCAATGACCTGTCCCGCGGCTGTGACGCGGAGGAGGTCTATCAGATGTCCATCATCACGGCGGCGCTCGTCTAAGTCAGAACAGGCTCAAACCGCTCTGCTTCCCGCTAAAGCGGAAAGCTGCCGCTATTTTCCCCTGTTCTTCCTTTCAAAATTGAACCAGCTTCGCTGGGCTTCAATTTTGTGGGGGACGCGAGAGGTAGGAAACGAATTCTATTCCGTTTTATTCCCCTGTTCTTCCTCTCAAAACCGCACCCACTCCGTTGGGCTGCGGTTTTGTAGGGGTCGCCTGCGGGCGGGCTGGATACGCAGCTCCCATTTGCCGCTTCCTTTCGCGTCGCAGTAGCATCAACTTGCTGCCCCCTTGAGGGGGAAGTGGCGAGCCGTGCGAGCCAAAGGGGGGGCTGCACTGCATCGAGTCAAGATAGGCGCTAACAGCCCCCCATCAGTCAGCTTACGCTGACAGCTTCCCCTCAGGGGAAGCCGAGGTTGGATGGTGCAAATTCTTTGGCGCTTGACGCTCCGAAACGCGCCTGCGGGCACAGCCCTCATAGGAAGCCAATATAGTGAAAAGTGAAGATTGAATAATGAATCGTGAAGAGTACATGACCGAGGCGCTGGAGCTGGCGCGGGAGGCGTTTGACGCAGGTGAAGTTCCCGTGGGCTGCGTCATTGTCGACTCCGAGGGCAGAATAATCGGCAGGGGGCGCAACCGGCGCGAGGAGCGCGGCGACGCTACCGCCCACGCGGAGCTTGAGGCCATACGGCAGGCCTGCGATGCCGTTGGCGATTGGCGGCTCGATACCTGTACGATATATGTGACGCTTGAGCCTTGCCCCATGTGCGCCGGCGCTATCATCAACGCCCGCATCGGCACGGTGGTTTTCGGCGCGCGGGAGCGCTTGAGCGGCTCCTGCGGGAGCGTCATCGACCTGTTTTCCGAGAGCTACGGCCACCACCCCGCCGTCTATGCAGGTGTACTTGACGATGCCTGCGCCGCGCTTTTGCAGGAATTTTTCCGGGGAAAACGATAACAGCTCTAAAAAACTCACAGTCAATGATTTTGACCGTGAGTTTTTTTATACCTTCCATAGGGTAAAATAAGCCTACTGATCAAAGGAGGCTTATTATCTATGGAGCAACGCATCTTAAACAGCGGACAAATTGAGCAGTACCGGCGCTGGCTGCACGCGGAGGAGCGCTCCGCCGCGACGCTTGAAAAGTACCTGCGGGATATTCGCCGCTTTGCGGCATGGCAGGGCGGGCGGAGCGTCACTCGCGAGGGCGTGACGGCTTGGAAGGAGAAGCTGCTCTCTGAGCGAAAATCCGCCGCCACGGTCAACGCGGCGCTCTCTGCCCTCAACAGTCTCTTTCGCTTTCTTGACTGGAACGACTGCCGCGCGCGGTTTCTGAAAATTCAGAAAAGCGCCTTTCGCGAACCGGCCAGGGAACTGACCCGCGCAGAATACAGCAGGCTTGTCAGCACGGCGCGCGGGCAGGGAAAGGCGCAGCTCGCCCTTGTGCTTGAGACTATCTGCGCCACGGGGATACGGGTCAGCGAGCTGCGGTATATCACGGTGGAGGCGGCGCGGCGGGGAACGGCCGAAATACGGCTCAAGGGAAAATTCCGCGCTATTTTACTGCCCGCCAAGCTCTGCCGAAAGCTGCTTAAATACGCAGGAAAAGCAGAAACCGCCTCAGGTGAAATATTTCTCACCAGAAGCGGAAAGCCGCTCAACAGGCGGCAGATATGGGCGCAGATGAAAGCCCTGTGCGCATTGGCGAGGGTAGAACCGGGGAAGGTCTTTCCCCACAATCTGCGGCATCTTTTCGCCACGGCTTTCTATCGCGCCACGAAGGACATTGCAAAGCTGGCTGATGTGCTGGGTCATTCCAGCGTAGAGACGACCCGCATATATCTGAAAACCTCCGGCATGGAGCACCGGAGGCACTTGGAGCAGCTTGGGCTGATTTTA
This sequence comes from Clostridiales bacterium UBA7103, assembly GCA_002493305.1. Lineage (GTDB taxonomy): Bacteria > Bacillota > Clostridia > Oscillospirales > Oscillospiraceae > Limivicinus. Next base: position 30,610 of record DKYJ01000014.1, on the reverse strand, counting down.
TAGGACAGAATAAACATTCCGTCCTCATCCCGGCGAACGCGCCGCCGGTTTTGACTACATATTTGCTTTTATATTAGCATAGCTTGGCGTTTAACACAAGACATTTGCACATCTAAACTATTTTTAGGCGCACAAAACCAAGCCGCGAAAAAAAGAGTTTTTTCTGCGGCTCGGTTTCAGCGTCTTTTTTTCCCGCCGCACGGATAGCGGCCTGTTTTCCCCCGTATGACCCGCGCCCACGGCTCGCGCCCACCCCTGCGTGGAGACAGAATGTTTATTCTGTATGCAGGGGGTAAAAACATGAGCGCGGGCAGGACAAACTCCGGCGGCAGGCGTTGTCAGGACCTGACGGGGCGGAGGTTTGGAAAGCTCGTCGCGCGGCAGCGCGTCGGCCGCCGCGCCTCGGACGGGAGTATTTACTGGCAATGCGACTGCGATTGCGGCGCGACCACCGTTACCAGCAGCAACAAGCTCCTGCAGGGCAAGACCACAAGCTGCGGCTGTCATAAGCTAAAGGTTTTAACCAGCAGCCGTTCCTATATTGGAGGCACCTGCATTGAGATCGTAAGCTCCAAGAAGCTGCCTGCCAGCAACACCAGCGGCATCAAAAATGTCAGCCTGAGCCGTGGGAAGTGGATGGGCAAGATCAGATTTGCCGGCAGACAGTTTTTCCTTGGCAGGTATACGGACATTGAGGACGCAAAGTCTATCGTAAAAGCCGCCGAGCAGCTCCGGGAGGAACTGGTGGAGGAGATAGACCTGCTTCAGGACAGCGCTGCAGATATCTTCGCGCAGCGCATCGCGGAGCTGGTGGAATACTATAATAACAAAGGAGAGGCGTAAAAACACACTGTGGACAAAGCCTCGCAGAGTTCGCCGCTCGGAAGCGGCGAATAGAGCTAAAATAAGTTTTTTCCGGGGGCGCACCCCAGGGTGGCCTCTCTTGCCCCTATGGGGCAATTCACCTTCTGTACCTCGAAAAAAACACTTTGCGCAAAGAGAGTGTATTTTTGCCCTCTCACGCCGGGTAAAAATACGCGAGCGGAGTGAAACTCTTTCTTTTAGCCAAAGGCTCTGCCTTTGGCTGAAAGTTAAACACTCCCTGCGGAATATCCGCAGGGAGTGTTTGTTTGCTTATGGCTTATTGCTCGTAATGATGGGCGTCCTGAAGAACCATTTCCTTCACCTTGAGCAGGCGCACCTTGGTGGAGTTCTCGTTCTCCTCCAGCTTCATGGAGATATACTTGATATTCCCCTCAAGCTCAGGGATCATGACATACTCCAGGGCGTTGACTCTGCGGCGGGTCTTTTCAATCTCCTCCGCCAGCAGCTGCATGGTCTTTTCAACCTGCGCCAGCTCCAGCATATCCTCGAACACCCGCGCCATGTTATCCAGCGCATCGTCCAGCTCACCGGAGGTCTGGGCGAAACCGTAGGGATATATCTCGGCGGGGTCGTTGTTCTTGGTGTGGAAGCTGTAGCGCGGGACATTGACGCTCATTATATTCTTATAGCTCAGCCCCAGCTCCACGCTCTGGCGGGGATAGAGCAGCGCCTGCTCCAGCATCTCCGGGGACATGATAGAGCTTGCCACCTGCAAAGCGGCAAACGCGCCGGTAAGCCCCTCCTCCACGCGGGTGCGCAGCTGCTTATTGAGCTTGACAATATCCATGAACTGACGCATCAGCTCATCGCGCTTGTCTTTAAGCAGCTTATGGCCGCGGCGGGCGGTCTTGAGCCTGCCCTTGAGCTGGTTTAACACCATTCTGGTGGGCGTTACAGCAGTATTAGCCAAAAAGCATCACCTCCGTAATAAGATATTGGGATATTTACTGCTTTTTGGGCATATACTTGTCGATCATCTCGGGCTTGATACGCTTAAGCTCACGGCGCGGCAGGATGCTCAGCAGATCCCAGCCGATATCCAAAGTCTCCTGAATGGAGCGGTTGGTGTTGTTGCCCTGGCTGACATAGCGCTTTTCAAACTCGTCGGCAAACTTGGCGAAGAGCTTGTCGTCATCGGACAGCGCCGCCTCGCCCAGAATGGTCATGAGCTCCTTGGCGTCCTTGCCGCGGGAGTAGGCCGCGAAGAGCTGGTTCATTGTGCCGGCGTGATCCTCACGGGTCTTGCCTTCACCGATGCCCTTGTCCTTCAGACGGCTCAGGCTGGGCAGCACGTCCACAGGGGGCACGATGCCCTTGCGGTGCAGCTCACGGCTGAGGATTATCTGACCCTCGGTGATGTAACCGGTCAGGTCGGGGATGGGATGGGTCTTGTCGTCCTCGGGCATGGTGAGGATGGGGATCATGGTGATGGAGCCCTTCTTGCCCTGACGGCGGCCGGCGCGCTCATAGAGCGTTGCAAGGTCGGTGTACAGGTAGCCGGGGTAGCCACGGCGGCCGGGGACTTCCTTCTTCGCGGCGGATACCTCACGCAGAGCCTCGGCGTAGTTGGTAATATCGGTGAGGATGACAAGCACCTGCATATCCTTCTCAAAGGCCAGATACTCCGCGGCGGTCAGTGCCATACGGGGAGTGGCGATACGCTCAACGGCGGGGTCATTTGCGAGGTTCGAGAAGACGACGGTACGGTCGATAGCGCCGGTGCGGCGGAAGTCGTTGATGAAATACTCGGACTCCTCAAAGGTGATGCCTATTGCGGCAAACACCACGGCGAAGGTCTCATTATCGCCCAGAACCTTGGCCTGACGCGCTATCTGCGCGGCGAGGGCGGCGTGGGGCAGACCTGAGCCGGAGAAGATGGGCAGCTTCTGACCACGGACGAGGGTGTTGAGCCCGTCAATGGTGGAAACGCCGGTCTGAATGAACTCCGCAGGGTAGGCGCGGGCGGCGGGATTCATGGGCAGGCCGTTGATATCCATATGAGCTTCGGCCAGAATCGCCGGGCCGCCGTCGATGGGCTGACCCATGCCGTTAAAGACACGGCCGAGCATATCCTCGGAAACGGCCAGCTCCTGCGGGTGACCGAGGAAGCGCACCTTGGACTGGGCAAGGTTGATTCCCTGAGCGGCTTCAAAAAGCTGAACAACAGCCTTGTCGCCCTCGACCTCAAGCACCTTGCAGCGGCGCACTTCGCCGTTGGGAAGCTCTATCTCGCCCAGCTCGTCATAGGTGACGCCCTCAACATTGCTGACGACCATCAGGGGGCTGGCGATTTCTCTTATAGTCTTATACTCTTTGATCATTCTTCCTCACCTCCGGCAATGATGTCCTGAACTTCTCTCTCCATCAGCTCGGTGATGGCGGCGTAATCCGCCTCAAAGGTCTTGACATCGGCCATTTTCGCTCTGCCTATCTTCTCGCGGGCGGAGATAACAAACAGGCTCTCCATATCCGCGCCCTTATCAAGCGCGTCACGGCAGACAGCGTCATAATGAAGAATGATGTCAAGGAGCCTGAACTGCTTTGCGTAGGAGGAATAAGCGTCCTCGTCCACGAAGGCGTTCTGCTGCAGGAAGTCCTCGCGGATCATCTTGGCAGTCTCCATGGTGAGTCTGTCTGCGGGGGACAGCGCGTCCTGACCGACGAGGCGGACGATCTCCTGAAGCTCGCTCTCCTCCTGAAGGATGTGCATGGCCTTTTCCCTGTTTCTCATATAGGTCTCGCCGAACTGCTCGGTGTACCAGGGGCGCAGGGTGTCAACATACAGCGAGTAGGAGGTCAGCCAGTTGATGGCCGGGAAATGACGGGCATAGGCGAGGCTGGAGTCCAGCGCCCAGAACACTTTGACTATACGCATGGTGGCCTGAGAAACAGGCTCGGATATATCGCCGCCCGGAGGGGATACGGCGCCGATAGCGGTGACTGAGCCGCGGCGGTCGTCCGCGCCGAGGCACTGCACGCAGCCGGCGCGCTCATAGAACTGAGCAAGTCGGGAGGCAAGGTACGCGGGGTAGCCCTCTTCACCGGGCATCTCCTCAAGACGGCCGGACATCTCACGCAGGGCCTCGGCCCAGCGGGAGGTGGA
>DKYJ01000014.1:26116-26285 GCA_002493305.1 Clostridiales bacterium UBA7103 | reverse complement strand
GGTGATGCCGGTGTAGATGGAGGCTTCACGGGCGGCAACGGGCATATCGGAGGTGTTGGCGATAAGCACGGTGCGCTTCATCAGAGGCTCGCCGTTGCGAGGGTCTTTCAGTTCGGGGAACTCCATAAGAACGTCGGTCATCTCATTGCCGCGCTCGCCGCAGCCGATG
>DKYJ01000014.1:16192-25796 GCA_002493305.1 Clostridiales bacterium UBA7103 | reverse complement strand
GCGCTCGCCGCAGCCGATGTAGATAACTATGTCCACATCAGACCATTTTGCAAGCTGGTGCTGCACGACGGTCTTGCCGGAACCAAAGGGGCCGGGGACTGCGGCGGTACCGCCCTTGGCGATGGGGAACATGGTGTCAATAATGCGCTGGCCGCTGTTCATGGGGCGGCTGGGAACATACTTGCCCGCATAGGGTCTGGCAATACGGACGGGCCAGTGCTGGATCATGGTGAGCTTATGCTCAACGCCCTTTTCGTCCCTGACGACTGCGATGACATCGGTGACAACATGCTCGCCGAACTCAACGCTCACGACCTCTCCGGAGATACCGGCGGGAACCATGATCTTGTGGAGGATAGCGCTGGTCTCCTGCACCGTGCCGAGCACATCGCCGGGGCCTACCTTATCGCCGGGATTGGCGACGGGCACAAAATCCCACTTTTTCTCGCGGTTGAGCGCGGGGACATTGATGCCGCGGCTGATGCAGTCGCCGGACTGGGCGCGCATCTCGGGCAGGGGGCGCTGGATACCGTCATAGATATTGTCCAGCATACCCGGTCCAAGCTCAACGGACATGGGCATACCGGTGGTTTCCACAACGGCGCCGGGGCCAAGGCCGGAGGTCTCCTCGTAGACCTGAATTGAGGCCTTGTCACCGGTCATATTAAGTATCTCGCCTATAAGATGCTGAGAGCCGACGCGCACAACGTCTGAGACGTTGGCGTCCGCCAAGCCCTCGGCAACCACAAGCGGGCCGGAAACTTTGGTGATAATTCCGCTCATTTACATATCCTTCCTTTCCAAAGAAGAAGCTGTGTTTGCTTCTCCCTCTTCCGAACCGGGCTTACTTTCGCAAGCCGGAGGGTTCAGGCTATAAATAATGCGATGGCTTGACAGAAATCAGTCGCCCAGAATGTTCGTGCCCACGGCGCGCTCCACGGCGGCCTTGAGGGCGGACTGCCCGAGACCCAAGGGGCCTTCCCTGCCGGGTATAAGAATAATAGCGGGGGTTGGACTGTCCTTGAATTTGTCTATCTCGGCGGAGAGCTCCTGAGCTAAATTTTCCTCGATATAGATTATGGCGTACTCGCCGCCCTCCCGGGTAAGCTGGCGCAGAGTGTGCCCGGCCTCAGCCGCGTTCGCGGCGGGGTAGGTCTCAAGCCCCAGAGCCTTGAAGCCCATGACGGTCTCTCTGCCGCCGATGACCGCAATTTTAAGCATATAGATCACGCAGCCTTTCCCGTATGATTTCCGGTGAGACGCCGGAGAGCCTGCCGGTAAGGATCATCCGCACAGCGGTGATCTCCCCTTCCACGGCAGCCATATAGGCAATGACCGGCTCACAGCCATAGCTTATAAGCTGGGCATCGGTCAGATAAGCGGTCACCGCGTTATCGCAGGCAAGCTCAAAGGCTGTGACGCTGCCGCCGGAAACGGCCTCAACGCCCAGCGCAGCGGCTTTATCCAGAACCGTTGCGCTAAAGAGCGCGGCCACGCCGTCAATATCGCCGGCGGCGGCTATACGCGCCTCGTCCACACTGCCGCCCGAGAGCAGCACCGACTGGAGAAAGTCCCCGTTCTTGCCCATGCGCAGGGTGCGCACGGCGCTCTTGAGATTGGCGCAGTCGGTCAGCAGCTCGGCATAGCCCGTAAGGAAGCTGCTTTCCGTTGCCTGAGCCGCGTTTTTAAGCTCGTTGAAATACGCCTGATCCAGCACGATATCCGCAAGCTGGGGGTTGGCTGTGCGGGCGAGAACTGCCTTGGCCTCTGCCATGGCGTCCCCCATCACATCGGGCAGCTCCGCCCAGCGGCCCTCGTTGTAGGCAGCCGTCAGCTCCTCCGGCGCTATCCTGCCGGACGCGCTGAGCAGGCGGGCGGGGTCTGTGCCCACAGCCTCAGCCTTGACAAGGGTCTTGGCGTTATGGTAGTCGTATTTCATTTTGAACACGTCCACTATTTCCCTGCTGGGACTGAGCTGTTCAAGCTCGGCGAGCACCTCGGCGCGATGCTCCGCAAGGGCTGCCTCGATCTCCCCGGCGCTCATAGAGGACATATCCTCATATCCGCAATCGGTCAGCAGCTTCGCCGCTTCCTCAAAGCTGGGGGCGTCAAGCATACGCTCGGCGCGCTCGTTTGTAAGCAGCTTCGGCTCTCTGGCGCGCAGCATCGCGGACAGACAGAGATACGCTTCATTTTTAATTGACAAAATTTTCCCTCCCTGTATCGGGATTATGGCGCCCCTTATTCAAAGAGGACGCCCGCTATCTGCGCCGACATGTCGGCACGGCACAGCTCGACAAGCAGCTCCACAGTGCAGTTGACCTCGATATTGCCGCGGCGGAGGATAAAGCCGCCGGCGAAGCTGCCCGCGTCCCCGGCAAGGCTGAGTCTGCCGCCGGTGAGCTTCTTATTGGCAGCCGCAACGACCAGCGCGCCTATGCTGTCTCTGTCGGCAGCGTTGAAGAGCATCTGCTCCTCGCCGGTGACGGAGGCGGCGGCAGCGGTCTTTGCAAGGAAGTCAACATACTGCTCCTGAGGAAGCTGAGTTAATTTTTCACACGCGAGCTCGAAGCTCTTGGAAACCATGTCCTGCTTGAGAGCAAGGACGGCCTTTTTCGCTTCCATCTGCGCGATGCGCTCCGCGCTGTCCGCCAGATCCTGACACTCGGCAACACCGGCGCGGATCTTCTCGCGGTACAGCTCCTGCGCCTGCTTATCGTAGCTGTCGCGGACACCGGCACACTGCTGCTCAGACTGAGCGCGGATCGCGGCGACCTGCGCATCTGCGTCGGCGCGGATATGCGCGATTATTTTTTCAGTGCCTTTCATAAAAAACTCCGTTCTGCTTTTTAATTTTGGTTATCTGAGAACTAAGGAACTATCAGATGAACAGGAGCATCATCATGGATGCCAGCAGAGACAGGATCGCGTAGAACTCAACAGTGATGCAGAGGATCATGCCCTTTGCCCAGTGGTCAGGATTCTTGGCAAGGAGGTTGACAGACGCAGCGGCGACCTTGCCCTGAGCGATGGCGGAGACCAGACCGCCGATGGCGATGGGCAGGCACGCGGCAAAGTAACGGCAGCCCTCAACAAAGGTGAGGTCAGCGGCGGTGCCGTCGAGCAGACCCATGTTCATGATAGCGACAAAGAACACGACCAGACCGTAAAGACCCTGAGTACCGGGGACGACCTGAAGGATCATAGCCTTACCGAACTTGGAGGGATCCTGGGTGACAAGACCCGCGCCCGCCTGACCGGCGATGCCGGTGCCTATACCGGAGCCTGCGCCCGCCATGCACGCGGCAAGACCCGCGCCGAGAAGACCTATTGCAAGGCCAGAGTGTGCAAACAGAAATTCCATTTTTGTTTCCTCCTATTATTCTACTGTGTTGTAGTACTTGGTTTTTATCTCCAGCGGGGCAAAAGCGCGCCCGCCGTCTTTATAGAATTTGCCGAAGTATTCAAGGCATTGCAGCCTCAGATCGTGGACATAGCAGCCCAGCAGGTTAAGCCCGAAGTTGAGTGCGTGCCCGATGAGGAACACCGGGATAAACAGCCAAAGACTGTTCGCGATACCGCCAATGGTGTTGAAAACCGTGGCAATAACGCTGCCCGCCAGCATCAGGGCCATGATACGGGAGTAGGACAGAATATCGCCGAACCAGCCCGTGACCACATTATAGACCGTGCTGAACACGCTCAGGAGCTTTCCGCCAACGCCCTTTGCAGAGCGCGTGCCGCCGAACAGCACCATCACAATGCCTATGACCAGCACCACCGTGCCCACGGTGGCGTTGCCTATGCCGGCCGCCTTGTTGAGCGCGAAGAGGACTATACCCACGAGCGTGACCCAGAGCGCGCCCTCTTCCCAGAGAGCGCCGGCCGCGTCACCCTTCTTGACCTTCTCGACAGCGCTTATCACCATGCCGGCGTTGAGGTGGATAATACCCAGCGCCATGGCGCCGATGAGCACCATCATGCTGTCGGTCATGGGGTTAAAGAGGTTGGGGAGAACGCCCCAGCCCTCAGGCATACCGAGGATCTTGCCAATCTGCTCAAGGGCGTTGCCAAAGAAGCCGCCTGTGAGCGCGCCCATTATAAAGGTAGATATGCCGCCCCAGAACAGCAGCTGACAGAAGGAGAGGCTGCCCCGGCGGGGCTTGATCTTCGCCATGGCCACCACTGCCGCAATTATCATCAGCAGGCCGTAGCCCATGTCCGCCATCATAAGCCCATAGAACAAAATGAAGAACGGAGCCATCAGGGGGTTGGGATCCACCCCGTCATAGGCGGGAAGACTGTACATATCCGTGACCATGTTAAGACCGTTTGTCAGGGGGTTATTTTTGAGCTTGACTGGAACCTCGGGATACTCCTCCGGCTCGGGATCGCGGCTGTCCCACGCGCACTCATACTCGTCAAAGAGCTTGGAAAGCTCCTGCTCACGCTCGGCGGGCATCCAGCCCTCCATGATAAGGGTGCTGTCAGTGCCGTAGAGCTTTTCCTCCGCTTCCGCAAGGGCTATCTGCGTGCTGAGCCTGTCAGCCGCCAGCTTCAGCTCCTGCCTATGTACCGCTTCGCTCGCGAGAGCCTCCGCGCAGGATTCCTTTTCTCTGGCGAGATCTCTGAGAGCCTCGTTGGCTCTGAGGGCGCACTCCTTCGCGCTGCCCTTCATGCCGCCAAGCGACGCCGCCGTAAAGCCAAAGCCGCGCAGGCACTCCTGAACTGCCGCAAGCGCTTCCCTGATGCAGACGACGACCACATAGCTCTGCGCCTTGTCCTGTGAGACAAGGAACAGCTCAGCCTCGTCGCTGGCGCTTTCAATGGCGGCGCTCACCTCGCCTGCGGATATCCTGGCGGGGAGGCTGCCCATAAGCACCGAGCAGCGCTGCGTCCCTTCCGTATCGAGGGACATATCCAGCTCCCACCACGGCTGGAGAGATTCGATAAGGCTGCGCTGGCGGCTCTCCTCCGCGCTGATACGCTTGAGCTTGTCATCAAGCCCCAGGATATTGTCGCTGACGGATAAAGCGGCGGCAAGGCCGCTTGCGTCAAGCAAGACTTCATCCTCAGCCTCCGGCTTTGCCGAGAGGAGCTTGCCCTTTGCGGGGGCAGCCTTGTCAAGCAGGGCAATGGCATGGTTCACCGAGGCAAGCTGGGTTCTGAGCGTCATGAGCTTGCTGCTCTCCCGGCTGAGCACATCGTCCAGCCCGTCTTTACTGATCTCCTCTCCGATTTCCGAAAACTCCACGCAGCCATGGCAGGCAAGCTCCCGCAAAAGCTGCTCCTTCTGTGAGCGGACAACCATCAGCCGGAGCCTTTTCATTTTCAAAATGGCCATATCAGTTGTTCACTATCCTTTCTACCACGAGAGCTGCCGCTTGCTCAAGCCTGGCTTCCGCTTTGGCCTGAAGCACGGCCTTTTTGTTTTCAAGCTCTCCCGCAAGCTGCGCGGCCTCACCTTTGACCTTTTCCTCGGCCTGAGCGCGAAGCTGCAAAAGCTCACCCTCGGCCTTGGCGGCAGCCGCTTCCAGCGCCGCCTTGCCGGCACGTTCCGCGTCCGCAAGGCGTTGCTTTGCCTCGGTCTCCGCAGCGGCAACAGCCGCCTTGGCCTGAGCTTCAGCCTGTGTAATGCTCGATATCGCTTCAAATGACATTGGCACACCCCCCTTGAATTAACACTTTTTGTGATCTCCCTGCAGAGACAGCGCGTTTTCCCGGGAAAAACCGGCTCTTCGCGCCCCGAGCTGCGGGGGATTTTGCCCCTGAGCTCTTTACCTCTGCGCCTTTGTCAACAACACTCCGGAACCGTAAAACTCATGAAAAGTTTGTACAATGATATCATTGTACAACACAAAGGTACCGGATTCAAGCAAAAACTGCCCATTTCTTTGACAAAATAACTACATCTGATGTCGCTGCTTCTGTCATTGATCTTCGCCGCATCTGCCTTTCATTGTATTCTTTTATTATAGTTCTGCGTTAATAATTTGTCAAATACAATTTGAAAAAAATTCCAGCTGAGGACAGCTTGCCCTGCGCGGCGCGGTATCGGCATTGCAAAAAACGCACCGAAGTCAAAAAAAACTCCGGTGCGCTGGCTGTCTTACGCTTCGCTGATGTTTATGCGCCGCTGGACGCCGGTCTGGGCGTCCACATAGATCGTGACCTCTCGGCGGTTTTTGTCGGTGCAGCTGAACTCATAGCAGGGCAGGGCATTGCCGCCGTCAGACTTGAGGATAACCTTCCTCGCCTCGGTGGTTTTCAGGCTCTGGGGAAGCTTTTCCTCCGCCTGTTCCCGGCTCACGGTAAATTCAGCGCCGGTCTTATCGGCGCAGTAGTCGGCGGCGTTAAATGCGTAGATAGAGCCGTCGTCCATAGCCACCGCCACGGTGAGGGTGTTGTCAAGGCAGAGGGCGTCCCCTTCAAGTCCGGCAAACTCCATGCGAAGCACCGCGCCCTCCCCCTTTGAATTGATAAGGGTCACATTCTCATAGCCGTGCTCGCGCAGGAAGCTCTCCGCGGCGCTCTGTGCCTCCTTTTTGGATATTACAATGTCGCTGACAAGGCGGGAGCTAGCCATGCTCTCCACCCCGGCGGAGCTGACGCAGATCATCATGTCACCGGCGCTGTAACAGTGCCGCCCGTCGCTGCCCTCATAGTCGTATTCCTTTTTAAGCTCCTCCTTGGAGACGCCGGCAAAGCTGGCCGCCTGGCTGAGCATGTCCTCCTCCGTCAGGCGCAGGCCGCTGTCCGATTTCTCGCAGAGGGCGTATTTGCCGTCATAGTCGGGAGTATTGCCGCAGTCAAACTGCGCCTCATAATCAAGCAGCCGGCCGCTGAGCCTGTCACCGTCCTCAACGCCCACATTGGCCATATCCCTGACCCGGCTGTCCATTATCACATCGCCGCGGTTGACGCTGCCCTGCATCTCTCTGAGCGTTTTAGACAGCTCCGCCGCTTTCTTGCCCATGGAGCCGAGCTCCCTCACCTGTTTATCGGTGAAGCCCTCCGCCGCCGCCTCATAGCACAGGCTGTGGGCGTAGTCCCCCGCCACATTCAAAAAAGCGCTGAGTTGCTCCAGCTCCTGCGTGGAAAAAGGCAGGGAGGACATGGCCGTCTCCGCCGCCAGCGCGTCGGCATATGCCTCGGAGCAGATAAGGCTGCACATGGCCCCATCGGTGGCGTAAGCGCTTTTCTGCATGGCGGCGCTGAGGGCCTCCGTGGCGGCAACAGTCTGCTCGAAAGCTTGTGCAGAGCTGTATCTGGCTATATAGCTGTGCCGGTCGAGCTGGCCCTGGACGGCAAAGGAATACAGCCCCAGTGCTGCAATGGCGGCTGTGGCATATGTTATCACTAAGATTTTAGTTTTTCTTTTGGTCACAAAAAACACCCCTTTCGTAAACACTGATCAACTCGCCTGCGGCATCTTGCGGACAATTTCCGCCCTGATTTTGTCACTTTTTCTTGCAATACACAAAGTATGGCTGCAAAAAAGTGCCTTCATCAGAAGGCAAATTCTCTCGCAATCTGCTCTTGCCAATTTAATCATCGTTTACTTTTGGGATATTTTCTCCCAAAAGGGGCTAATTATGCAGACGGAAGCCAAAGTGTTGGTTCTGCTCCCGTCTGCATCGTTTTGTAAAAATTATCCAAGTTTTTCAGCGGCGATCCTGAGCCGGCGGAGCGTCTCCTCCCGCCCCAGTATGCGACATATCTCTACCGCGCCTCCGGGGGTGACGGCCTTGCCCGCAGCGGCAATGCGCACGGGCCACATGACGACGGAGTTTTTGACCTCCATGCGCTCTGCAAGCCCTGTCATCGCGGGCAGAAGCAGCTCATCCGTCCACTCCGGCAGAGCCTCAAAGGCGGGGATGATCTCGTCCAGGACTTTAAGGGCGCTTTCTCTGGTGGATTTGGATTTTTTGTGCACAAACAGCTCCGCGTCATATTCTGGCAGAGTGTCAAAGAAGTCCAGCTTCTCGGGGATATCGGTCAGCACCTCGGTGCGCTGCTGCAAAAGAGCGGCGATATCGGCGGCGGAGTAATTTTCGCTCTTCACGGCCTGACGGATATAGGGCTCGGCCACTCTGGCAAAGTCTTCGGTGCTCATGGCGCGGATATACTCGGCGTTAAAAAATCTGAGCTTTTCAATATCGAATATGGCGGGGGACTTGGAGATCCCGGACAGCTCGAACACCTGCGCAAGCTCCTCCATGGAGAATATCTCCTGCTCGCCTCTGGGGCTCCAGCCCAGCAGTGCCACATAGTTGATGACCGCGTCCGTCAAAAAGCCCTGCGCGATAAGATCCTCATAAGAGGGGTCGCCGTGGCGCTTGGACATCTTATTGTGCGCGTCGCGCATGACCGGGGAGCAGTGGACATACTTGGGGATATCCCAGCCAAAGCCCTTGTACAAGAGGTCGTATTTGGGCGCGGAGGAGAGGTATTCGCTGCCGCGCACCACATGGGTGATGCCCATAAGATGGTCGTCCACCACGTTGGCAAAATTATAGGTAGGCAGCCCGTCGCGCTTTATCAGCACCTGATCGTCCAGCTCCTCATTCTGCACGGTGATGTCCCCAAAGGTCTCATCGTGGAAGGTGGTGCTGCCCTCGTGGGGGATGCGCTGGCGGATGACATAAGGCTCGCCGGCGGCGGCGCGCCGGTCAGACTCCTCCCGGCTGAGGCTGCGACAGGGATCGTCGCCCCGGTCAAACTCGCCGCTGTCCTCCTCGCTCTCGGCCTTCTCGCAGAAGCAGCGGTAGGCATACCCCCGCTCCATTAGCAGCTCGGCGTATTCTTTATAGAAGGGGCGCCGCTCGGTCTGGATATAGGGGGCAACAGGGCCGCCGATGTCCGGGCCCTCGTCGTGTTCAAGATGACATTCCTTCATCGTGCGGTAGATAACGTCAACCGCGCCCTCAACGAGCCGTCCCTGATCGGTATCCTCGATGCGCAGAATGAACTTGCCCTTATTATGCCGGGCGATGAGCCATGTATACAGCGCCGTGCGGAGGTTGCCCACGTGCATATACCCCGTGGGTGAGGGGGCAAAGCGCGTGCGAACCTCGCCCTTGGGTATCCGCGCCTCCATCTGCTCAAACCATTTTTGATCCTTCATATATATTCTCCTCTCGTAAACAGAGTGGCCTTTTTGACAAAGCACATCTTAATTTACATTTTGCCTGTTGTCAAGACGAACTTATTTTGGTAGAATATGTTGATAGTTTGTGAATACACACTCTTAATATAAGAAGGTAACGCTATGGAAAGCTCGAATCAGACCCAAGCCCCCAAAAAAGTTATGCTCTCGGGCATACAGCCCTCCGGGGAGCTGCACCTTGGCAACTACCTCGGCGCGGTGAAGAACTGGGCGGCGCTTGCCGAGGAGTTTGACTGTTATTATTTTATGGCCGATATGCACAGCATAACCGTCCGACAGGACCCGGCGGAGCTGCGCCGCCGCTCCGTCTCACAGCTGGCGCAGTACATCGCCTGCGGGCTTGACCCGCAGAAGAACACCCTGTTTATCCAGAGCCATGTGCATGAGCACGCGGAGCTGGGCTGGGTGCTCAACTGCTACACCATGTTCGGCGAG
>DKYJ01000014.1:6659-15894 GCA_002493305.1 Clostridiales bacterium UBA7103 | reverse complement strand
TGCTACACCATGTTCGGCGAGCTGAGCCGTATGACCCAGTTCAAGGATAAGAGCGCGAAAAACGCCTCCAACATCAACGGCGGTCTCTTCACCTACCCCGCGCTGATGGCGGCGGATATCCTACTCTACCAGCCGGATTTTGTTCCCGTGGGTCAGGATCAAAAGCAGCACTGTGAGCTGACAAGGGATATCGCCATTCGCTTCAACGGCATCTACGGGGATACCTTTAAGATTCCTGAGCCCTATATCCCCAAGGTGGGCGCAAGGGTCATGAGTCTCGGCACGCCTACCGCCAAAATGTCAAAGTCCGACCCCCAGGGCTGCGTGTTCATCATGGACAAGCCCGAGGAGATCGCCCGGAAGTTCAAGCGCGCCGTCACCGATTCCGACACAGAAAACTGCGTGCGCTATGACGCGGAGAACAAGCCCGGCGTCGCAAACCTCATGAGCATCTATTCCTCAGTCACCGGGGAGAGCTTCGAGGATATTGAGCGGGACTTTGCCGGCAAGGGCTACGGCGCGTTCAAGCCCGCCGTGGGGGACGCCGTCATTGAGGCTCTGCGCCCCATTCGGGAGGAGACGGAGCGGCTGCTGGCCGACAAGAGCTACTTAAAGCAGGTGTATACCGACGGCGCGATGCGCGCAAGCGCAGTGGCGCGAAAGACTCTGCGCAAGGTCTACAAGCGCATCGGCTTTGTGGAGAAACCGTTCTGAAGGTAACCTCTAAAGACGGTGAGAGATCCGTCACAAATGTAAGCTGCTTGCCCTGTGCTTACTTAAAATAAGTAAGTGATGAATAAACCGGCGAGAGCGATTTGTTCAGCGCTTACTTAGAAGAAATAACGGAGATAGATGTAGATGTTTCCAAATATGGCTCTTTGGCTCAGGCTGCTGCTGGCGGTGCTCATCGCCTTTGTGGTCAGCTTTCTGATGACTCCGCCGGTCAAAAGCTTCGCCCAGAAGGTTGGGGCGATGGATGTGCCAAAGGATGAACGGCGGGTACACAACCATCCCATCCCCCGCATGGGCGGGCTTGCCATTTTCCTTGGTTTTGTGATATCCATGCTGCTGTTTGTGGATATCTCCACGAAGGTCATGGGTATGCTGCTGGGGGCGGTCATTATAGTTGTCATGGGTGCGGTGGACGATATCGTCTCCCTCAACCCCTGGGTGAAGCTGGTGGGGCAAATCGCCGCCGCCGCCGTGGCTATACGCTGCGGCGTGGTTTTTGATGCCATCACGAACCCAAATTTTCTGTCCGAGACTACAACGATAGAGATAGGCTGGCTGTCTATCCCGCTTACAATGCTGTGGATAGTGGCCTGCACCAATGCCGTTAATCTTATCGACGGGCTGGATGGGCTTGCGGTGGGCGTGTCCGCCATAAGCTCGCTCACCATGCTCATAGTATCCCTGCTGGTGTCTGAGCCCAGCATTTCCCTGATCCTGGCTGCCCTCACCGGCGCCTGTATCGGCTTTATGCCCTATAATCTCAATCCCGCCAAGATATTCATGGGCGATGTGGGTTCCCAGCTGCTGGGCTTTGTGCTGTCAACAGTGTCCATCATGGGCCTTTTCAAGTTCCACGCGATCATTACCTTCCTTGTGCCGCTGCTGGCGTTGGCCGTCCCTTTGGCGGACACGGTTTTCGCCTTCTTCCGGCGCATTCTCCGCGGGCAGAGTCCCTTCCATGCGGACAAGGGGCACTTTCACCACAGGTTGCTGGCAATGGGCCTCAACCAGAAGCAGGCCGTGGCAGTGCTCTACGGCGTATCCGCGCTGCTGGGCACTGTCGCTGTGCTCCTCGCGGGGACGAGTATGCCGCTGCGCATAGTCTGTATCGTCATTGCATTCGTTATCTCTCTTGCCATGTGGCTGTTCGTGTTCCGGCAGCATAACGCCCATATTGAGCAGCAGAACGAGGGCAAACCTTTGGAGGAAAAATCCCCAAAGTAAGCGATGAATAAATCATCAAGAGTGATTTGTTCAGCGCTTACTCATAAAAGGAACATCGCTCCCATTATAATAAGCAGCTCGCTGTCGCCGCTCTCGCGGTACATGAGATAGAGTATCATCAAAAGGATGATGTCCTCTGTCTCGAACTCCTCGCCGCCGATATTCAGAAGCCCTGACAGCCGCTCCATCAGCCCGCCGCCGTTTTGGCGGCGGACGGCGTTTTGGCTGTTTCCCTGATACATCGCTGCGCCAGTCCTGCCGTCACCGTGGGGTCTTTCCTGATTTCTCTGCGGCTGATTCTGTCCGCCGTTGTTCCGATCTCTCCGGTCACCCCCCTGTCGGGGCTGTGCCCGGCGGCTTTCGTCTATGCGCTTGACCTTACCGGTATTGCCCTGGTACAGATTATACATCATCGTCTCCTCCGCTCTCTCCCATCGCGGCTCTGGCTATCCTTGTAAGCCGGGCAATTTTCATCGCCTTATCCATTTTCCTGCGCCGCTTTTCGGAGAGATATGGCTTCATCGCTTCAAGCAGGGCGGTTTTTTCCTTGTCCTCCTGAGACTGAGCGCCCAGAGCACGGCTTATTCTGCTCAGAGCCGCCATCTCCTCGCCGCCAGAGCCGAGGAAAGCGGCAAGGGGGTTTTCACCGCCGACGCTGCGCTCCTCCGGCTCCGCCGCCTCCCCGCCCATGAGCGACTTTGCGATTTTTGTTATCTTATCCATTTGAGACGGGTCATTGAGTATGCTGTTCACCCTGTCCTCAAATTCGCTCACGGCAGGTCACCCCCTTGTCAGTCCTCCATCAGCTTTTTAACACTCTCGGCAAGGCGCTGGCCCTCCGCGGTGCTCAGCACACTGCTGAGTATGTTTTTCAGCGCGGCATTATCCCCGCTCTTTGCCGCCTGCTCGAGAGCGTGGGAGTCCACCATGCGGCTTATGCGCTGCCCGTCGGCTGACTCCGCTATGCGCTTTATATCCTCGGTCTTTCCCCGGCGGGAAAGCTCCTTGCCTATATTTTCAAAATTCTGCATACATTTTTCATCTCCGTTTTGGGTTTTATTCTCTTTTGCTCCATTATATTCCCGGAGCTGCCCAATGATTACTTAATTGTGAGGTAAAACTATGAAAGCAGCCGTCTTTTCCGACACCCATACCAACACCGCGCTTATGGTGGAGGCCATACGCCGCTGCCGCCCCGATGCCATCATCCATCTGGGCGACCATGACCGGGACACCAATGTGCTCAGGGTGGAGTTCCCTGATATCCCGCTTTACAATGTCTGCGGCAACTGTGATCTATATCCCGCCGCGCCGGATACCGATATTGTGCCTCTCGGCCCGGTGAAGGCTTTTATCACCCACGGGCACCTGTACAACGTGGAGTACGACAGGCTCGACTCGCTGGTCTACGCCGCGCAGGAGCAGGGGGCTAAAATCGCCATGTACGGGCACACCCACAGACCTCTCTATGAGGAGATAGGCGGGGTCAAGGTTTTAAACCCCGGCTCCTCCGGCAAGGGCATGAAGCCCACATGGGCGCTGGTGGAGATCTTTGACAACGGCGGCATCGCCTGTGAGATAAGGGAGCTTTAAACGCAACAAGCCCCGCACCGTTCGGTGCGGGGCTTGTTGTGCATGTAAAGGCTTTGCCTTTGTATGCGAGAAAGGGCTTCACATCTTTCGCCGCCTGCGGGCGGCGAAAGATGTGAAGCCGTGTTTTTTTATTTCAGCTCCTCAACAGCCTTGAGAAGCTCCTCTGCCTTGTCGCGGCTCTCCCAGCGGACGCCAAGCTCCTCTCTGCCCATGTGGCCGTAGGCAGCGAGCCTGCGGTAGATGGGGCGGCGCAGGTCGAGGTCGCGGATAATGGCGGTGGGACGGAAGTCGAACACCCTCTGCACGGCCTCACTGATGACGCTGTCGGCCACCTTGCCCGTGCCAAAGGTCTCGACCAGCACGCTGACGGGCTTTGCAACGCCGATAGCGTAGGCAAGCTCTATCTGGCAGCGGCTTGCAAGCCCCGCGGCGACAACATTCTTCGCCGCCCAGCGCGCGGCGTAGGCTGCGGAGCGGTCGACCTTTGTGGGGTCTTTGCCGGAGAAAGCGCCGCCGCCGTGGGGGGCGCTGCCGCCGTAGGTGTCAACGATTATCTTGCGCCCGGTAAGGCCGGAGTCACCCTGCGGCCCGCCGATGACAAAGCGGCCGGTGGGGTTGACGAAGTACTTGGTGTTCCCGTCCAGAAGCTCAGCCGGGACAGTGGGCTTTATGACCAGCTCCACCATGTCTTTTCTTATCTGATCAAGCTCCGCCTCCGGGGCGTGCTGGGTGGAGATAACAATGGTGTCAACGCGCACTGGGCGGCGCTGCTCGTCGTACTCCACGGTGACCTGAGTTTTCCCGTCCGGGCGCAGATAGTCGACCACGCCCTCCTTGCGTATCTGCGTCAGGCGCTTTGCCAGCTTGTGGGACAGGGATATGGCCAGCGGCATAAGCTCCGGCGTCTCGTCGCAGGCGTAGCCGAACATCATGCCCTGATCGCCCGCGCCGTTTTGAAGCTCCGCGTCCTCGCCGGACTTGGTCTCCAGCGCCTTGTCAACGCCCAGCGCGATGTCGCCGGACTGCTCGTCGATATTGGTGATGATGCCGCAGGTGTCGCAGTCAAAGCCGTATTTTGCCCGGTCGTAGCCTATCTCGCGGATGACCTCGCGGCTTATCTTGGGGATGTCCACATAGCAGGAGGTGCTTATCTCGCCCATGATGTGCACAAGGCCGGTGGAGACGGTAGTCTCACAGGCTACGCGGCCGTTAGGGTCTTGCTCCAAAATCGCGTCCAGCACCGCGTCGGATATCTGGTCGCATATCTTGTCGGGATGTCCCTCGGTAACGGATTCAGAAGTGAAAAAATAATGGCTCATGATATATCTCCTTTTCTATTTTTTAGAGTAATCGCTGAACAAATTGACTCGGCGCTGTGTCAGATGAAAGCAATTCCATTCCGTTGCGTCAAAAGGAACTCACTTCACTCTGTTTCCGCCAAGCGTGGCGAAAGCTACGCTTCGTTCCTTTCTTTTTCCTTTTCCACCGCAGCCCCGCTACGCTGGGCTCTGCGGTGGGCATGGAAAGTGAGCGGAAAACTGCATATCCATTGCTTCCATCCTCCTTTTCAAAATTGACCCTACGCCCGCTGGCACCGGGCTTCAATTTTGATTTAGAGAACTGTGCCCTGATTTTGTCAGCCTTTCTTGCCATACACAAAGTATTGTCTGCGAAAGACTGCCTTCATCAGAACGAAAATTCTCTCGCAAATCACTCTCGCCGATTTATTCATCGCTTACTCCGGCAAGAGATATATCTATATGACGCTGGACCAACAAAAAGCGCCCCGCACGGCGGGACGCACAAAAAGCCATGATATAAGCCTCATCTTTCGTTTCACCGCCGGATTTGGCACCTTGCACATTGCAGGTTGCCGGGTTTCACAGGGCCGTTCCCTCCACCGCTCTTGATAAGGTGTTCAGTTGTCAGTGTGATTATAGCAGTTTTTTCGCGCTTGTCAAGGAAATTCAAAAAAATTTCTTGCGCCCCCTTGACAGCACTGTACATACTGTGTATACTGTGCATGCACAGCATGCTGAGGTGATTTCATAATGACCATACTAATCGACAATCGGAGCGGCCAACCCATATATGAGCAGATATACGCCCAGATAAAGAGTCAAATCGTCAGCGGGGCACTTGAGGAGGATGAGCTGCTGCCCTCCATCCGCAGCCTTGCCAAGGATTTGGGCATCAGCGTCATAACCACAAAGCGGGCCTATGACGAGCTGGAGCAGAGCGGGCTTATATACACCGCCGCCGGGCGTGGCTGCTTTGTGGCCCGGAAGAATATGGAGCTGCTGCGGGAGGAAAACCTGCGGCAGATCGAGGAGCATCTGGAGCAGGCTTGCCGCCTTGCCGCCGCGGTCGGCGTGACCGGGCAGGAGCTTGAGGAGATGCTGCGCCTTATGCAGGTAAACGATGATTAAATCATCAAGAGCAATTTGCGAAAGAATTTCTGTTCTGGTGAGGGCACTTTTTTGCTGAAATGCTTTGTATATTGCAAGAAAAAGCGGCAAAAACAGGGCGCTGTTCACTAAATCAAAACCGCAGCCCAACGCCAGTGGGTGCGGTTTTTGGAGGAAAACGGAAGGAGCAGAGCGCCGTTTTCGCCACGATTGGCGGAAACAGAGCGGCGCGAGTTTCTTTTGCCGCAAGGAGGAACTGTAAATGGATGTAATAAACCTGAACGCTATTGAAATCAAGGGACTGAAGAAAAGCTACAAGGACTTTGACCTTGAGCTGTCCCTCGCCCTGCCCAAGGGCTGCATAATGGGGCTTGTGGGCGAAAACGGAGCCGGAAAAAGCACCACTATCAAGTGCATTCTCGGCATGGTGGAAAAGGACGCGGGGACGATAAAGGTTCTCGGACAGGACGCCGGCGGGAGCGGCAAGGCGCTAAAAGAGCAGATAGGCGTTGTTATGGATGAGCCGCCCTTCCCCGAGGGACTGACCGCAAAGCAGATCGGCCGGGTCATGGCGGGGATATTTAAAAGCTGGGACAGCGCGGTTTATAACGCCTACCTGACCCTCTTTTCCCTGCCGCTTGACAAATGCTTCAAGGATTTTTCCCGCGGCATGAAGATGAAGCTCAGCATTGCCGCCGCCCTGTCGCACCACCCCGCCCTGCTGATTTTAGATGAACCAAGCTCCGGGCTTGACCCGCTGGTGCGCGACGAGGTGATGGATATATTCTCCGAGTTCACAAGGGACGAGAACCATTCCATTCTTATCTCCTCCCACATCGTCAGCGACCTTGAGAAGATTTGCGACTACATCGCCTTTATCCACAAGGGGCGGCTCATGCTCTGCGAGGAGAAGGACGAGCTGCTGGAGAAATTCTGCTTTGTCCGCTGTGCCGCCGCCGAGCTTGAGAGCATCAGCCCCGAGGCCGTTATCGGCAGAAAGCGCAACCCCTACGGCGTGTCCGCCATCGTCCGCCGGGAGGCCGTGCCCTCCGGTATGATGCAGACCCCGGTGAGCATTGAAGATCTGTTCGTGTTTATGACAAAGGAGGCTTAAGGCATGAAAGGCTTGATATTAAAGGATTTTTATAACATCTGGAAGTATTACAAATTTTTCCTGCTGTTTGTCATTGCTCTCCTTGTTGCGGGCTGCGCCCTTTCTCAGGTGATGTTTTTCATTCCCTATGCCATGCTCTTTATCTCCCTGCTCCCTATCACCTTTTTGAGTATGGACGAGAAATGCGGCTGGTCGCGCTTTTGCGACGCCATGCCCATCTCCCGCGCGCAGTTTGTCAGCGCAAAATACCTGCTGGCTCTCCTATTGCTGGCGGCGGTGGTCGTCATCTCCGCCATAACGCTCCTTGTGACCGGCCTTGACAAAGAGCAGCTCATATCCATGCTGGCCATCAGCTGTGCCGCTCTCATGGTCATCGCTCTGACGCTCCCCTTTTCCTTTGCCTTCGGGCCGGATAAAGGGCGCTATGCGGGCATCATATTCGTATGCTTTATCGCCGCGTATTTTGGAATTGGCGGAAAGCTGCCCTCGGTGGATCTGTCGCCTTATATTCCCTTTGCGGGCATAGCGCTGTTTGCCGTCTCATGGCTCGCATCCATTCCCCTTTACCAGTGGCACAGAAAAAAGCAGGGATAAGTATTATACAGAAAGCTCCTCTGCCCAATGGCACAGGAGCTTTCTCAGCTTGTCAAAAAAGTCCCGGAGGGACTTTTTTGACCGCTTCTCCCGCCGAGCGTTTTGAAAGCGTTCAAAACGCAGCTTTGCCCAAAAAGCCCGGTATACCGGCCTTTTCTGCGGCGGGTTATTGTACACGAGGCGGGCATTGCCCCCTCGAGCACCCCCGCTACTCTATTGTCGTTCATTGGCAGCATAGGTTTTTTGACAGTCTCAGAAAGCTCCTGTGCCATTGGGCACAGGAGCTTTCTGCTTAAGCAGACGGGAGTCGAACCCTTACCGCCCGGTTTTTTAAGTAAACCGCATCCTCTCATTCGACCTTTTCGACAAAATTCGACAAGAGCTCGTAAATTTTTTTGCAAACACGTGTCGAAGGTACTTGCATTGTGTTAAAATTGCATATATTATGTCAACAAGAAGTCTGCGAAATTCGACACTATTCTGTTGCCGAATTGATGTTGCTATGGTACATTTATTGCAGCTTAACGGTGTATCTGCTCTAATTAACACAGGATTGCTCCATACATCGCACAAACGGGAGGATAAAAATTATGGAAACCAAAATACGCATACTCATAGCCGACGCAAATACTGACTTTTGCAAGCTGATGACCGAGCTTTTTAACGCAGAGAGCGATCTTGAGGTGGTAGGCACGGCGGCTGACGGGGCCGAGGCACTCTCCATGGTCGGGGAACTGCGGCCGGACATTTTGCTGACGGATATCGTTTTGCCAAAGCTTGACGGTCTGGAACTGCTGCGCCGTCTTCCGGAGACCGGCCACAGCTGCCGCATCATTGTGCTCTCCGGTTTTGTAAACTCCAAGGTGGTCAGCGACTGCTCCGCCATGGGTGCGGACTATTTTATGCCCAAGCCCTGCGACACAGCGGCGCTGCTGACCCGGGTACGCCTGCTGGCGGAGAACGCCGCCCCGGATATGAGCGCCGTAGGCTACGACTGCCGCCTCTCCGCTCAGGAGAGCCGCAGCAACGCAAATCTTGAGGCTGTGGTCACCGATATTATCCACGAGATCGGCGTGCCCGCCCACATCAAGGGCTATCAGTATCTGCGCGAGGCTATTATCCTCACCATTAACGATATGGATATGATAAACGCCGTTACCAAGGTCTTGTACCCTGAGGTGGCGCGGAAGTTTGGCACCACTCCCTCCCGGGTCGAGCGCGCCATACGCCATGCCATCGAGGTTGCTTGGGACAGAGGCGATATTGAGGTGCTGCAAAAGTTCTTCGGTTACACGGTGTCCAACATAAAGGGCAAGCCCACAAATTCGGAGTTTATCGCCATGATTGCCGACTGCCTGAGCCTGCGGAGAAAGCAGTCTCTGTAAGGGCGTCGCTCTGCGCTATATCGAGAAAATTCAAAAGCCCCGCCGAGGCGGGGCTTTTTGTCAGGCTCGGTTTAAAAAATCCATACTCAGCCGAAAAGCGAAGATTTTTCTTGACATTCATATCCTGCATATGGTATTATCTTCTGGCTGAATAGGGAGTGCCCATGCGGGTGTAGTTCAATGGT
>DKYJ01000014.1:0-6410 GCA_002493305.1 Clostridiales bacterium UBA7103 | reverse complement strand
AACTGCCTTCTAAGCAGTAGGTCGGGGGTTCGAATCCCTCTTGGCGTGCCAAAGTAAATATGGTGGGATTAGCTCAGTTGGCAGAGCACCGGATTGTGGTTCCGGGTGTCGTGGGTTCGAGCCCCATATCCCACCCCATATATATCAAAGAGGCCGGCAGTGCCGGTCTCTTTGAGCAAGACCTTGGGATGTAGTGTAATGGTAACACACCGGACTTTGACTCCGATATAGTGGGTTCGAGTCCCGCCATCCCAGCCAAACGCCCCAGTAGCTCAGTAGGCAGAGCACCTGCCTTTTAAGCAGGGTGTCGGGGGTTCGAATCCCCCCTGGAGCACCAGCAGAAAAGCCCGTAATTCCTTGGAATTACGGGCTTTTCATATTCTCTCATACCACATCATCAAGGGGCATTATGCCCCTTGATGATGTGGTATTTCGGGGGGGTATTTTTATGCTCTGGGAGTAAAATTGGGGGTAAATTTACTTTCCCGTGCTGCTCAATTGTGAGGCTTGGGTGCAACAATTCTTAATACGCTGCGGCGCCGCAGCGTATTACTGTATTATGCCATCATGGATCATCGACTCGGTTCCGTGACAATGGTTGCGATGTCGATAAGTACCCAGCCGAGGCGCTGGCCGCAGCGGTCACAATATGCCATATACTCCCTGTCCAGCGTGATGCCGCAGCGCGGGCATATTGGATAGCTGTCGCCCCCGGGGAGCAGACGAATGGCCTGTACCTCCATCGGCACACGATAGGACACTGCCGACAGCAGGGACGGTTTATTTTTACACCACTTCATATACAGCCTCAAACGCGCAGCGCAGATCCTCCAGAAAAGCCACAGGATCGTCACAGACATATATCAAGTAAAGCGCCAGAGTCAAGCCGCTGCAGCTGGATTTGCCGTGCTCCAGATTCACATAGCACCGACTGGACATCTCCATGCGCTCCGCCATTTGCTCTTGGCTCAGACCAAGGTCAGCGCGAGCATTGTACAGCCCTTGCTGCAAAAATACCTTAAAGACTTTTACATACTGTTTTCTCATGGCAGACCTTTCCTTTCTTGTTATAATTTAATAATTCGATAGATTCTAACAAGATAAGACGGTGTTAGCCATGATGTATTCATCATTTTATCACTCAAAATATAGTTTTTTAATCTGGTTGATAATTTATACACAGAAAACCGGGGGATGCACAACGCATCCCCCGGTTTTTAGTCCGTTTTTTCGTTTTTCTGCCGCAGCAGCTCGATTGCATTTTTGAGCGCGTCCGGGATAGGTACGCCCATAAGGCCGGCGTTTTCGATGATACTAAGCAACTCATTGCCTGAACGTACTCCTGAGCCAAGGTTTTCGGCTTAGCAGCAGAAGGTGTCTTTGGCATAGGTTTTGCAAAGCCGCTGCCCTTGTTGGCGTTTATGGCATCTTCCGTGTAGCGGATAGCAGTTGCCACCAGCGGCTTTGAGGAGGTGTTTGCAAGATTGGAGTAATGGTTTTCTCTATCTTCTTCGCCGCTATATGCTATACTGCGTACAAGCTCGGAGACTACCTCGCCCTTTTCGTTGTATTCATATTCCGTGGTTGTTCCGTCAGCGGACAATACATTTGTGACCTTCCCTAAAAGGTCATAGGTATACCTTGTAACTCCGCCGTCCGCGTCAGTCTCCCGTATAAGATTTCCGGCCTTGTCGTAGGCATAGTGCAGACTTGAACCGTCGGCGTAAGTCACGCAGCTGACCATGTTCTCTACGGTGTAGCCGTAGGTAGTTACATCGCCGTTGGTGTCAGTCTGCTTGACGATGTTGCCGAGGCTGTCATACTCCGAGTATTCGGTGCTGCCGTCGGCATAAGTGACGCTTATAGGTTGGCTTAACTCGTCATAGGCATAAGTCGTAGTCTCGCCATTTTCGGTGACGGCAGTCACATTACCGAGAGCGTCATAGCTGTAAGTGGTCTCTATGCCGTCATGGGACTGTTCGCTGATGAGCCGACCAAGAGCATCGTAAGTGAATCTATCTTGTGTGCCGTCCGGGGAGGTGATTGCGGTGATGTTCCCCAGCGCGTCATACTCGAAAGAAGCCTGCCGCCCGTCGGCGCTGTTGACGGCAACTACATTGCCGTTCAGGAGAACACAAGAAGTTGTTCACATCCTCCTCAGGTTTCTGAATTTTGAGTTTTTGTCTTCATGCTTATCCCACCCTTGTGGTTAGTCCAGTTTAATTTCCAATCTGCTCTGTAGTTCAGCTCAAGCGTATATTGTCCCATGCTGTCACTTTTATGCTCAATGCCTGAAAACAGATCAGAAAGTAATTGTATTTCATCCTCAACAAATGCGTTTTGTCTTGTCGGATTCCATGTGGCGTGGATTTGTCCCCAGTCATAATTCCTCATCAATTCTATATCCCGCCATTCCCATGATGGCTTTTCGGCTTCGTCAAATGTAATTCCGTCAGATATATGTCGATCGATCCTTTTTACAACAGAAAAAATGCGCCGACAGTCCTTTTCCTGTAAGCATATATTTTTTATAGCCACCTCCGGCCAAGAATTGAAAATCTGGTCTCTACTGACTGCCTCGATAATATCCTTCATATCTTTATCCATATCCCATACTACACTGCGGAGAACCATGTGTTCAGGGGCCTCCCTGTCATCGGTATACAGACTCCAGCTTCTGGTGATACCTTTTCGCCTCCATATCCGTAGGCGAAAAAGGTTCTCCAACAAAACAGATTTGCCACTGTTTTTTTCCCCCAAGGTCATGGTGTTTGGTTCCTCTGCCAATGTATCGAAAATGGTTTCAAACCTGTACATCGCTATTGTCGGTAAGGCGATGACCTCAATGTTGCAATCCGATACATTACTGCTTGTTTCAGGGTAAGTCGATTTCATTTTATCCTCCTAATAGTCCACTACGGTCAACCTTATCAACCCACTGCGGAGGTCCGCCTTTTTTAGGTACGGAGTAAACATTGCCTTCCTGATCCCAATATAAATCTGATCTGCTTCCACCGGCTTGGGCTTTGACTTCTCTTGTGTACTCCTCCCCTCCTAACTTATCAATTACCTCTTGAGGTAATCTGTCAAGATCCTTTATATCCGCATCGCCTAACTCATTAATATTTCTGCTGCCGGAGCTATTCTTTCCTGTAATTTCGGCAATCAGGTCATTAAGGTCTTTGCCGAGATTAGTACTATTCCATAAAGCGTTAGCACCTGCGGCAAGTCCGGCAATACCTTTGAGTGCTCCAACACTTTCCTGCACGGCAATAAGTGTATCCCCGCCTTTTATCACCGTTCCCGCGCCCTCTGCCGCTCCTGCGGCAGAACTTGCTCCCTTGAGCAGGAATATATCAAAGGCAATGCCTCCAATGTCACCAGCAACGAGACCTGCTTTATATGCTGTGCTGTTGAATATATTGCTCTCCAGCTCCCGTATTCTGCTGCTTATTTTGCTGTTGAGCGCTTTTGCAATTGGAAAATCACTATTCGGTATTATGCTCTCGAAGCCGGCCAGTAAATCTACTGCGCTTTTGCCATAGTTTCTTAGCACGGATACCTCTGAACCGGCTTTAAAGTTCAGGTATGACATATAGGCTTCGATAGCGGTGACAGTAACGGCACGAATAGTTTCTTCTGCTCTTGAACTGGATTTAAGACTGCAATACCCTTCGTTCTGTACATTCACGCTTTGCACCTTAGGCGTAGCTTCTGCGGCAATGTTGGGCGTTTTGTCATAGACATGGTTTATTTGCCCTGTGGTGGATTGCAGCGAGCCATATGTCTGGTAAGTAGTCTTGCCCTGCTGCTTATTGTACGCATACTGGCCATAGCTTGGGAAGCGTGTCTGCTGTTTCTGATTGGCGTACTGGCCATAGCTCATATTAACGCCAGATTTCCTGAGCTGAACATACTCCGCTTGGGTAGGCGTTGTAGCCTGTTTCTTTGCCTGCGCATACTCCTGAGGCAAGGTCTTGGGCTTGGGTGTAGAGGGCGTTTTCGGCACGGGTTTTGCAAATCCGCTGCCCTTATTTGCGTTTATGGCATCTTGCGTATAGCGTATCGCTGTCGCCACCAGCGGCTTGGAGGAAGTGTTTGCAAGATTGGAGTAGTGCCCCTCTGTCTCACCGCTATATGCTATGTTACGGACAAGCTCCGAAACGACCTCACCATCAGCATTATACTCATACTCAGTAGTCGTTCCGTCAGGGGACAGTATATTAGTTACCTGCCCCAAAAGGTCATAGGTATACCTTGTAATGCCGCCGTCAGCGTCGGTTTCACGGATGAGGTTTCCGGCCTTGTCGTAGGCGTAGTGCAGGCTTGAGCCGTCAGCATAAGTCACGCGGCTGACCATGTTCTCCACCGTATAGGCGTACTGAGTGGTGTTACCGTCTGTATCTGTCTGCTTGACAATGTTGCCGAGGCTGTCATACTCGGAGTATTCGGTGCTGCCGTCCGGGTAAGTGATGCTTACAGGTTGGCTCAGTTCATCGTAGGCGTAAGTCGTGGTCTCGCCATTTTCAGTGACGGCGGTAACATTGCCTAAAGCGTCATAGCTGTAAGTGGTCTCTATGCCGTCATGGGGCTGCTCGCTTATAAGGCGGCTAAGAGCGTCATAGGCATAGGTGTCCCGTGAGCCGTCAGGGTAGGTAATGGAGGTAAGGTTGCCAAGAACATCATACTCAAAGGACGCACTACGGCCATCGGCATTGTTGACGGCAAGAATGTTGCCGTTGAGGTCATACTCAAACCCGGCGGTTTTGCCGTTGGCGGTGACAAAGGCGAGATTTCCGGCCTTGTCGTATTCGTACTTGGTCTCAGCACCCTCAGCGTCAACGGCGGAGGTCACACGCCCGGCCTTGTCATAGGTATAGCTCGCGCCGTTTGCCTTAATGACGTTGCCAAGAGCATTATACTCTATCTCAGCCGTGTTTTCCAGTGCGTCTGTAATTTTTATTACAAGCCCGCCCGCGTCATACTCATAGTAAGTCGTCGCGCCGTTGGGGTCGGTCTCGGAGATGAGATTCCCCGCCGCGTCATACTCGGAGGTGTACACCGCGCCGCTCTTGCTCTTGACGGCGGTGACCTGTCCAACGCTGTTGTACTTGTAGCGGACGGTGTTTCCGTCCGGGTCGGTGAGGGCTTCTATGCTGCCGTTTGCGTCGTAGGCGTACTTCTCCGTGTTCCCCAGCGCGTCCGTGGTGCTGACGAGGTTGCACACGCAGTCGTATGCGTAGTGGGTCACATTGCCATTGGCATCAGTGACGGCAACGGGGCGGTTGAGCGCGTCATAGGTGTACTCCGTTACATTGCCGAGTGCATCTGTGATTCGGGTAAGGTTGCCGTTAGAATCGTACTCGTAGCTTGTAACATTGCCCAGCGCGTCCGTCAGGCTGAGGATATTGCCGTTGAGATCATAGGCGTATGTGGTCTCCGCGCCCATGGGGTCGGCCTGCTTGACGAGGCGACCCATGTTGTCGTACTCGTAGGAGGTCACCCCGCCGCCGGGCGCGGTCTGAGAGACTATGCGTCCCATAGCGTCGTACACGAAGGTGGTTTTCAGCCCTGCCTCGTTCGTCACGGCGGTGAGGAATCCGCTGGCCTTGTCATAGGCATAGCGCCGCTGCGCCCCGGTGGGGAGAGTGTCTGTTACTATGCGCCCGGCCTCGTCGTAGGCGTAGGCATACTCGCCGCCGCGCTCGTCCGTGCCCTTGATGAGCCGACCCATCGCGTCGTACTCGCTGTGGGAGCTGTTGCCCAGCGCGTCCGTGAAACTGAGCTGGTTGCCGCTCTGGTCGTACTCGCTGGCGGTGCTTGAGCCGTCCGGGTAGGTGGTGCGCAGGAGATTGCCCAGCGCGTCATACTCATAGCTTGTGACCGCGCCACTGGGGTCGGTCTGGCTCAGCATGTTGCCCATGTTGTCATAGGCGTAGAGGGTATAGGTCTCGTCCGCAAAGGTGAGCTTTATGAGCTGACCTTTTGCGTCGTAGTCATAGCTCGTTCTGTTGCCCAGCGCGTCAATGTCCGCGATGAGGCGGCCTTCGGCGTCATACTCGTAGCGGGTCACATTGCCCATGGGGTCGGTGCTGGAGATAAGGTTGCCGCTGGGATCGTACGCATAGCGCGTGGTATTGCCCAGAGCGTCGGTTGCGGAGGTCAGGAGCTTGTCCGTATACTCCCAAGTATACACCCCGCCGTCGGGGTTCGCCTGCTTAATGAGGTTGTTATTTTGGTTGTACTCATAGGCGGTTACATTGCCGAGCTGGTCGGTGAGCCGGGTGAGATTGCCGTCCGCGTCATAGACCATGGAGACGCTGCTGCCGTCCGGGGCGGTCTCCCTGGTCTTGTTGCCGTCAGCGTCGTACTCGTACCGGGTGGTAAGCCCCGCCGCGTCGGTCTTGGAG
>DKYJ01000061.1 GCA_002493305.1 Clostridiales bacterium UBA7103 | reverse complement strand
GATGGCAGTTGCAAAGCGCTGCTTTGTCATGGCCAAGAAGGCCGGCGCGACCGACTCCATCACCCTCACCGGCGGCTGCGCGAAGAACGACGGTCTGAAAGAGGCTATTGAGCGCGTGCTCAAGCTCAAGGTCGTCGAGCTCAAGACCGACCCCCAGCTCATGGGTGCTCTGGGCGCTGCCGAGTATGCACGCCAGAAGGGTCTTGCCAAGAAGTAATCGCGGCACAGTACCTCAACTCCAAAATTTGAAAGGAGCATATTGCTAATATGTGCAAGTTTTTCAAGAAGCTGTTCAAGGTGCTTTTTGTGACAGTAGCCGTGTTGTTTGTCGTCTACTTCTGGAACCTTGACCAGAAGCTGCTCGGTTGGCTGTACAAGCAGGTCAACACGATGTTTGACCGTAAGAAAGTGGATTTGGTGTTCTAATATATGGAGCTGTATAATTCCCTTATAAGTGAAGCAAAAGCCCTTTTTGACGGCCAGAGCCCGAAGGTGTGGGACTATGACCCGCGCGACTGCTGGAAGGATGTTGGCTCCAGCGAGCTGGTTCTCCAGAAGGACGCTGCCTATGAGCTGGGCGCTCAGGGACGCGGTTCTGCAAACCTTGTCCTGTTCACCTCTACCTCGGAGCTTGTGGACAAGGATCAGGTTATCCTCTATGGGCCTGATCTCAGGGATATAAAGGGTGATGTGGACTTTGCCCGTATCGTTCTGCTGCGCGTCGGCGTGCTGGACGATGACGACGAAAATGTTTACAGGACGCTCAAGGACATTGAGTTTGCAAAGTATCATGTTTACCCCGAGGGCTACATGGTTCGCATGTCCCCGGAGAGCTACCGTGAGCAGATTCGTGTGAGCAAGGCGGCTATACGTCAGGGAATCAGTTTCAAATCCGTGGGCGCAAGCTATATCGCGGAGTATAAGAAGGACGCCAATGTGCTTAACGCCACGGTGATTTTTGTCACTGCCGCGGGGCTAGATTATGCCGCAATGCAGAAGCTGGCAAAGAAGGCCAACGATGTCACTGGCACGCTGACTCATATACTTGAGGGGCTGCCCACCGACTGCTCGGTGTGCGCGCTGAAGGATATCTGCGATGAGGTCGAGGGCATGAAGGAGCTGCACTTCGGTGTGGGCGACAAGAGCGATAAGCACTGAGCCGAAAACAACCCGGAGCTTCACAGATAATAAACCTTAATAAAACCTTAACGGAGGGTCTTTTGACCCTCCGTTTTTCATATTTTACCTCCCCGGCGAATATACATATCCCAAGGGGGTGAGAACATGCCTTACGAACAAGCGCAGCAAAGCCTTATCCGCAGCCACAGCGTGAGCCTTGAGGCCAGGGAGCGGCTGAGTATAAGCGGAGTAAACGATGTATCCGGTTTTGACGAGAGCCTCATCGTACTCACGACGGTACAGGGAGACTTGACCGTACGTGGTCAGGGACTGCACATTGATAAAATTGATTTGGAACAGGGACAGATCGAGGTTCGCGGCCACATTCAGGAGCTGAGCTATGAGGAGCCCACGCCCTCCGGCTCTCTGTGGTCAAGGCTTTTTGGTTAAATGGCGGCGGCGCTGGATAAGCAGGCGCTGGCTCTGGGGCTTGCCCTGCTGCTGGGAGTGCTGACCGGCATATGCTATGATTTTTTCCGTCCTCTGCGGCGGCATTCCGGTCGGGCTTGGGCTGCGGTTCAGGACGCGCTGTTTTGCATTATCGCGGGCGGCGGGCTGTTTGTTTTTGCCATGGGCGCGGACGACGGGCGGCTGGGGCTATGGGAGCTGACAGCCGTGCTGATCGGTTTTCTGCTCTATATGCACACGCTCAGCATTACTATACTGGCCTTTTTTACGGTTTTGTTCCGCGGAATAAAAAAAGCAGCTGCCTTTTGCAAAAAAATTTTGAAAAAAATCGCAGTTTCAGCAAAAAAATTCTTTCAAAAAGTGAGAGAATGTTTTATTATAAAAAAGGAGAATCGCCGCGCAGAGAAAAAGTGAGCCATCACTTATCCCGGCGTGACGGAAGGACAGCCATGCACAACAAAAATGTCATTCTGCGTATCGTCATTGTCGCCCTGCTCTGTTATACGCTCTCTAACTTCATTGCGGCTCGGGAGCGCCTTCATGAGACAGAAATGGCGGCGCAGCTGCTCCGGCTGGAACTGACTGAGCGCAAACAGGAGAATGAGCAGCTAAAGGCACAGCTTGAGAGCATTGACGATGAAGATGAGCTGCGCGCTCTTGCCTGGCAGCGCCTTGGCATGGTAATGCCCGATGAGAAGGTATTTTATTTCACAACAGACAGAGAGGACACACTATGGGGCTGGAAGTAGACAGTATTCTTGAGGGAAAAGTCACTGGGATAACTAAATTCGGGGCGTTTATCTCCCTGCCGGAAGGTAAGAGCGGACTTGTACACATTTCTGAGATAGCAAACAGCTATGTGACCGATGTGAACGAGCATTTGCAGCTTGGTCAGGTGGTGAAGGTCAAGGTGATCAACATCACCCCCGAGGGAAAGATAAATCTCTCCATAAAAAAGGCCATGCCCAGAGAGCCGAGAGAGACCGCACCCAGACGGAGCGCACCCCCGGTGAGACCCGCAGCACCTAAGGCCGCCGCTCCGGTTCAGGAGACGGTCGATGAGCCGTCGGAGAACAAGGAGTTCGAGGACAAGCTGAAAAAGTTCATGCAGGAAGCAAACAGCCGCATAGCTGATAACAAGTTCTATGCCGAGCATAAGCAGCGCGGCAGGAGAAGGTAAAATGCGGTAATGCTGCGCACAGGACGGCTGATCCTCCTGTGCGCCGTCATTGCGGCAATATTATACGGAAAGAAAAATAAAAATACAAAAGGAGACTTGAAATGATTGATTTCAAACAGCTGTATGAGTCAAAGCGCATGACTGCCAAGCAAATCGCCGAGCAGGTACAGGACGGCTGGCTTATGTGCATGGACACTGCACTTGCCCAGCCCACGGCCATAATCAGCGCGATAGCCGACAGAGCCAGAAACGGCGCGCTTAAGGATCTGAAGATCCACACCATGTTTGATGTCTACCCCATCGAGTTCTATGCTGACGAGACCTTTGCCGGGAAAATAACAGGCTACTCCTGGTTCTCCGGCGCTTATGCCCGCAAAGCCGTCAACAACGGCTATGCCGACTTTATCCCCTCGTATTACAGAGATATTCCCGGCAGCATGCTCCGCGAGTACGACTACGACGCGGTGCTTATTGAGGTTTCCCCCATGGATAAGCACGGGTATTTCAGCCTTGGCACTACCTGCTCCTTCACGGACGCGATGCTTGAAAAGTCAAAGCGCGTGTTCCTTCAGGTCAACGACCGCCAGC
Source organism: Clostridiales bacterium UBA7103 (assembly GCA_002493305.1). Classification (GTDB taxonomy): domain Bacteria; phylum Bacillota; class Clostridia; order Oscillospirales; family Oscillospiraceae; genus Limivicinus. Next base: position 5,812 of record DKYJ01000061.1, on the reverse strand, counting down.
CCAGAGCCGTCTGCGGCAGGCAGCTGCATATCAGCCAGATAGACGCTCTTGTCGAGGAGAATCACCCCCTTATGGTGACAGCCCCCGCAACGCTGGACGATGTGAGCATGACCATCGGCGCGCTCATTGCCGAGCGCATCCCCGACGGGGCGTGCATACAGCTTGGCGTCGGCGCTATCCCCGATGCAACCGGCATGATGCTCAAGACCAAGCACGACCTTGGCATACACACCGAGATGTTCACCGACTCCATGGTCGAGCTTCTTGAGTGCGGCGCAGTGAATAACAGCAAAAAGCAGATCCACCGCTACCAGACCGTTACCACCTTCGCTTACGGCTCTCAGAGAATGTATGACTATATTGACGACAACCCCACCATGTGCTTTATGCCCGTCAACTATGTCAACGATCCCAATGTCATCTGCAAAAACGACAATGTGATCTCCATTAACGCCGCGCTGGAGGTTGACCTCATGGGTCAGGTATGCGCGGAGAGCGTGGGTACAAAGCACATGTCCGGCTCCGGCGGTCAGATCGATTTCGTGCGCGGCGCGTGCCAGTCCAAAGGGGGCAAGAGCTTCATCGCTTTTACCTCCACCGCCAAGGGCGGCACTATCAGCAAGATAAAGTCCATTTTGACCCCCGGCGCGGTCTGCACCACCAGCAAGAACGATGTTGACTATATCGTCACCGAGTACGGCGTTGCGCATATGCGCGGCAGGAGTCTTGGCGAGCGAGCAAAGCAGCTCATAGCCATCGCTCACCCCGATTTCCGGGACGAGCTGAGCTTTGAGGCAAAGCAGAGAGGCATTTTGATTTGATCTTTTGAAGATTTGCCCATCTGTCCGGCAGAGGCAGGACAGATGGGCTTCTTATTTGGAGAGAGTATGAAATATTTGATAGACAGAAAAGAGAGAGTGCTGCTGGGCGGCATGAAGCAGACCATACATATCTGGGGGAGCAACGCGGAGAATCCCGTGCTGCTGTTTCTCCACGGCGGCCCCGGTGTTCCAAACAGACACTCCATCGCAAAAAACCAGATGGATCTGCTGGACAGCTTCATCATTGTCGCCTGGGATCAGCGGGGGACAGGCGGGTCATACTTCGGCTGTGACCCGGAGAGCCTGACCCTTCCCCAGCTTGTCAGTGACTGCGGCGAGCTGCTCAAATACCTCTGCTTAACGCTGAACAAGCAGAAAATTTTCCTTCTGGGAGGAAGCTGGGGCACGGAGCTGGGCACCTTCGTTTGCCGGGATTACCCGGAGCTGGTGGCGGGCTATGTGGGATATGGGCAGGTGGTGAACGGGATCGAAAACGAAAACCGGTCTTACACCTATGCTCTGAAAATGGCAAGAGCCGCCGGAGACGAGGAGAGCGTCCGTGAGCTTGAGCGCGTCGGCCCGCCGGTGGACGGGCAGTACCGCCCGGTGTTTGAGGGGCTGATGACACAGCGGCGCATACTGAGCAAATACGGTGGGCACACGGTAAAGAAAACCGGTTACTTTAAGGGCACAGTGCTGCCGATACTCGGCTCAAAGGAGCTGTCGTTGAGAGACAAGCTCGGCGTAATAAAAGGATACAAGCTATGCCTTTCTCAGATGTGGCCCACGATAGTGCATTATGATTTTATCAGGGATTGCCGAGATTTTCAGATGCCATACTACATCTTTCAGGGGCGGCAGGACGAGAACACTCCCGCATCACTGATCCAGGAATATTTTGACGCTATACAGGCGCCGGAAAAGGAACTTGTGTGGTTTGAAAACTCCGCCCACGGCCCGCTGGGGGAAGAGCCTGAAAAATTCAAGCGACTGCTGCGGGAAAAACTACTGACCGGAGAAAAGAGACTATGAAAAAAATAAGCAACGGCAAAATATTCGCCCTCTGTATGGGCGACTTCTCCAGAGGACTTATAGGCGGTATAATCACTACCTATCTGCTGACCTTTTTTATACCCACGAACTCAAACACTACTTTGCCCCAGTTTTTTCTGAACGCTGCGCTCATCATGGCCCTGATACGGGGTATGGGTACGGTGGTGGACGCAATAACCGACCCCTGGGTGGCGAATCTATCGGATAACTGCAAATCAAAGCTTGGCCGGCGCATACCCTTCATGCGCTATGCCGCCATACCCTATGGGCTTTTCTGCCTGCTGGTGTTTTTTCCGCCGGTGCAGGGGGCGAGCCTTGTAAACGCCGTCTGGGTCGGGCTTATGCTTATCCTATATTATCTGGCCTCCACCTTTTATAACATCCCTTACAGCGCGCTCCAGGCCGAGATAGTGGCGGAGCCTGAAAAGCGTGTGTTCCTCTACACTATTGTGAGCCTTTTTTATGTCGTCTCCTCCGCGCTGGTGTTTTGCACCTCTATGGCAAAGGGCATGCTGATGAGCAGCGGCGTCCCGGAGATCTGGGCACTGCGTATCCCCTTCATCGTCTTTTGCGCCATTGGCGCGATCACTGCGCTTATCCCGGCGCTGGTCATAAAAGAGCAGGACTATGTCTCCCCAAAGCCCTATCATCAGTCGGTGGGTCAGGCGTTGAAAGCAACGTTTTCTTACCCAAATTTCACCGTTATCACCATCGGATATCTGGTGATGTGGATAGCCTTCACCTTCTTTAACACCGCCGAGGTTTATTACATCACAAACCTTCTCGCGCTGGACGACGCGTGGGTAACATATGTGACGGTGATCTCCATCGGCGTGGGTGTGGCCACTTATCCGCTGGTGAATATTCTGGCCAAAAAAGTGGGCAAAAAGCCCATGCTGCTGGCTGCCTGCATAACCTACGTTGTGCTGTACTGCGCAATCTATAATTACAGGTTCGTGGTGGCGGCCATCGGCGGCAAGGTGTTTGCCATACTGATCGGCCTGATAATCGCAATGCCTATTGCAATAACAAACATTATCCCTTCCTCGATTTTTGCCGATCTTGCCCAGTATGACAGCATAGTTTCCGGCGAAAACCGGGCGGGAATGTTCTTTGCCGCCAGAAACTTTGCCAACAAGCTGTGCCAGTCGGTGGTCGTCATAGTCTGTGCCCTGCTTTTGGGCAAGGGCGCGGACGGTACGGGAGCTGCCACCTCCCGCGGGGTACAGCTCACGGCGCTGGTGGCGATGGTGTTTGTGGCGGCCTCGGTGGTGATATACTGCTTTTATAACGACAAGGAGATCATGCGCACAATTGCAGAACATAATCAGAAGCAGAGGGAGTAGATGCAGCTTATCAAAAAAGTCCCTATGGTACTTTTTTGACCGTATTTGAGCAGGTTTCAGCTTAGACAAATCTGGTATTATTTTTATGTACTGAATTGGGCATTGAATAAGTTCAAAATCAGAGTTATTATTTGCTTAGATCGTTCAGGGAGGTACTTCTATGAAACATGAAGAGCTTGTAAAACTGGTTTTGGCTTCCGTTTTTGCTGCGCTGTGCTGTGTGGCGACAATGGTGATACATATTCCCATTCCCGCCACGAACGGATATATCAATCTCGGCGACTGTGTGGTGCTTTTGGGCGCGTGTATACTTGGCCCGGTGTACGGCATGGCGGCGGGCGGACTCGGCTCCATGCTTGCGGATATCTTGCTGGGCTACACGGCCTACGCCCCAGGGACGCTCGTTATAAAGGGCGTGATGGCGCTCTGCGCGGCGCTGGTGTTCAGGGCAATGAACCGCCGCGGCGCGGGCCTTGTTGTGGGGGCGTTGACAGGGGAGCTTATAATGGTAGTTGGATACTTTGCCTTCGAAAGCCTGCTCTTGGGCTATGGCCTTGCGGCGGCGGCCAGTATTCCCGCCAACGCCGTTCAGGGCTTGGGCGGCATGGTCGCGGGCATAGCCGTATATCGGGCGCTGTATGCCATACCATATGTAAAAAAGATGATTTGAGGTAAGAGCTATGTTTGAAGAAATCAGCGCGCAGGCGAGAGCCGCCGTGACGGAGCTTTTGGATATCGCGGGGCTTAAGGCCGGGGATATGTTCGTCGTGGGCTGTTCCTCCAGCGAGATAGTGGGGCAGCGCATAGGCAAGGGCTCCAGCGTGGAGGCCGCGCGGGCCGTGTTTGACGGAATATATCCGGTGCTCAGGGAACGGGGGATATATCTTGCCGCCCAGTGCTGCGAGCATCTGAACCGGGCGCTTATCATAGAGAGCGCCGCTGCGGAAAAGTTCGGCTATGAGCCGGTGAATGTGCGCCCCTGGGCACACGCGGGCGGCTCCTTCGCAACCACCGTGTGGGAGAATTTTGAAGCCCCCTGCGCTGTGGAGCATGTCAGGGCCAAGGCCGGTATGGACATCGGCGCAACGCTTATCGGTATGCACCTTAAAGAGGTGGCTGTGCCCGTGCGCCTGAGCGTGAAGACCATCGGCCAGGCACCCCTTATCTGCGCCCGCACCCGCCCCCGCTTCATCGGCGGCGAGAGAGCGCGGTATCAGGAGGAACTCAAGTAAATACAATCAAAAAAGCTGCGCCACGGCGCAGCTTTTTCATAATCTAAGCGATCTGAAATACTCCATATTCTGCCTGACGGCGGGGTAGTCGGGTTTATAGGCGGCGGCGAGGGCGTTCCAGCGCCGGGCGGCATCGTTATCGCCCATACGGTGATAACAAAGGCAGAGCTGGATGCAGGGCAGAAAACCGTAAGCATCCGCGCTGACAAAGCCGCCGCTGTCATCCCGCCGTGGGCAGTCCAGCGCACGCTTATACCAGTAGGCCGCCTGCTGCCATTGCTCCTGGTCAAAAAAGTGTTTCCCGATGTCACAGCAGGTCTCCGCACGGGGCAGGTCATAGCTGAAGCTGTAAAGCAGGGCAGCGAGGGCTTCACTGCCCTTCCCCTGCGCGTACAGGCAATAGGCAAGCTGCCGACAGGCGTCGATCTTGTTCTCCACCCAGCCGTCGGAGCTTTGAAGAAACACCGTCAGCACCGTCTGCGCCTGCGCATAGCGCTGGTGATAGTACAGCTCCCGCCCGTAGTAAAATTGCTCGCGCGGCTCGAGGGCTGTGCCTTTTTTGATAAGCCTCTCAAATATGCGCAGGTTGCGGTCAGGGTCGGAGGGGCGAAGCTTTCGGTGGGTCACGGCGCAGTCGCCGTAAATTACCCTGCCTGCCGGAGCTATCGCCTCATGCACCGCGCCTTTCCAGCGGTAATCGGGGGAATTTCTGATAATACGCTCCCGATAATAGGAAAAGCTCACATTCCCGCGCTCATCAAAGCCCACATGGTATGGCAGCATGACCATATCAGTGCTTGAGTCAAGCTCTGCCTTGAGCCGGGCAAATTTTTCCCGCTCAGATGAGAGCAGCACATCGTCCGCGTCCAGCCACAGGCAGTAGTCGCAGCTCGCACGCTCAAAAGAGGCGTTTCGCGCGGCGGAAAAGTCGTCGATCCACTCAAAATCAAACACCTTTTCGGTATACCTTTCGGCAATGGCCTTGGTATCATCGATTGAGCCGGTGTCAACTATGATAATTTCGTCCACAAGCCCGAGAACGGAGTCGAGGCAGCGCGAGAGCACGGCTTCTTCATCGCGCACTATCATGCATAGGCTTATCGTCACCATAAACACAGCTCCCTTTTATGTAGCAGGAGACGCCGGGCGGGCGCCTCCCGTGAAGTCAGGCAGTGCCGGCAGGGCCGGTAGCGCCGCGGGGAATGGTGAGGTTGAGAACGAAGTTTGGCGCAGTGCCGGTGATGGTTGCTGCCGCCTGACTGTCGGGCGCGCCGGTCGTGACTGTGCCGATGGTGAGATTGGGCGTCGCACCGGCAGCACCGGCAGGGCCAGTAGCGCCGGTAGGGCCGGTGATTCCGTC
>DKYJ01000035.1 GCA_002493305.1 Clostridiales bacterium UBA7103 | reverse complement strand
TTCAAGTCCCGCCTCGCGCACCATAAAAACACCGTTGAAAAGTTGCGCTTTTCAACGGTGTTTTTAGTTTTAGGTAACTTTTTGGGCATTATAATTTCATGCGTTGGGATTTCTGTTGTCAGCATCATTAGTCAATAACGCATATTATATACCCTCTAAATGCCCAAATTGGCAATGAAAAATGTTTTGCGTGACGGTCAGCTCCGTGCCGTCCTATTCCCAAAAACAGATTTTTTGTGGCGGCTACTTTTATCCTGCCCTCGCCGGACGAATCTCCACATCATGCTTTTAATTCGCTCTAATAGGCCTGTATACTAATGTTCTCCATATAGACAAGCTCTGTCAATGAATATCCCTCATAAAACTTGTCAGTCATCACAGCCTCGAGGTCATCATAATACTTTTCTTTATCGCCACACCATGCCTGCCATGTAGGGATAGAATTGTTTACATCCGTTTCTATTCCGGCCTTTAGTCCGTGAATTTCAAAGTAAATACCGTTGACTGCCTCCCGGAGTTGTTCCGTCAATTCGTCAAGTTCGTATCTGTCATTCATCTTGTTGATATAATTTTCTTTATTCTGCAGCACCAAAAACAGTCGCAGGTTAATGTCGCCGCGATTTTCTTCACGCCGCCTGTTCCGAGGTCAGCAGACGGGCGCTCAGATCGCGCACCACCTGCTCGATCCGACCCGGCTCGAAGGGGCTTTGCAGTCCCCCTGCCTGAACGGTGTCGATAAGGCCGGCGTACTCTCTGTCCAGTATCTCCAGATACTTCTCCAGTCCCGCGCCCCTGTCGGCCTGCTCCAGCTCGTATATCTGCATTGCGACGTCATTTGACACGGGGTAGGATATAACATAAAAGGGCATCTCAAAAAAGTGGCTGATGTCCGTCCAGCTCATGGCGTAATAGTCCTCGTGTACGCCGTCATAGTAGCCGTATTCCTTCGCGAGCTCCAGTGACAGTCTGTTGAGCATCTCCGCCGAGAGCGTCTCCGGATCGCTTGAATACACGATCCTCTCAAACTCCGCAAAGGAGGCCTGCTGGACATAAAGCTCCAGTGTATCCAGCATCTTAAGGCGGTTTATATCCTCCAACGTTTCCCGCTCTACAGCGCTGCCGAAATAACCCAGCAGCAGATACTCCATGCCCTGTGAAAAGCATTCTGACACATCAATGGTTTCAGAAGCGTTATAGTTCACATAGGCGTCCACATAATGCCCGAACTCGTGGGACAGGCTGAGTATATCCTCGATATCCCCCGTGGGATTGAGGAACAGGAAGGGCGCTTCATAGTCGTTGAGATAGCTCTGGAAGCTCATAGGAGCCTTTGTGCTGCTCAGGCGCACATCGTAGAAGCCATGGTCAAACATGAAGTCATAAGCCTCAGCGATGCCCCCCCCCACCTGCTTTGCCGCGTGCTCCAGAACGTCCATAAGCTGCTTTTCGCTGACCCGGTCATAGCTGATAAGGGAGTACGGGTCATTTTCCATGACCTCAACATACAGCGGCACCATGTATTCCTTTATATCCGCCACATAGCCCGCCGCCTGCTCGGGGGTATAGTCCCGCTCAAAATAGTAGTCATACTGCATCTGCTCATAGCTGTCATAGCCCAGTTCCCGGGCCATCTGGCTGCGCACCTTGACAAGCTCGATAAAAATGCGGGCAAACTCCTTGTTATACTTCTCATAATACTCCATGAGCGCTGAGACATACTCCTCGCCATATTTATCGGCGATATAATCGTAGAGATCCAGCTCTCCGTCGCCGGTGTCAATTGTGGGGGAAGCATTGAGCGCCCGGTACTCGCCGAGCAGCGCCGCCTCCTGCTGCATAAGCGCCACGATGTCCTCCCGGTAGACGCTCTGGGAATCGTCGGCATAGTCCTGAGTAAAGCCCTCCCAGAAATACTCGCTTTCCAGCTCCTGCGCCTTGTCGGAGGCCGCCGCCGCGTACAAAAGCTCCTCCATGAGCTGCTGCACCCGCGGATAATTATCCTCTACCCATGCAAGCTCGTCGGCATAGTAGCTGTCGGTCATGTCCTGCCGGGCGCGGATATAGGCCACAGTGTACATCGTGTCATAATTGTAATACTGCTCATAGCACTTATCGAGGGCGGCCTCGATTTCTTCCAAGCTTGCGTCCTCAGCCATTACCTGCTCCGCCGCCGCGACCCTCTGCTCCATAGCGGCCACATACGGCCGGCTGTACTCAATATCCTCAAAACGCAGCTGCGCGTCCTCATCTCTGTCCGCAAGATAATCTTGGGCTGTTCTGTCCGAAGCGCCGCGGCCGCGCATAGCAAAGCCGACGCCCAGCATCATCACGAGCAGCAGCACCGCAATGACGATGACTCTGCCGGTGATCCTGCGCTTGCTCTCTTTCTCCATCCAGTCCATGTCTATCCCTCCGCAGACGTTTTTTTCATCATAGCACATTTCCGCACGCATGGGAAGCGGCAGGAGCTTCCAAAAAGCTCAATTGTTTTTTAACTAACCAAGAAAAGCCTCGGCGGCACTTGAAATTGCCCCTGAAATCAAATATAATCGAATCATCATATACGAATGAAAGGCGTATGGGGGTTATTATGAACGAGATTTATGTCACCGGGCACCGCAACCCGGATACTGACTCCATTGTTGCCGCAATGGCCTATGCCAATCTGAGAAATGCCCTGGGTGACCGGGAATACAAGGCTGTCCGCATAGGCTCCGTAAACGATGAGACCATGCGTATGCTCGACCGCTTTGGCTTTGAGCCGCCCATGTATGTCAAGAATATGCGCAATCAGGTCTGCGATCTTGACTTTGACCGCCCTCCGGAGCTCAACCGTTCTGTCACAATGGATCTTGCCTGGCGCACCATGCGCGACGGGAAAATCGCCACTCTGCCAATTCTCAATGACGACGGTACGCTTTACGGCATGCTCTCCGCCGGGGATATCGCCTCCTTCGATATGCAGACGATCTATTACAGCCGCATTGACGAGCTGCCGGTATTTAATCTGCTGAGCGTGCTGGAGGGGCAGCTTGTAAATGAGTACGCCAGCCTTGTCAGCACCGTCTCCGGCGATGTGTTCGTAGCCCTGCCCCAGTCTTACGAGGATCCCGATATGCTCAAGCCTGAGAGCATCATCATCTGCGGCAGCCAGCCGGAGCTTATTGACCGGGCGCTGGCGGCCAAGGTCAACTGCATCATCATCTGTCAGGCGGAGATCGAACCCCGCTGGGCTGAGAGCTCCGAGAGCACCTGCATCATCTCCACCCCGCTGGACGCCCGCCGCGTTGCCCGCATCATCTATCAGGCAATACCTGTCATGCGCGTATGTGAGACAAAGGATATCATCTCCTTCCATATGAGCGATTATGTGGACGATGTGCGCGAGGTGCTGTTAAAGAGCCGCTACCGCAGCTATCCGGTACTGGACGAGGAAGAGCATGTGGTGGGCACGATCTCCCGCTTCCACTTGCTGCGCCCGCGCCGCAAGCGCGTTGTGCTGGTGGATCACAATGAGGCTTCTCAGTCCGTCTCCGGGCTTGACCAGGTGGAGATCCTCGCCATTATCGACCACCACCGCCTCGCCGATATCCAGACCGGTCAGCCCATAGTGGTGCGCAATGAGCCTGTCGGCAGCACAAACACCATCATCACCTCCATGTATCAGGAGCATGGCGTCATGCCCTCCCCGAAGATGGCCGGGCTTATGGCTGCGGCGATCTTATCCGATACGGTCATGTTCAAGTCCCCCACCTGCACAAAGAAGGACATCGCCATGGCCGAGCGCCTTGCCCGCATAGCGCGCATCTCGCTGGACGATTTGGGCAAGGAGCTGTTCTCCTCCTCCGGCATTGACGATAAGAGCGCCGAGGAGCTGTTCAACACCGATTATAAGCAGTTCCATATTGCCGAGCAGAATATCGGCGTGAGCCAGATAACCTGTGTCGATTCCTCCCATCTGCTCGACAGGAAGGACGAGTTCATGTCCGTCATGACGAAACTCAAGGATAAGCTCGAGTACGATATGGTCATCCTCATGATAACCGATGTGCTGCTTGAAGGCTCCCACCTGTTTTATGTCGGCAGCGACGATATTATTCAGCAGGCTTTCTCCGTCAAGCCCAAGGATAACTATGTTTTCCTTAAAAAAGTCATGTCCCGCAAGAAGCAGATAATCCCCATGCTCACCGCATTGTGGGGGTAAAAAATCGCCAAGCGCAGGAAGCGCTTGGCGATTTTTTACCTATCCCCTCTTCCCTATTACTTCTTACTTCAAGAAAATCCACCTAATGGGCGGATTTTTTAAGATTCAATAAAGCTTTCCGATTTCCCTTGACAATCTTGTTCTATTCAGATAGAATATAGCCATTCTACTGCAATAGAACATTGCAGAGCAAACGATGAATAAATTGGCGAGAGTGATTTGCGAGAGAATTTATGTCCTGACGATGGCACTTTTTCGCAGACATACTTTGTGTATTTCAAGAAAAAGCGACGAAGTCAGGGCGCAGTTCTCTAAATCAAAATTGAAGCCTAGCGTAGCGGGTTCAATTTTGAAAAGGAAGACGGAAGCAATGGATATGCAGTTTTCCGCTCTCAGCGGGAAACGGAATGAAATTGCTTTCGTCTGACGCAGCACCGAGGTAATTTGTTCAGCGATTACTCAAAAGGAGGAGCCGCCATGGGATACAGGATATTTGACAGCGAACTGAAAATTCTGGAGCTGCTGTGGGACGGTGGGGAGCTGACGGCGAAGGAAATTGCCGCTCTTGCCGCCGCACAGGTAGGCTGGAGCAAGACCACGACCTATACAGTGCTGAAAAAATGCGTTGAAAAAGGACTTATCGCGCGTACGGAGCCTGACTTTCGATGCACGGCGCTTGTCACGCGGCAGCAGGCGCAGCAGCAGGAAACCCGGGACTTGATCGACCGAATGTACGGCGGTGCCGCCGACAGGCTGGTGGCTTCCCTGCTGGAGGGCAAGGCGCTCTCCGTGGAGGAGATCGACCGCCTGCGGCGGCTGGTGGAGGAGCTGAAATGAAGCTACTCTCCGGCGTGCTTGCCGCGTCCGGCTCGGCAGCTGTCATGATTATCGTGCTTATCGTTCTGCGCTCGCTGTTTCAAAGCCGGACGCCCCGGCGCGTTTTCTGCCTGCTGTGGGATCTGGTGTTGACGCGGCTGCTGATTTTGAGCGCTCTCCCCTCCCCGGCCAGTATATGGCGCACACTTCCGGCCTCGTCAAGCACCCCGACTCAAAGTACTGTCCTCGCTCTGGCCCCGGGCATTTCAAAACCAGTCGTCTCTGCAGCTGACAGCACAGGCGCAGCTGCCGCCGCCCGTGTCTCCATTGGCGATATACTTGCCGTGGTGTGGCTGGCGGCAGCGCTGGCGCTGGCGGCGTGGTTTATTTTCAACCACCTGCGCGCCCGCCGAATCTATGCTGCTTCTCTGCCCTGCGGTGACACTTTTGTCCTGAGCTGGCTTTCGGCTCATTCCCTGCGCCGCCGGGTCAGCGTTCGGACAAGTGACCGCGTTTCCGCGCCGCTGACATACGGCACAATTCGCCCCGTTATCCTTCTCTCCTCCGGGCTGTGTTTTGAGGATAAAACGGCTCTCTCCTGTATTTTGGAGCACGAATACCAACACATTCGGCGTTTTGACACACTGCGCAAGGCTTTGCTTGCCGCCGCGCTGTGCCTGCACTGGTTCGATCCCCTTGTCTGGCTCATGTTTGCCCTGTGCAGCCGGGACATGGAGCTTTTATGCGATGAGGCCGTCACCGACAGCGGCGCGGACAGGGCAGACTATGCCCGCACGCTGCTAAGCATGGAGGAGCGGCGAAGCCAATTGGGTTTTTTCGCCAGTCATTTCAGTCAAAACGCGCTGGAAGAAAGAATAAGGTCTATTATGAAGAAAAAACATATTTCCATTGCCGCACTGATCGCGGTACTTATCATCATGGGCATCACCGCCACCGTTTTTGCCTCCGCCGCGCCGGTTGGCAGCGCGCCTGCCGCTGACGATTTGCAGGTGGAGTGGTGGACTGCGGAGGAATACGCCGCGTGGCTCGAGGAGGAAAAGGAAGCCCTGCAAAGCATCATCGGTGAGCGGGCTTACACCGGCGGCGAGGGCTGGTTCACATGGGATCAGGAGCGTGTGGACAAGGCCACCGCCATGTACGAGGGTATTTTGGAGGACATCAAAAACGGTGCGCAGTACTCCAAAACCGTCACGGATAAAAACGGCAACGTCGTGGAAGATGTAATGCTCAGCAGTGGCACGGATATAACGGCCTCCGTGGAAGAGGCCGCCCTGCTGAACGAATTGAAGTCCTTCGGTGTCAGTGCCAGCACCGGTGGGCTGAGCTATGGTGGCAGGCTTATCCGCTTTCTGGTGGACGGCGTGCCCACAGGCGACAGCGGGTATTCCATCAGTTTTGTTTATTCAAACCCCAACGGTGCTATTGATGTAAACACGCTGCGCTCCGTTATCCGAAATTCTGACGGCTCGTATGACCTCATGGGCAAGCTTATAGGCGTGGCGGCTGGGGGCGAACCGGGCTTTGACCGGGAGCTTATCGACTGCGCGGCTGTTTCCGGCGGGCAAATCGCCGTCGCCGAGTCCGATGTGACACAAGCGGATCTGGAGCCTTACGCTCAGTTCGGATTGGAGTATGAGCTCAGGTCTGGGGAGCTTCATATGAGCTATGGCGGTAAGCCCGTTCACAGCCTGTACGACACCGCGATCGGCACATGGTTTGCAAACAATCTACACGGCAGTGAGCTTGACGCCAGCGCGGTCGATCTGGAGACAGTTTACCGCGGCGGAAAGCTCTGCGGCCTTGCGGAGAGCCAGCCCGCCCACGACATCTCTCACGCGGTCTTTGCCGAGGGCAGCGGCGACGAGGGCGGAGTGCCCCTTGAAGATATCTTCGCCCGATACGCGTCCTATGGTCTGAGCTATTTGCCGAAAGATGATGGCTTCGGCAGCCTGAGCCTGAACGGTCAGGCGGTCAAGCTGTTCGCGGACATAAAGCCAGACGGCGGTGCGTTCAGCTACTCCGATCCGAACACCGAAATCGGCCTGCGGGTGTATACCCGGTATGACGAGGACGGCAATTTGACCGGACTGTATACAAAATAAAAATTGGCTGCTGCAAAGCCTCGTTTTGCAGCAGCCATTTTTTAGATAAGAGTGAAGAGAAGCAGTGTCCCTGCGGGGCGATTTTAATTTGCCAAGCGCCGGACGGCGCTTGGCATACATTTTCTCTTCACTCTTCACTGCAAAAATCCGCTCAAAAGGCGCGGATTTTTGTTTTTTTACTCTTTCACAGTCCCATCTGGGTTAAACAGGGGCAGGGGAGCAAGGCAGATGATATCGTGCCTGTCGGCAGCGGCGCCCTCAGCGAGAACCGCCATACGCCCGGCAATAATGCCGCCCGCCTCGGTCACCAGCTCCTCCATAGCGCGGAGAGATTCGCCGGTGGAGATAACATCGTCAATTATGAGCATACGCTTGCCGCGGATAAGCTCGGCGTCAGCAGTGTCAATGACGAGGCGCTGCACGGCCATGGTGGTGATGGACTTAACATTGACCTCAAAAGTGCCGGTCATGTAGGCCTTCGCGCCCTTGCGGGCCAGAAAATACTTGTTTGCGCCGCTCTGCCGCGCCATTTCATACAGCAACGGAATGGCCTTTGCCTCGGGGGCGATGATGTAATCATATTCGGGGGCACGCTTGAGCAGCTCGCTTGCGCAGTGAACGGTCAGCTCCACATCGCCGAACATGACAAAAGCGCCGATGTACAGATCGTCCGCGACCTTGCACAGGGGCAGCTCACGCTTTAAGCCGGCAATGTCCATTTCGTAAGTCATTTTAATTCCTCCTGAGAGTTACTTTTTTCCGCGTTTTGAGTAAACGCCGGATAACATTTTATATCAAATCTTCACGTAAATCAAGAGCAAAGCTGATATATAAACAAAGAATCGCCCATTTTCATGGGCGACCCTTTGTTTTGGGAGAAAAGAGAGGATTTATAGGAGTAGAAAAGTAGCAAATTTATTGAGGGGTTTCGGACACAGAGTCCGGCTTCGCCTCGTCAAAGGTGACGGTGACAGTCTGGCTCTCGCCCGCGCGGTAGAACTCTACCTCTGCGCTGTCCCCGGCTGAATAGCTCTTGACTGCTGAACGCAGGTCGTCATAGCTCTCCACCGTACTCTCACCGACACCGGTGATAATGTCCCCCGGCTGAAGGCCGGCCTTCTCGGCGCAGCTCCCGCTCTCGACGGAGGCCACGTACGCGCCTATGGGCATACCGTAATACTGGCTGTACATGGAGTTGTATCTGTTATCGAGACTCACACCCATATAGGCCTTGCCTGTAACATAGCCCTTGGTGATAAGATCCTCGGCGATAGCCTTGGCGTCGTTTATGGGAATGGCGAAGCCTATACCCTCAACGCCGGTCTCCTCGTATTTGGCGGTGACAATACCCACTACCTCGCCCTTGCTGTCATACACAGGGCCGCCGGAGTTACCGGAGTTGACGGCAGCGTCCATCTGGAACATCGTTATCGCGTCTCCGCCGGTCTTGGTGGTTATCAGTCTGTCAAGAGCGCTGATGTGCCCGGTACTCATGGAAAATTCCAACTCACCCAGAGGGTTGCCCACGGGATACACCTCATCGCCCACAGAAAGCTTGTCACTGTCGCCAAAGGTCACAGGGTCAAGATTGTTCGCGTCGATTTTCAGCACGGCGATATCGTTCGAGGACTCGGTGCCCACGATGGCGGCCTCATAAGTGCTGCCGTCGTACATTGTCACCGTGACAGGCACCTTGGCCTTATCCGCCTGCTCGACAACATGGTAATTTGTAAGTATATATCCGTCGTCAGAGATTATGAAGCCGGAGCCGCTGACAGGAGAGCTCATAACACCGAACATGCTCTGATAGCTGACCTCGGAGCTAAGGCTAACCACCTGACGGCAGGCGATATCATAAACGCCGCCCGCGCCTATACCGGTGGCGCTGGTATTCTGAACGGACTTGATGCTGTCGGCGTTAGCTTGATTGTCGGCCTCGGCCTTTGTCAGGCGCTCCTCAAGGCCGCTTATTCTGTCGTCTACCCTGCCGCCGACTACCGCCGCTCCGGCAAAGCCGCCCAGCAGTGCGCACACAAGGCACATGCATATGGCCCTCACTATCTTCAGGCCTCTGCCGCTTCTGGGTCTGCGGGGTTTGGGAGCACGCTCCTGCTTCTCGGGCGGTGTGTAATATCTGGGAGGTACAGTGTTTTCCCCTGCGGGGACATAATGCGCGTCGGCGTAGATCCTCTGGGTGTAGCCATTTTTATAATGGTATTCACCGTTTACTCTGTCCGTCTCGCCGCTGCGGATGTTTTTATCACCGACCGCCTCACCGCCGTCAATGGGGGCGCTGGGCTCCGGCTCGGTGCCCGCCTGTGTTTCTTCAACGGGCATTTGCTGCCCGTTCCCGGCTGTGGTTTCCACGCCGTCAAGTTCTTCAGGCTCTAACATTTCAAAAGACCTCTTTTTTGCTGCGTTGACCTCGTTGCTTTGCTCGGGTCAACTTTTGTTTACGAGCATAATATACCTTGCATTTATGACCTTGTAATGAACAAAAACTCAAGATTTTTTTAACAAACACAGGCGATTTTGTGAACACGGCGGTTCAGCGTTTACTTAGGCGGGTTTATCCAGAATCTCGGTATTGGCAGGCGGGCTTGCAACGCGCAGAGGCAGGCACTCGATATCAGTATTCTCCTCTATCCACGCCAGAGTACGCTCTGCCTTTGTGGTGACAGTCAGGTACTGGGAATCTCTGCGCACGGTCGCAGGCCTGTCCGGGTCGTCCTGACGCAGGGAAAAGTTTACGGAAACATTGGTGGCCGTGTCGTAATATTCCTCGCCCCAAGCCGCCCAGTTAAGCCCGATAGTGCCGTCCGCAATGTCCGGCAGGATGCACTCTTCATAAAGCTCCGTCATCTGCTCCGGCGTAAGGCGCAGGCTCTCACCGTAATAGCCTGCCTCATCGTCAATGTACCAGTCAAGGGTCGCATATTCCACTGTGGTCGGGTTTACGGGTATAGTGAGCGCGGTGCGCTTTTCTATGGCCTCGCGGCGGTTAATAAGCTCCTGCACCGCGCCAATATCGGAGTCCTTGGAATTCTGAGCCGCGTCGGTATAGTCCACATTATATGCCCGTTTTATGCTCTTGCCGTTTTTCAGTATATACTCAAAGTAAATGCTGTTAGTGTTCTCTGCCTGCTCATTCTGTTCTTTGTGGGCTATGATCTGCGCCTGCAGGGCCACTACATCCCGGATATTCTCCGGCTGCTCATACTCGGTTGAATAGTAGATTTTTGCCGTTGCTATGCTCTCCGGGTCAGGAGTGCGCCTTTCGAAGCCGAAAATATCCAGCTCAAAGCATGCGACGAAGGCCACGATCACACAGGCGGAAACAAAGAAGCCCTTCCAGCCCCTTCTGAAAACATCAATGCTCTTGCTGATTATCATACGCGCCGCAAAGTATCCAACAAAGGCTCCCAAAAGCATCAGCAGCAGAACGCCGCCTGCAGTGGCATAGCCGCGCGTGCCGTAAAAGCACAGAGAAAACAGCGCGTAGGCTGACACCAGCGCCCCGCCGAAGGTCATGCAGTATTTAAAAATGGGCTTGAGCACCGGGATCGCCACCGTGTCGGAGGCGCTCTCCATGTTCCGTCTGCGGTATAGCCGCCGCGCAAAAGCCGATACCGCGATACCGACCGCGCAGTATGCCGCCGCCAGACCAACACCTGCAAGCTTTGCCCCCTCTTCAATGTATTTGATCCCCACCTCGGCTCTGAGCGTTATAGCCGGGGAGAGCCAGTCGAAAATATGGGTCTGCACCGTCATGCCGTACACAAACTCGCTGAGAACATGCCGCAGGCAGCCCTCGCATATCCATGCCGCGCAGCCCAGCGCGACATATAAAAGCGGCAGCACCAGAATGTTGCCCGTGAGCATGGCGCAAAACACCGCAAAGCCGTAAAATGCTATGGTGCTCATAACCGACACCGCGAGGCGGGTCAGGACACACGTCACATCGGGCGCGCCTGCGATCGTCAGCGCCAGCATGGTGAAAAGCTCCGCAAGCACATTGGCGGCGATAAGGGGCAGCAGCCCTGTGAGATAGGCAGTCATAAACATAGTGTCCCGCTTTATGGGCAGGGCGTTCATCATGCCGCAGCTTTTGGAATTATACATATAGCCGAACATGGCCATCGCCGCCAGCAGCCCCACAACAATGGCCACATTTACCACCGTATGGCAGTCGCTGTATATTATGTTCTTGACGGTGGACATACCGAGCCAGGCGGCATAATCCTGGCTTCTGAACGTATATGTATTGTAGCTGCTCACCGGCAGCAGCAAGACCATAAGCGCAAAGTAGCTTGTCCACAACGGCCAGAAGCGCCGCAGCAGATCCCGCGAAACGCAGCGGTTAAATAATGATGTTCTTGATTTCACCGTGGACACCTCCCAGCTCATATATAAATATCTCCTCGAGGCTCAGGGGCAGAAAATCCATAAACAGCGGTGAAGACGCGTTGAGCTTTGCCTCCAGCTGCTCGCTGCTGCCCCGTATAATAAGCTGCTGGAGACGCCCGGTGACAGAGGAATGGATAATATTCAACCCCTCCGGAAGACCCTTGCCCTCCGGATAAGCTACCTGAATTTTCACGATATTCTGCTGAAGGTCGGCAAGCTCCCTTTCAATGAGCATCTGCCCCTTATCCATAATGCCCACATAGTCGCACACGTCCTCAAGCTCCCGCAGGTTGTGTGAGGACACCAGCACAGTCGTCCCGCGCTCGGCAACATCGCTCATCAGCAGGCTCCACACCTGACGGCGCATCACAGGGTCAAGCCCGTCCACCGGCTCGTCAAGGATCACGACCTCAGGCATCTGGGAGAGCGCCACCCAGAAGGCCGCCTGCTTCTGCATACCCTTGCTGAGCTTGCGTATGGGCTTTTTATCGTCAATGCCGAAAACATCGCGCAGGCTCTCGAAACGCTCTCTGTCAAAGCTCGGGTACATACCCTGATAAAACCGCGCAAGCTCGCGCACATTTGACTGGGCAAAGTAGAACACATCATCCGGTATGTAGGCGATGCGTTTTTTGACCGCCGGGTTTTCAAAAACCGGCTGTCCGTCTATCAAAGCCTCGCCCGAATCCTGCCGGTATATCCCGGCAAGATGCCGGATAAGGGTGGATTTTCCCGCCCCGTTGGGGCCGACAAGCCCGTAAACCGCGCCTCTGGGGACACTGATATTAAGCCCGTTGAGGACTTTGAAAGCGTCAAAGCTTTTGCATAGCTCCTTGACCTGTATCATTTGTTCTCGTCTCCTTTAAGCACCGCAAGTATCTCCTCGTCGCCGGCGTTGAGCATACGCAGCTCCTTCACAAGCTCCGAAAGCTTTCCCAGCAGCTCTTTTTTTCGCGCTGCCGCTGCCTCGCTCATATCGCAGACGAAGCTGCCCTTTCCCGGCACGGAACAGATGTAGCCCTCGCTCTCGAGCTCCCGATACGCCCGTTGTATAGTGTTGGGGTTGATGGCAAGAGACGTCGCCAGCTCGCGAACAGAGGGCATCTTATAGTCCGGCGGCAATACGCCGGAGAGCATCAGTATGCGGAAATTATCCCTCACCTGCTCATAAATTGGTCTGGGATCCCTCAAATTTATCGAAATCAAAAACACGCCCCCCCTTCACGGTCAAGCTGTATCGGCATTATTAGTACACTTAAGATAGCACAGGGAGAAAATTTTGTCAAGAGTGTGCAAAGTTAAAACGTAAAACCGCCGCCCGTGACGGGTGGCGGTTTTACGTTTACTTTACCATGTCTATGCCGGTCTGCAAGATCTCCGCGTCAATCGCGCCTGTGGCCTGAGCCACCGCCCGCCCCTCGGCGTCGATAAATATGGTGGTGGGCAGCGAATAAACCCCGTAGGTCTCGGCGGCGTCGCCCTCGGTGTCATAAAACACCGGGAAGCTGTACTCCTGCTCGGCTATCAGCGTTTTGGCCTTCTCAAGGCTCTCGCGGGAGCTGGTGGTCATGTTGACCATGAGAAATTGCACCTCATCGCCCAACTCCAGATATTTCTCGTTGAACTCCGGCATCTCCATCTTACATGGGCCGCACCAACTCGCCCAGAAGTTGAGGACTATGGGCTTGCCGATATAATCGGAAAGATGCGCCTCGTTTCCATCGGCGTCCGTCATTACGAAGTCCGGGGCCATGGGCGGCGTCTCCACCAGAGCCTCCCCGTTCTGCTCCTCCTGCGCGGCGAGCCGCTGCGCGTCAACGCGGCTGCCAAGCTGAGTGTAAAGCACATAAGCTCCGCCAACAAGCAGGACAAGCACCAGTATTATTATCAAAACTCTTTTCTTTTCGTTCATTTTGATCGATCAGTGTGATTTATCACACCAAAACCTCCATAAATCTGTACATTGTTCCCGTGGCCATCAGTATGCCGATGAGCACCAGAAAGCCGCCGCAAACGATATTTATCACCCTATAATTGCGCTTTATCCAGTCAAACGCGCCCTTGAGGTAATCTATCAGCACCGCGCTGAGTATAAACGGTATTCCGAGGCCGAGAGAGTAGGCCAGCAGCATTATTATCCCCTCCAAAGCGTGCGCCTGCTGAGAGGCGAGCATCAGCGCCGAGCCCAAAAATGCGCCCACGCAGGGAGTCCAGCCTACGGAAAAGACCATTCCGAAAAGCATCGCCGCGAAAAAGCCCATGTTATCGGTGTTCACGGTGCGGCTGCTGCCGGGAAAAATGTTGAGCCTGAACACTCCCAGAAAATTCAGCCCAAAGAAAACGACCACAAGCCCCGTGACGGCGTTTATGATGCTCCTGTGGCTCTGCATAAGAGCGCCCAGCGTCCCCGCCAGAGCGCCCAAAAGCAGAAAAACCACCGAGAATCCCGACACGAAGCCAAGCGCGGCTCTGAGGGTCTTCCCCGTGCTGCGCTGTTCGCCGCCGGCAAAATATGTCACATATACTGGCAGCATGGGCAGCAGGCAGGGGGATATAAAGGTGATTATCCCCTCCAGAAACGCCACAACATATTGCATATCGGTTTCACTCCTTTTTGACCACGGTGGAGAGCAGTGCGCCCACGAGCCCCATGTAGAGCATGGAGCTGAGCGGGCTTGAGGTAATAGGGCAAGTCCCCGTGGGGCAGCCCACCGCAAGATAATATCCAAGACCGACCAGCGCACCGCCGATAACGAACAGCGCCGGGCGAAGAAATTCTCTGATGTTCATTATACCACCTCCGGGTGTTTGTTGTCATCAGTATATCCAAATCCCGGAGGCTCTTCCGTGATAAAATCACCTAAAAAATATCCCTCCGCCGTGGCGGAGGGATATTTCAACTTACTGACCGCAATGGCCGCCGCAGTGGTGATCTCCGTGGTGCTCTCCGCAGCCGTGCTCTCCATGCTGGTGCTCGTGATGGTCGCACTTGACATTGGGGTCAAAGTTCAGCTTCCCGGCAAGCAGAGCCTCCACCGCGTTGTCGGCACTGCCGCTGGCTCCGCCGTAGAGCCTGATGCCGGCCGCCGCCAGCGCGGACTGGGCGCCGCCTCCGATGCCGCCGCAGATGAGCGTATCCACATTCAATGCGCTCAGAACTCCCGCCAGAGCGCCATGGCCGCTGCCGTTGGTGTCAACGACTTCGCTCGCGGTGATCTTTCCGTCCTGCACATCGTAGACCTTGAACTTCTCGGTATGGCCGAAATGCTGAAAAATCTCTCCGTTTTCGTAAGTGACCGCTATTCTCATAATGTTTTCTCCTTTCGGTTTGGCATATTTTTGACTGATTTTCTGCTTGTAGCAGTTCATTCCGCCGCAGTCCGACCCATCGCCGGTGCAGAGCTGATAATCCCCGCCCTCTATACGCAGCGGCAGACCCTCCACCAACACATCGGCCAGCTTTTTTCTTGCGTCGGCATAGATCTGCTGCACGGTTGTGCGGGCGACCTGCATGAGCTTGCCGCACTGCTCCTGAGAAAAGCCCTCCCGGTCGATAAGCCGAATAGTCTCGTATTCGTCCACGGTCAGAATGATCGCCTCCCTGTCAGCGCCTTCTTCCGGCGTGAAGGTCTGTGTCTGCGGATAGTCGCAGACCCTTCTGCATTTTCTCGGCCTCGGCATAGCTTCATCTCCCTTTCATCGTGCCGATTATACCGCCGTTTCCGGCATATGTCAATTACTTAATTGACATATGCCGGAAAATCAGCTATAATACAGCCGTAAAGGAGGGGGATATCTTGGAAATTCGGGATTTTTTCCCTGTCTGGGGGCAGCTCAGCGGTGATCAGCAAAAGCTGCTTACCGACAGTGCGCTCAAGCGTCTCATTCCTAAAGGGGCGGTCATTCACAGCGGCAGTCTTGACTGTACAGGTCTGCTGCTTATAGAACAGGGGCAGCTTCGCGCCTATATCCTCTCAGACGATGGGCGGGAGATCACGCTCTATCGCCTGCTTGAGCGGGATATCTGCCTGTTTTCCGCCTCCTGCATCATGCGCTCCATTCAGTTTGAGATAAACATTCGCGCTGAACGGGATACCGAGCTGTGGGTCATCCCGCCGGAGGTGTATAAGCAGCTCATGGAGAGCTCCGCCCCCCTTGCCAACTTCACAAACGAGCTTATGGCGGGGCGCTTTTCCGAGGTGATGTGGCTTTTGGAGCAGATACTCTGGAAGCGCTTTGACCAGCGCCTGGCGGGCTTTTTGCTGGAGGAGAGCGCCCTTGAGGGCAGCCGCGAACTCAAGCTCACTCACGAGGCCATCGGCAGCCACATGGGCAATCCCCGCGAGGTCGTGACCCGCATGCTGCGCTATTTTCAGGGCGAGGGTCTTGTAAGGCTCTCTCGCGGCACCGTGGAGATCATCGACCCCGATCGCCTCGCGGTGCTGGCGCAGTAGATATATCATATGCGGCAAAATAACCGGGCATTCCTGTTCATTGGGAATGCCCGGCCCTTTTTTATCTGTCCATGCCGCAGGCGGTGGCGCTCTCTGTCAGGCGTTGGTCATTCATAACTGCGTCATAGAAGCGGAAGCCCCCCGCGAAGTTATAGCAGTCATAGCCATAGCCGCTGAGGATACGGCAGGCGATGTAGCTGCGCAGGCCGCTCTGGCAGATGACATACACGCTCCTGGCTTTTTCTATCTCGCCCATGCGCTCTCTCAGCTCGTCCACAGGGATATTTATAAACCCTTCGATATGGCCCTCGGCGTATTCCTCGGTGGTTCTGGTGTCAAGCAGGGTCACGCTGCCGTCTCCGGGCAGAGCGTCCAGCTCCGAAAGCCGCCACTGCTTGACAAGACCCTCCGCGATATTCTCCACCATGAAGCCCGCCATATTCACCGGATCCTTGGCGGAGGAATAGGGCGGCGCGTAGGCAAGCTCCAGATCCTTAAGCTCCGTGGCCTTAAGCCCAGCGCGGATGGCGGTGGCCAGCACGTCGATGCGCTTGTCAACGCCCTCATAGCCCACTATCTGCGCGCCCAGCAGACGGTATGTGCCCTTTTCATAGACCACTTTCATAGTCATGAGCTTGCCGCCGGGGTAATAGCCCGCGTGGCTCATTGGTGAGAGGATTACAGCGTCCGCATCTATCCCGGCCTTCCCGGCGTTTGCCTCGTTGATGCCGGTGACGGCGGCGGTCATGTCAAAGACCTTGAGGACGCTGCTGCCCTGACTGCCGGTGTAGCGGCTGTCTCCGCCGCAGATATTGTCCGCTGCAATGCGCGCCTGCTTGTTGGCAGGGCCGGCGAGGGCGATGAGCGCGTCCTGCCCGGTCACAAAGTGCCTGACCTGAACGGCGTCACCCACGGCGTAAATGTCCGGGGCGCTGGTCTCCATACGGTCATTGACCACTATGCTGCCCTTTATGCCCAGCTCGAGCCCCGCCTCCTGCGCGAGCCTCGTATCCGGGACAACGCCAATGGCCAGCACCACCATATCCGCGTGCAGGGGCGGATTGTCCTTGAGCAGCACATCCACGCCGCCGTCGCGCTCCTCGAAGCCCTCGACAGTGTATCCCAGAGCGAGCTTCACGCCGTTTTGCCGCATCTCGGCGTGGATAAGCGCCGCCATGTCCGCGTCAAAGGGGCTCATCAGGTGCTTCGGGCGCTGGACGATGGTGACCTCCATGCCCAAATGCCGCAGATTCTCCGCCAGCTCCAGGCCGATAAAGCCGCCGCCCGCCAGCACCACGGATTTGGGCTTTGTTTCGTCGATGTAGTTCTTAATACGCAGGGTATCCTCCACCGTGCGCAGGGTGAAGAGCTTACCCAGCCCCACGCCGGGAAGGCGCGGCTGAGTGGGCTTTGCGCCGGGGGACAGGAGAAGCTTGTCATAGCTCTCCTCAAACTCCCTGCCGGTGTCCAGCTCTTTCACGGTGACGGTCTTTCGCTCGGGATGGACGGCAATGACCTCGTGGCGCACCTTGACATTGACTCTGAAGCGTTCAAAAAAGGCCTCCGGGGTCTGGAGCGTCAGCTCCTCCCTGTCCTCGATCGTGCCGCCGATGTAATATGGCAGGCCGCAGTTTGCATAGGAGATATAGCCTGAGCGCTCAAAGATAATGATCTCCGCCTGCTCGTCAAGTCTGCGCAGTCTCGCCGCAGCAGTAGCTCCGCCCGCGACGCCGCCAACAATAACTATCTTCATTTACCTCTCCACCTTTCCCGAATAGGCGGATATCCCGCCTATGTTCTGAACGTTGGTATAGCCTCTGCCTTTGAGCATACTCGCCGCCTGACGGCTGCGCGCTCCGGACAGGCAATAGACGAAGATTGGGGTGTCCTTGCTCTTCACCGCGCTGTCGATAGCGTCCAGCCTTTGCAGCGGAATATTTTTCCCGCCGGGTATGCGCCCCCCGGCGTACTCCTCCGGTGTGCGCACATCTATCAGCACGGCGCCGGGAGTGGCTTTATAGCTTTCAAGGCCCTCGTTTATATTGGGCTGCTTCAGAAAATCAAAAAATCCCATATTGCCTTACCTTATAGCATGGAGAGGATCTGCGCCTTGGGTCTTACGCCGACGCTCTGATCGACTATCTTTCCGTTTTTCATGACGACCAGCGTCGGAATGCTCATCACGCCGAACTTTCCAGCAAGCTCCGGCTCCTCGTCCACATTGATTTTGCCCACCTTGATATCGCTGCGCTCGTTGGCTATCTCGTCCACAACGGGGCTGAGCATACGGCAGGGCGCGCACCAGCTCGCCCAAAAGTCAAGCAGCACAGGCTTGTCGGAATTGATGACCTCGCTCTGGAAATTGGAATTGTTAACAGTAATGACTGACATCTTTATGTCCTCCTTTAATTTCTTTTTGTGGCTTTATCTTACCCGATTTTTCCGGAGATTTCCGTGACAATGTCACCTAAATTAAAAAACCGGATAAGCGGCTAAATACCGCTTATCCGGTTTGGTCAATCGTTCTGATATTCTAAAATGTCCCCGGCGCCGCAGTTCAAAACCTCGCATATGCCGGCGAGCGTGGAAAAGCGAATGGCCGTGACCCGGTTATTTTTTATCTTGGACAGGTTCACATTGGAAATGCCCACCCTTTCGGCAAGCTCATTTAGTGAAATTTTTCTCTCAACCATCATTCTGTCCAGATGAAGCACGATTTTTCCCATAGGCTCACCTTAGACAAGTCCGTCCACATCCCGCTCAAGCTCCATGCCCCGGCTGAACACCTGAGTGAGCGTGAGCATTACGAAGCCGAGGAAAAATCCCGCCATGTTGAAGCTGGTCTCCACCGCGTCCGGCCCAAACGCGAGCCTGACAACGCCGCTCATGATAAGTCCCACAACGGGGACGGAAATGCAGAAAATACCCATCTCGCGCAGCATGCGCACATTGTCCTTCTGGAACGGCGTGGAGTTTTCCGAGCGCTTGAGGATGAGGTAAAGATTGCGGAAAACCATCGCCATCAGGCTCAGCACTATTATCCCGCTGATGCCGAAGAACAGGAACACGGTGCTGTCAACCATGCCGTCCACGCAGGGAGCTGTGATATTCACACCGTAGACGTCCATATCCGCCCAGCCCCGGCCGGCGGTGTCCAGCCCCACAAAAAAGCGGACGAGCTGAGGCGCCGCCACTGAGCATACCGTCGCCGCAGCCATCAGCGCCACACCCACCCAGTGGAAAATCTCAACTATTTTTGCAAGCACTTTTGTTATGGAAGGTATTTTGTTCATACTCAGTCCTCCTGTTGATCTGATGGTCTGATTATAGCGCGGATTTTCATGTTTGTCAACAATTATTTATCGTTTATCGTTAAATAATTTATTCTATTCGTTAAGTTAATTCCCGGTAGGTGCGCCAGATCACAGCAGCGGACAGTATCGCCGTCAGCAGGTCGGAGGCCGGCATGGAATACAGCACCCCGTCAAGGCCAAAGAAAACCGGTAGCAGCAGCGCAAAGCCCACGCCAAATATGATCTCGCGCACCATAGAGAGCATGGTGGAGGCAAACGCCTTGCCCATAGCCTGAAGGAAAATGAACGCCGCCTTATTCACGCAGGCGAGGACGATGAACACAAGGTAAGTTCTGAAGGCTTTTATGGCAAAAGCCGTGTAATATGCGCTCTCGTTTGCCGCGCCAAAGATGCTTATTATCGCCCCCGGAAAAAACTCCACCAGCACAAAGCCCAGCGCGCCGACGGCGGCCTCAGCAGTGAGCAGCAGTGTGAAGAGCTTTTTCACCCGGCTTTTAAGTCCAGCGCCCATGTTGTAGCCCACGATGGGGATACAGCCCGCCGCCATACCCACCACGACGGAAATAATTATCTGAAAGAACTTCATCACTATACCCACCACCGCCATTGGTATCTGGGCATACTCCGGTCGGCCGAAAACCGCGTCCTGCGCGCCGTATTTGCGCAGCATGTTGTTGATTGCCGACATTGCCGCCACGAGCGAAATTTGAGACAAAAAGCTGCAAACTCCAAGCCCCAGTGTCCGTCCGGCAACTCTCCCCTGCCAGATAAAATCCTCTCTTTTCAGTTTGACGGTCTTTGTGCGGCAGATGTACCGGAGCGACAGGGCTGCGGTCACTATCTGCCCCAGCACCGTTGCTATCGCCGCTCCGGCCATACCCATCTTCGGGCAGCCTAAAAGCCCGTAGATCATGATGGGGTCAAGGATGATGTTGACAACAGCACCCGTGACGGTGGCGGCCATGGCAAATCTGGGGCTGCCGTCGGCACGGATAACGGGATTCATCGCCTGCCCGAACATATAGAATGGTATACCAAGGGATATCCAGAAGAAATACTCCTTGGAGTGTCTGAAGGTCTCCTCGTTCACCGTGCCGCCGAAGAGGGCGATTATTTCATCACTGAACACCAGATAAAGTCCCATAAGCGCAATGCTCGATATGACAGTCATAAGTATAGCGTTGCCCACACTTTTTGAGGCGTCCTCCGGGGTGCTTTGCCCAAGGCAGATGCTCACGAAGGCGCAGCAGCCATCCCCTATCATCACCGCAATAGCGAGGGCTATCACTGTCAGCGGGAACACCACAGTGTTCGCCGCGTTGCCATATGAGCCAAGATAGTCGGCGTTTGCGATAAATATCTGGTCGACGATGTTGTAAAGTGCCCCCACTAAGAGAGAGATTGTGCAGGGAACCGAGTATTTACCCATAAGCTTCCCCAAGCTCTCGGTAGAGAGAAATGAATTATTCTGTTCTTCCATTTTTGATTACCTCCGATTTCTGAGCAAAAAAATAATGCGCAAGCCCGGAAAAGTCCGGACTTACGCATAATCTGCGGGATGCACCCGCCGGTTTTAACAGCTCGACTTGGATATTTTAACTCAAATTTTGATTTTTTCAAGCGGTGATTTCAAAAATCAGACTTTTGCTGTCACAAAAACAGCTCCACTGCTTTTTCCGCGCGCTTTTTTGTCAGATACCTCTGCAAAATAACGCTGTTCTCAAAAGAAAGCGCCTTTTGCGGGCAAATTGAAACGCATCTAAGGCAGCGTATACATTTTTCATTTGTTATGCCGTTTTTGATAGCGCTCATCGGGCAGCTTCTGCCGCAGAGGTCACAGAGGGTGCAGCTGTCCGCCCGAATGATCTTAACGGATACGCGGCTGCGCCAGGCAGGCAGAAAATCGGCAAAAATATTTTTTCTTTTCACCGGTATCTTCGCCTCTCGGGGGCTTTCTATTCTCTCAAAGAGCGGCTCAAGAGCCGCTTTATCAAAATCAGCGCTCCCGTTCAAAAAAGTATGCCCGATTGGAATACATGCCCCCGCGATGACGCTTCCGTTTACCAGCTTCTCTGCTTCGGCAAGCACATTGCCCCATGATATCTTCCCGTAGCTTGCGATGAGCACTATATTTTCTGCTTTGAGATTTGTCAAAAAGCGCTTCACCGGCTCCGGGATATTCTGGCAATATACGGGGAACACTACAACCGCAGTTTCGCAAGCTGCACTGTCCGTGGGTGCTTTGGTGCCTATCATACAGACGCGGCTGCCCAACCTCTCCGCTATATATTCCCCGATGCGGAGACTGTGCCCGCTGCCGGTAAAGCAGAATACCCCTGTCATTGCTCCTCCTCCAGATACGCGCGCATCAGCGCACACTCCGGTATCTCCTCAAGGGAGAAGCCGAGGAGGTTTTCCATCTCGTATATCGTTTCCTCCCGTGAACGCCCACAATTTCTGCTCGCTAGGGATATCTCAAGAGCACTGAAGGGGATCATTTTGCTTTTACACTGGTAAAAGCGCAAAAACTGCGTGTGATCCTTGCACTTTTCTATTTTGCAGCTTGTATGGAGCGCTTTTTTCTCCTCGCTCGGCGCGACCCAGCCGCACTCATTGATAAGTATTTCCTTGACCTTATTCCAATCGTACCTGCCGCCGAAGATTTTATCCAAGTCGAAGTGGACAAACGCCGGAACATTCCCCGACCACGAGGAGCGGCGTATGCTCCTTTTGAGCGGCGGGAGAAGCTCGGGCACCTCGTGTATAGCCTCAACGATATTGGAAACCAGTTCATTTTCGTAGCCGCTGAGCTTCTTAAGGGGCTTATCCCCGTATGCCAGCTGCTTCATCGTCATCAGCGTCTGGAACTGCCCCTGACGCAGCGGCGGGTGAAGAGTAAGAAGCCTGCCGATATTGAAAAGCAGCGTCAGGGGCTTGTTGTCCGCGAAGGAATAAGCAAGCGTCGGCGCGATGTGGTTATAATACAGTCCCAGCATCTGCACAGGCTCATTTCCTGCCACAAAATAGGGCACTCGGTTTGACACCAGCTCCGGGTAAAACAGCAGATACGCAAGCGACGGGCAGGCGCAGGTGTTGTCGGAGAGCGAATACAGCTTGCGGTATATCTTTTTCAGGTCGCTGTTACTCAGTGAGCGCGTGATAAACTCCACATTCTCAAAGGCTTTTTTTGCTCCGTCGATGCTCGCTTTTGCTGAAGCGGACATGAAAGGGATCTCCCATGTGAGCGCCAGCACCCGCAGCTTTTTTATTTTGGAAAGGTAATATAAAAGACTTGTGGAGTCCTTGCCCCCGGTATAGAACAGCGCCACATCGAAGCGCGACTTTTTCGAGCGCGGTATATCGTCCACAAGAGGGACAACGCTTTTGAGATTTTCGGCGTACCCCGCAGTCTGGCACATCGGGCAGCGCCCCTCATCGTCAAACTCAAGCCCCGGAATGATAAAGTCGTTGGCGCAGCAGGTTTTGCAGAATCTGGCCTCGGAGAGAGATTTGGGTATGACCCTCACATTTTCTTGCGAAACGACCTGAATCCCCAATAGGCTGCCGAGGGTCTTTTTTTCATCCTCGCTCAAGTCCTTCGGCAGTGCGGCAATTATTGACCGCTGCCCGGAGGTCAGCTTCACCCTGTTATGAAACATATCGGGCTTGTTCCTCAGCCCATAATAATACAGCGCGTTTTTTTCCAGCTTCCATCGGCTTTGAAGATAATACATATCGATGCTCCTTGGTGATTATTTCTCGTTTCCTTTTGCGGTTTTCAAGCAAAGGGCTGTCCATCGGCATCACTTCATTATATATAAGATAACACATATTACCTGTATTATCAATCGTCCCGCAGGCACGGCTTCTTTTCTCTCCCCTCCTCTATTTTTTATCTGGAAACGGCAATTTAATAGGAAAAAACTGAGAAGGAAAAGGAACGGCAATCGCTGACGCGATTGCCGTTTTATATTTGATCGTCTCGTAGGGACACCGCAATTATTCATTATTCATCGTTTACCTAAGCAGAGCTTATTTTTCCCCTTATCACTTTGCCAGCTTTGCCGCACAGGCAGCGAGGGACAAATAGGTCTGCTCAGGAGCGTCGCTCCTGCCGCTGATGGCGACGGGTATTTTCGCGCCGGTCAAAAGCCCGAAGCCCACAGCTCCCGCATTGTTCAAAAGCACTTTGACAAGCAGGTTTCCTGACATGAGGTTGGGGACAACAATGCCGTCAAACTCACCGCAGTAGGGGCAGTCATATTCCTTGAGTCGCGCAGCTTCCTTGCTCATAATAAGGTCGTAGGATATGGGCCCGGCAATATTGCAGTCAGCAACCGGATATTGCAAATGCTTGGATACAAGGGTCTGGTCCTCAACGGTATCGCGCATATGGAAGCTGGGCTTCTCCACCAGAGCCAAAAGCGCGATATTAGGCTTCTCAATGTCCAGTATCTTCATGGCATCGACCATGTTCAAAAGCACCTGCTTGCGCTGAGTAATACTGGGGTTAATAAGCAGCGTGACATCCGAGACGGCGAGGATCTTCTCATATCCGGGAATTTTCAGGAAAACCACATGGGTGACGAGAGCATCGCCGTCTATGAGATGGTTTGCCTTGTTGAGCACAGGGAGAAGATAGTCTCTGGTCTGACAGTTGCCGCGCATAAGCGTGTCCGCATCGCCGGCATTAATCATCTCAATGGCATACTGGATCGGATTGTCGCCTCCGTATACGCCGTGGATCTCAGTCTTGCGGCCGCTCTCGCCAATGGCATCTATTACAGCGCGTATTTTCTCGGTGTTGCCCACAAGGATAGGCTCTATAAAGCCGTCATCCTCTGCCGCAAACACTCCTCGAAGGATATTTTCCGAATTCGCTGCCGCAACTGCGACGCGCATTGGTTTGCCCAGGGACTTTGCCTTAGCGACGATAGGCTCGAATTCTTTTGGATAATCTCTGACCATAATTGTTCCTCCTTATATTGTGAAATATATTGTGCTCGGATTTTTTGAACATCTGGTAAAAACCGGCGTCTTACCCGGCACAGCTGCAATAACGCCTAAAGGAAAAATACCCGGTATCCTGTTGTATACCTGTACCGCCGGAACAGGTTGGGGATATTACCCCAAGCTCCGCTTTTTTATTATAAATAATTCTTTAACACAAAGCAATAGTATAATTTCAAAGAAATAAAAAATAAGGCGAAGCCTTACAAAACAATCATTCATTACAAAAAGACGAATATTGAATAATGAAAAATGTAGAACACAAAGCAAAAATCCGCCCTCTTCCGAGAACGGATTTTTGTTTTGGCGCAGAAGGAGGGATTTGAACCCTCGC
>DKYJ01000034.1:22630-29395 GCA_002493305.1 Clostridiales bacterium UBA7103 | reverse complement strand
AACTACAAGACGCCGCAGGCATTTGAGGAAAACTACAAGCCCGTTTTATCAGAAAGCGGTGTCTAAATAGACACCACATATAAAAATATTAGTTTTGCGTTTGGAGCGTTTTGGAAAAGCAGTGTCAGGATATGAAAAAGCGAAAAGCCCCATATTGCAAGACTTTCCGGATATGACAAGTCCCGCTTTTCGATAAAATAGTTCGAAAAGCGGGACTCGTTCACGTTCATTATGGTGCCGGTGACCGGACTCGAACCGGTACGCCGTTTCCGGCAAGGGATTTTAAGTCCCTGGTGTCTACCATTCCACCACACCGGCATATCTGCCCTAATAATTTATCACTATACGCCGAATGTGTCAACTAAAAAGGAGGCATGAGTCCGGCGGCAGCAAAGCAGGCAGGCGCATTATCGCCGGCAAATATACACGTCCCGGGACGCTTCCCTATGCGCTTGTGGGATATGACAATTTTCAACAGACATACGTGATACATACCATACAGCCTTTGGCTTTATTCACAAATATTGCATAATTCAAGAAAAAAGTGCATATATCACTTGACTAATTTAGTGAATTAAATTAGTATATCAGCAAAGGTTTTTTAGATTTTTTGGCAAAGGAGATTCCTGCGATGTTTGATTTGTGCATTAAAAACGGGCTTGTGATCAGGGCGGAAGGCTGCTTCCGTGCGCACATATATGTGAAGGACGGGGTTATCTGCGCATTTTCACAGGGTGATACCACTCTGGAGGCAAATACGGTGATCAACGCCGCTGGAAAATACATTTTCCCAGGCTTTGTCGACCCGCACACGCACCTGAACGATCCAGGGCTTACCAACTCCGAGGATTTTTATACAGGCACCTGCTCCGCCGCCGCGGGTGGGATCACCACATGTCTTGAGCATCCGATTACCATACCGCTGCCCAGCACCTATGAAACGCTGAAGCAGAAAAAAGAGATTTGCCAGTCCAAGGCAGTAACGGATTTTGCTCTCTTCGGCGCCGCTGTCCCGGATAATATTGACCAAATAGACAGCATGACCGAGCTTGGCGCGGTGGCTTTCAAAGCCTTTCTCACCGTGTCCCCGGACATGCCCCAATCCAAAGAGCCTGATATCATTGCCCATCTTGAAAATCTCAAGGGCAAGGGACCGGTCATGCCCATACATTGTGAGGACCAATCCATATGCGAAGCGAGCACCGCCGCCATGAGAAAAGCCGGCAAAGTCAGCCCGGCAGACTATTATAACGGCCGTCCGGAGGTCGCGGAGGCGGTGGCAATAAACCGCATGGCATATCTGGCTCAGTATACAGGCGGCAAAATGCACATTGTCCATTGCAGTATCCCCCAAGGCGTGGACATCGTAGAGGAGCATAAGAAAAAGGGTGTGGACATCACAGTTGAGACCTGCCCGCATTTTCTGGTGTTTGACCACTCCATAATGGAAAAAGAGGGCATTTTCGCCATATGCAACCCTCCGATTCGAGACAGGGAAACTGTGGAGGAGCTTTGGAAGCGGGTTCTTGACAATAAGGTGGACTTTATCGGCTCTGACCACGCCGCCTACACCGTGGAGGAAAAGGAGGCCGGTCTGGAGGACTGCTTCAACACCCCCGCCGGACTTACCGGTATTCAGACCGGGTTTATCGCTTTCTTCAGCGAAGGTGTCATGCACCGGGGGATGTCCCTGGAGCAGTTCGCCGCCATGACCAGCACCAACACCGCCAAGCGCTATGGCGTGTATCCGAAAAAAGGCGATATCGCCATCGGCGCGGACGCTGACTTTGTTATTATCGACCCCCGCGAGAGCTGGACGGTCAAAGAAGAGGATCTGTTCTATATGTGTCCGTGGAGCCCGTATATAGGCATGAACATCGACGGCAAGATCGAAAAGACCATTGTTCGCGGAACTGTGGTGTATGAAGATGGTCGAATAAATGTTGAGCCGGGCTTCGGTAAATTTGTGAAGAGAATAAACAATGACTAAGGTACTTATTATAAACCCGAATTCGACAGAGGCCATTACTCAGCGTATTCTTGCAGAGGCGAAAAAGCTGGAGGACGACCAGCTCTCCGTGGAGGCGATAAGCTCCGAAAACGGGCCTCCGGCTATCGTTACCGCCGCCGATGAAATAAGCGCCGCCTATCATGTCCTCAAGGAACTGCAGCGGCGGGAGGGGAGCTATGATGCGGCGGTCATCGCCTGCGCCTCCGACCCCGGGCTGTCTGCGGCGCGTGAGCTGCTCAAGACCCCTGTGACCGGGATATTTGAGTCGGCCGCCTATGTTTGCAATATGCACGGCGGACGCTTCAGCGTCATAGGCTCCTGCGATTGGCAGGACATTCCGTGCTTTACCGAGACTGCGCGGCGCTATGGCATTGGAGGACATCTTGCCTCGGTCAAATACATCGGCACAGGCGTATGCGGCGTGGATCAAAGCAGCCTTCCCCTGCTGGATGAAAAAATCGAGGAAGCCAAGACCCGTGATGGGGCCACCGCCGTACTTCTGGGCTGCGCGGCCTTTGCCGGTATGGGCGGCGTGCTTACGGAAAGGCACGGCATATATGTGTCTGACGGAATATGCGAGGCGGTTGCAATGGCAAAGCTCCTCGCGGAGATAAGGCGGGTGAGAGCAAATGGATAAAATTGACGCCGGGCTGAGAGCCGAGGCTGTTTTAGCCGACATTGCAGGGTCAGGTGAGATATGGCGGCCGTCGTTTACCTCGGAGTATATGGCGGCGAAAGACAAGGTTCGGGAGCTGATGGCTCAGGCCGGGCTGCGCACCCATGAGGACGCCGTGGGCAACCTGTACGGGGTCCTCAAGGGGGAAAGTGAGTGCACGGTGCTCACCGGTTCCCATCTGGACACCGTGCGCAACGGAGGAAAATATGACGGCGCATGCGGTATCGTTCTGCCGGTGCTCGCCCTTGAGGAGCTTGTCGCAGAGGGCTTCAGGCCGAAAAAGACAGTGGCAGTAATTGCCATGTATGAGGAAGAGGGCAGTCGTTTTCCCTCATCTTATCTGTCCAGCCGCTTTATAACCGGCAAGATAACGGACACCGAGCTGGAGGAACGGGATAAGAACGGAATAAGCATACGCGAGGCCATGCAGGCTTATGGTTATGACCCCGCGGACTATAAATCCGCAAAGCTTGACCATATATCCGCTTTCTTCGAGCTGCATGTAGAGCAGGGGCCAAGGCTGTACAACTGCGGCGCGGATATAGGCGTCGTGGAGAGCATTGTGGGTCTGTATTCCTATGAGCTGACCCTGACGGGCAAGCAGAACCACGCGGGCACAACGCCAATGAATATGCGCTTGGATCCGGTGCTTGAGGCCTGCCGCATTATTGACGGGGTCGACAGCTTCGTTAGAGCCGAGACGCCCTCTGCCGTGGTAACGGCCGGCGGTATCCGCTCCGTGCCCGGTCTTTCCAATGTGATAGCGCAGGAGGCTTTTTTCACGCTGGATTTCCGCTCAGGCAGTCAAGCGGCGCTGGACGCTATCGACGGCTGCATCAGGCGCCGTCTCAAAGACAGCGAGGCAAAAGGCTTTGCCGTGAAGCTCACTGTAAAGTGCGCGGAGCCTCCCTGCCGCATGGACAGCGGCATCGCCGCAGCAGTTCAGGCCGCCGCCGACGCGGCCGGGCTCAAGAGCCTGCGCATGGACAGCGGCGCCGGGCACGACTCTCAGATCATCGCAGCAAGCTTTCCCACGGGCATGGTTTTTATCCCCAGCGTTGACGGAGTGAGCCATTCCCCGAAAGAATACACCAGACCTAAAGACCTTAAAAACGGCATCAAGACAGTAAAGCAGCTTATCCTCCGTCTGGCGGGGGAAGCAAAATAGAGAAACGGAGAAAACTATGGACGAATTAGAGGTAAAAGTCAAAGAGGGTCAAAAGGGCATACCGCTGGTCGGCGAGTCCGTTCTGCCCGTTAAGTATTCCAAAAGAAGCGTCACCCCCAACAAGCTGGTCGCCATCTGGTTCGCCATGGCAGTTGAGATAACCATCTTCTACTCCAGCATCGAGCTTTTTGAGAGCATGCCTGTTTGGGAGATCGTCCTCTCAAGTCTGTTTGGTCACGCCCTTCTTATTATTATCATGCTGTTCACTCAGGATATCGGTATAAGATACGGTATTCCGTTTACCGTGTCGCTGCGCTCCTCCTTCGGGTACGGCGGCGCGATACTGGCCTCCTATTTCCGCGCGGTGCCGGCCATATTCTGGTTTGGCTTCCAAACATGGGTCTGCGCCTCCGCCATGGACAGCGTCATCATGCTGCTCACGGGCTATGAAAACCTTGTGCTGTGGATCATAGTCTTCGGCGTTGTTCAGATCGCGCACACCTCTCTGGGCATAAAGGCCGTATCCCGCCTGAGCGATATCGCAACTCCCATGCTTCTTGTGGTCGGTATATACATCGTTGTTCTTGCATTTAAAAATTATGATGTCAATTTGTCCTCGATTTGGACAATGAAGGGCTCAGGCGAGCAGAGCACCTCCTTCATGTACGCCGCCATCAGCTTCATGGGCGGCTGGGCTACCATGGCAATTTCCATTATGGATATCACCAAGGACTGCACCACGACGGCCGAGGAAAGCCGCTCCTTCGGCAAGGTCACGAAAAAATTCCTTCCCGCCGAGATGCTGGGCTTTATCCCCGCTGTCGTGCTGTACACCTTTATCGGCTGCGTTGGCGTTGCAACGACCGGTCAGGGTGAGCCTGCCGATATTCTGATAACCCTC
Organism: Clostridiales bacterium UBA7103; assembly: GCA_002493305.1. Lineage (GTDB taxonomy): Bacteria > Bacillota > Clostridia > Oscillospirales > Oscillospiraceae > Limivicinus. Next base: position 24,639 of record DKYJ01000034.1, on the reverse strand, counting down.
AGCTCCGTCGGCGGCGGAAGCAAGGTCATGCTTATCATCTGCCTGCTCTTTATCATAATCGCCACCTGGTCGACCAATGACACCTCGAACCTCTTCCCCGCGGGCTACGCCCTCTCCGCCACCTTCCCCCGGAAGATAAACTTCGCCAAGGGCATTATTCTGGCGGGGCTGATCGGCCTTGCCGTTCAGCCTTGGAACGCGGCCAACTCTATTGTGGAGGTCATGAATGTCATCGGCAACCTTCTGGCTCCGGTCTGCGGCATCATGATCTGCGACTATATAATCCTCCGGCGCAGACAGCTGAATGTTGACGCGCTCTATGACAACACCGGCGAGTATCGGTATTGGCACAACTTCAATCCCGCCGCGCTCATCGCCCTTGTGGTGTCCTATCTCTGCGGCCTTCCCACCGGAGACGCCTCCTTCTTCGTGTCCATCTTCCTTTCGATCGCGCTCTATTATGTGCTGATGAAATTCTGGATATGCAAGAAGTACCCACAGGCGGAGATAAAGTAAATCCAAGCGCTCAGGAGGCTCACTTCCGGCACTGCCGGGAGTGAGCCTTTTGTCCGTCTATAAGTCAGTCTATCAGCCCGGTCGGGACTCCCCGGCAAGCCGAGGGGAGGGCAGGTGCCCTCCCGTTTTCGCGGCCTCTTATTCCGCAGCGACAAGCTCCCGCCGGCCGCAGTGATACAATTCTTAATTTTTTCAAATTGTTTCAAATTCCTCTTGCATTTTACTCCGTTTTGTCGTAATATTGTAATCACTTAGAGATATTTCGCTGAGCAGGTCATCATTTTGTTGCTTTTCAAAAAGTATACAAGACTTAATCTTTATTAAGTTTACCTTGAGGCGGTAGACGGTGCCTGTCCGCGATGCTATAATTTCTACATAAGATACGATGATCTATCAAGGAGGAAGAGAAATGAACAAACGCCTCAAGACTTTGATCGCCAGCGTATGCGTGGCATCATCCCTGATTTCCGGCATGGCAGTGAGCGCTTTTGCCGAAAATATCCAGTATACTCTGAAGAGCGGGGATACCGTTCTGGCCGTGTGCCAGAGCCTTGGCATTGATTTCTATAAGAATAAGGACTGGATCACCAAGAAAAACAACATCAGGGACTACTCCCGCCTGAAAGTGGGTCAGACCATCGTTCTGCCCGGCAAGGGCGCCGCTGCCGAGACCGCCCCCAGCATCACCGGAGGCACTGCGGCAGAGGGCAGCGCGGGTGACGCCGTGCTCAAGGGCGATGATTTCATCAGCGGATACCTTATCTCCCACACCATGGCTTCCGGGGAGACTGTCGGGGGCGTGTGCTCCGCGCTGGGTATTGATTTCTCCTCCAACTCCGACAGGATAATGAAGCTCAACAATATCAAAAGCTGGAACAAGGTCCCGGCGGGCAAGGTCATTCAGCTGCCCACCACCAAGGCTCCCTCCAGCGGCAGCTGCATCAAGATCGTGGCTCATAAGATCGTCTCCGGCGACACGGCCTATGGCATCTGCAACAGCTATGGAATCAGCTATGACAACAGCCTTGCCATGATGAAGATCCTCAACAACAAGGACGACTTTGCCGCTATCAAGGCCGGTCAGATTTTGTATCTGCCTGTGCCCGGCACCGTCACCTCCTCCGGCGGCGCAGCAGGCGGCAGCACCGGTGGTTCCACCGGCGGCAGCACCAACACCCCCGCTCCCCCCAAGCAGTACAACATCTATACATACATCTCCAACGGTACTCTCCAGCTTCAGGTCAACGGCAATGCCGTGTCCAAGGCCAAGGCGGGCGACACGATCAAAATAGTGGACACCCCTAACAGCGGCTACGCGCTGGATAAGATCACCGTCTATAAGGCGGATGATGAGGCGAAGCCCGTTGAGGTAAAAGACGGCAGCTTCAAGATGCCCGAATACGATGTTGTCGTCAAGGTCGAGTTCAAGACCGCGACCGCCTGATAGATATATGATATTATTATGCCCCGCCTTTCAGGCGGGGCATTTACCG
>DKYJ01000034.1:0-22392 GCA_002493305.1 Clostridiales bacterium UBA7103 | reverse complement strand
TCCATGATCAAACCCCGCCATCCGGCGGGGTTTAACTTTTGCACAAAGCTATTTCAGGCTCAGCGCCGCTGTAACGGCGGCGCTGAGGCAGGTGCAGATGATGAACACCTTTGACGGAGTGCTGGTCAGAAAGCCCATCAGCGGATTGAACCCGTCAAGCACGGTTATCACGATAAGCCCCAGCGCAAGGGCAAGGGCAATTTTGGCCAAAGCTTTTTTCACGCTTCTCCCCCCTTGCCGGTGTTTATCTCTTTGATGAGCAGTATATCGCCAAGCTCCCGATAGCTGCTCTGCCTGTTGTAAAGCTGTCCGTTAAAGGTCATGGTGGCTGAGGCGCCGCCGTCAAGGTTATACGCAGCCGTACAGCCCAGGTCGGCAAAGAGCTGGGAGAGCTGCTCAACGGTCAGACCTCTCGACCAATCATCCTGCCTGCCGTCACAGACCACAAAGCAGTAGTGCCCCGGCTCATAATAGCCTATGGCGCTTCTGGGGTTGCCAATGGCAATGGCACCGCTGGTGTTGAAGTCGGTCTTGGGATTGCCCTCATCGTCCAGCAGCTCCGGCCCGAATTTCCATACCTGATAGGGCTTTTTTTCAAGGATATCCTCCACCCTGTATTCCTCCGGCCCAAAGGTCTCCATAGTGCCGTCATAATACAAAACGCAGATGTCACAGGCCGTCTGAATGTCCTGATACATGACGCCGTTGCGTACATAGAAGCCATACTGCACCTGGGCGTTGCAATAGTCGCCGTTAATGCTGATAAGCGCCCCCGCCATCTGAGCAAGCTCCTCAGCAGGCGTCTCGATAAAGCGGTTGTAGCTTTCATTCTCCACATAGCTCTGGAGATTTTTTATATCCGCCACATATATATCCGCCACATACCAGGTCTGCGGATAACCGTCGAGTTCCTGTGAGTGGGTGCTTATAGTAATGGAGACCTGGGGGCTTGAGTAAGAGTTTTCCGTCCAGATCGGCTCATCGGTGAAATGCTCGCTGAACTTTATCTGCCAGGGCGTAAGCTCCTTTTCCTGTCCGTTCAGCTCCTCGCTGGCTATCGGTTCAAGCACGACCGGCTCAGTCTCTTTTACAAACAGCCCCATTCTTGGCAGCACGTGATGGAACATCGCGAAAACGCAGAGAAACAGCCCCGTGAGCAAAAGCTCCTCAAAAATCAATAGAATAAGTTTTTTCTTTTTCATATGCTAAATATTTCCCCGCATTGTATACACAGCGGGTTTTCATCCCAAGTTCCCGAAATATTGCTCAAACTCCTGGGAGGACAGTCCCATGCGATCTCTTACCGTCCCGGCAAAATACAGGTTGTAGCCGCCTCTGCCCATATTGCCGAGGACATGGTACAGGTAGCCGTCCAGCTCCCGCTCCCACTGCTCGGGCGTATAGCCCCACAGCGCTCCGTCCCGCTCAAGCTCAGGCCGCAGCTCATCAGCAAGCTTATCCATCACGGCAAAGGTGTTCTCCTGAGCGAGTGGTCCTGACAGATACTCTGAGGTTTTTTCAAGCAGGAGCCGCCTGAAATCCTGATTATCCAGCAGCGCGGATATGAGCCTGTTAAAGGCGTAGCCGTTTTCCGTGGCAAGCTCGAACCTGCCATGCACGAACAGTCCCAGATCCAGATCCACCAGCGCATAGTGCAGCTTTTGGTCTTCCTCAGTGTAATAAAAGCGCATATTGGGTGAATTTATATCTATATTGCCGCTGTAAGCCTCGATAACGCCCCACGCGATGATGCTGTCAATGTCCAGATGCTCCGAAGCATAACGGTAATTTTCCGCATCGCTCATGTCGTTATTCATCACAAAGCGGCAGAACTCCGCCGCCTCGCTGTTCTCGTCCCATTCGCCCTTCCACATTAGCACCTTATCCTCGTCATAGCCGTAGTGCCTTGCGAAATGCTCCGGCGAATGAGCCTCGCGCAGGGCGTATATGCCCCAATATTCGCCATTTATGTATAAAACGGCGTACCTGTACGCCTGTGTGGAAAGTCCGGGCTCGCAGTCCATCGCCAGCTCGTGCATGGTGATGTCCCGCATATTTGTGGAAAAGGAGCTCTCTTGGGCTGCGCGGAGCAGTATGGAAGAAAACTCCGTGACCCCGTTTTTGAACACATCGCATTTAAGCTCTCCGCCGTAAGCGTCGCGGAAGTTGAGCTTGTATGACTTCTTTTCCTGCGCAAACCGTGAAGTTGCCCCATGGAGCTTTACGCCGCAGGCGATCTCAAACGAGTCCTCTCCGTCAAAAAATTCGATATTCCCGGGCCGTTCCAGATCCTCGCCCGGTCTGTAATATATGCCGGTGCTCCGGTTTGAGAAGTAGTCCGGGTCGATGACGAGGCTCGCCACCGGCAGGCTGTGCCCCTCGTTGATGATGAAGCTGAGTGTCAGCTCCCGGCTGGGGAGCTTCCCCTGCTCGATGCATACAGCCCTCAACGCGGTGGTCTTGTCAAAGCTCAGCGGCGCCGTATACTCAGGGGACTCACTGTCCGGTGTACCGCCATCGAGGGAATAGAATATGCGCCCGCTCCCGGAAAGCTCCACCGTGACCGGCCCATCTCCCTCGAAAACTCCTCCCTTTTGAGAGGAAACGGGCATTGAGGATATCATTCTGCTGCCGCCGGAATTGTTCTCTCCGACGCTTGCCCGCTCAAAGTAGAAAAAGCCGTTTTGCGCCGGCTGCCGCCCCATGCTGCCGCCCGCGGGAATGTCATGCAGAGACACATAGTCCACGATGCTCCCGTCCTCCCGGCTAAGGTAGCACTGCTCCCGCAGGCTTGAAAGCCCGAAGGGAACCTCGTCCGTACATTCCAGAGTGTAAATTTCACCGGGTATTATGCTCCGATCCGGCAGGCGGTATCTGTTCTGCCCGTCTATTTTATCGGAGAGAAAATATTCCCCCAGGTCGATTGGCACATCGGAGTTGTTTTTGAACTCTATCAGGTCGTTATATTGCTCCAGATAATTGGGATAAAGGCGGTTGAAAACCACCACCTCGTTTATGGCAAGCCCCGGCGTCACGCGCTCATTCTGGGCAAGCTCATACCCCGCATCAGTGTTGTCATAGCCGGGCGTTGGGAAACGGCAGGCTTCAAGCTCTCCGTTCTCTCCGCGCACAAAGCTGCAATCGTCCTCCGCAGCGCCGAAGCTGACGGTGTCCATGACATTCCCCTCGCCGTCTTTAAGCTCAAGCTTTTCCCCTTTTGAGGAAAGCCCGAGCCGCACGCTCTGCCCTGCCCCGCTCTTTGAACACAGCAGAAGGGTATATTCACCCGGTTCAAGGCTCTGCTCATGCAGGGGGACGCTGTCTCCCCCGTCGGATATTGTCCATCCAGACAGCTCCACCGGAGCGGCAGAGATATTATGCAGCTCAATCCAATCCGGGAAAGCGCCCGATGCGTCCATAAGCGTGCTTTTATTCGCGCTCATCAGCTCGCTTATTATTACCGACGGTTCAGGCGATGGGGTCTCCGTCTCGATTGGCGGCGCGGGCTCTCCACCGCAGGCGGTGAGCAGCGCCGCCGCTGTGCAAAGACCCGCAAGCAAAAGCTTTCTGTATCTATGCTCTCTCACAGGCCCTCCTAATAGCTGCTGCTGGCAGCCGCCAGAAAAGCTCCGTCCTGAGCTTCCAGCATGACAAGCTTCATGTTGTTCTCCGTAGTCACCTCGCCTTTTAAGCCCATGGTGTTGACCTGATATGAAAAATCCGCGAGATAGTAGCCATCGCCCAGCTCCATCAGGTGCTTGAAATCAATTTTTTGCAGCTCATCGCCCATGCTGGCCGTATAATTCAGCCCGGACGCGGCATAAAGCATACGCTTTTGCAGAGTGCTGCCCTCAACCATGAGTTTTGAAAGGTTAGTGTAGTTGCCGTAGCTGCTTCTGTTTGGATTGGAGGCATAGAGAATATAGGCCCGCAGAAACTCCTCGCAGGAATCCTTGACAGCCTGCCGCTTCGACTCGGGACAGTTGTCAACAAACAGCTCCTCGGTCACGGCGTCATAGCTCTCCCCTTCCGGGCTGATAAGCTTAAGCTCCGGTTTGACAAGATATCCGCCGGTGCTGTATGTCACGAGGCAGGGCATAGGCACTTCCCCATTATAAAACTCCTCAAGCAGCTCATAGTGGGTCTGCGTGTTCTCAGCTATCAGCTCTGCAGGACATTCAGCCGTCCAGTCGGCAGGTATGCTCACTCTGTCCTCGGCCCTGAGCGGCGTGAAATCAAACTCCGCAGAGCTCACCAACAATTTATCAAAGCCAAAAAGGCTTTTGCCGGTGCTGTCGATGGTGAGCTTCCCTACCTGGGTCTCACCGCAGCGCACAAGGTACACCAGCGCGTCGCTGTCCTTATCCCGCAGCTTCACCACGTCCGCCCCATGCACCGCGTCGGCTATAAAGTCGTAGCAGTCCTCCTCCGGCATTATGGAAAAGTTGAGTGTGGAGACGGTGCTCTCCGCCAGAGCGTGTATGCTCTCGTCATCAAGCTTGTTTATATAACTTTGTGCCACGGTCTGGGGGCGGGTAAGCTCATAGTCGCGCAAGAACAGCGCCAGCACCAGCAATGCCAGCAGAATTATACACGCCAGCACCGCGCCGTAAATCAGCGCGGCCTTTGTAAAGCCTTTTATCCTCTTCTCTTTCATTGGCAGTCCTCCGCTCATTTGAGCACCACGAAAGCGGTGGGTATCGGGCGGATACCTATAACAGAGGCGCAGTTGTTCACATAGCCGTCGTTATACCACATCATGCTTGAAGATCCGCCGTCCATGTTCACGGCGTTCACCGCGCCGAAATCAAGCATTATCTCCGCCTCGTCCATATACGTGGCGCCAAGGCTTATGACCTGCCGCCCGTCAATGACCAGCAGCAGGAAGGCCCCGTCCGCCCGCTGGCCGATAGCGGTTCTGGGGTTTACGCCACTTTCCAGCGTTGCCTCGGCCATCATCTCGCCGTTTTGAACCAGCACGGGCCCGTAGCTCGCACCGTACATGATGTTTTCGTCCTTCGCGTCCTGCCCGCTGCGGCAGCCCACATGGAGGATATGATCCTCGTCAATGCCGGCGAAGCCCTGTTTCACGCCCCAGCCGTAATGAACGCCGTTATTCACCACCAGCCCCTCGGGCATACTGCCGTTGCCCTGACCTCCGGCGTCCTCGAAGGCGCCGCCGTTTATCGCGGCCACGGCGTCATACATTTTGGCAAACTCCTCAACCGTGTAGCCTTTTCCGCCGTAGCTTGCGGGGTCGGTGGCCAGAATGACCCGCGAGGGGTCAAGCACGATCATCATATACCCGGTGTAGCCCTCGCCGCTGACCTCCTGAAGGATTATCCCGTCCCCGTCGTCGTCAGTGAAGCCGTATTCGTCCGTCGCCGCTCCGGGTACAGCGTCGGAGATGTTTATAAGGCTCAGATCCGTGGCCACGGCCTCGGTCTGCTCCTGAGCGCTCATTATCGCCTTTATCTCGTCCTCGCTGCAAAAAATATCCGGCAGGAAGCCGATGGCGCTGGTCTCCTTGGTAGAGTGTACAAAAAGCCGGGCCGCGGTATCAGACGGGCCCTTCACGAAAATATATATGGCTCCCAGCACTCCAAGCACGAGGAGTACGAGAGTTTCAAGCAAAATCAGCAGCGCACGCAGGCAGTATTTGCCCGCCCGCCCATGCTTTTTCACCTGCCCGTCGCCCATTTTAACGCAGTCCTCCTATTCCGTTCGCCATCTGTCGGCAAGGTCAAATTTTCAGCCTGTTTTTTAGTATATCATGCGCGCATATAAAAGTAAAGTTGACAGGCGGGAATATTTCCTGCCTGTCAACTTTACAGTATTGTCTCCGCCACGCTCTCGCCATATATGGCAAGCCCCTCGGCCTTGAGCATGGCCGCCGCCACGCCGTCCCCCTCGGTGAGCTTGCGGCTGAAGCTGCCGTCATATATCCGGCCGCTGCCGCAGGAGGGGCTGTTCTCCTTGAGCAGAGCCTTTTTGCAGTCAAAGCGCTTTGACAGCTCAAGGGCAGTCTCCGCTCCCTTTTGAAACTGAGCGGTCACATCCGCTCCCAGCCTGCTCACGACCTTTTCCCCCAGCCTCTCGCTGGGCTGACGGGGTATTGGCAGGCCTCCCGCCGTCTCCGGGCAGACCGGGACAAGGCGGTATTTGCTTTTCAGCCGCCGGAGCAGCTCATCAGGCAGGCGATTGTTCCCGCCGCTGTATTTGCAGTCCGCGCCCAGAAGGCAGGCGCTTATCAAAAGGCTTTCCAAAGCTACCTCCTCATGCGCATACTGATGCCCAGAAACGCGCCGCAGATGCCGCCGATGATATGCGTCAGCTGAGATATATTGTCGCTTAAGACCACTCCGTCCACGATCTCGCCGCCCACATAGAGGATAAGCACAAGGATCAGCGTGATGGGGATATATCCGTCCTTCATGCCGGACAGGGAGGACATGACGATCATCATAAACACTATTCCCGAAGCCCCCAGCAGCGCCGTATGCGGGAAGAAGAGCCACTGCACCATGCCGGAGACAAAGGCCGTGAGGAATATTGCCCAGAACAGGCAGCGGCTGCCGTATTTTTCCTCGAGCGGCGGGCCGACCACCAAAATCATCATCATGTTGCCGATATAGTGGGCATAGCTGCTGTGCCCCAGCACATGGAGCACAAAGCGCGGATATGTAAGGGGGTCTGCCAGCGACGAGCGATAGACGCTGAAAAGCAGCGCGTCCGTCTTGTGCCCGGTCATCTGACCCAGAATAAGCGCACCCAGGGATATAAGCGCGAAGCTCAGCACCACCGGGGAATTGTATTGAAGCCTTATTCCCCGCCTCATTCGCAAGCCTCCGCAAGAGCAGCCTCATAATACCCGGCGGTATTCGCGTCAAAGCAGACCATGCGCACCTGCTCTATCTCCGGGTGGTTTTTGAGATAATCAAGAATAGTATTCACGGCAATTTTGGAGGCTTTATCCAGCGGGAAGTGGTACACCCCCGTGCTTATCGACGGGAAATCCACCGTGGCGCAGCCGTTTTCGCTGGCCAGCTCCAGGCAGGAGCGGTAGCAGGAGCCCAGAAGCTCCGCCTCGCCTCGGCTTCCGCCGTGCCATACGGGGCCGGGCGTGTGGATAACATGCTTTGCTGGCAGACGGTAGCCACGGGTTATTTTGGCCTTCCCTGTCTGACAGCCGCCCAGCGTCCTGCATTCAGCCAGCAGCTCCGGGCCGGCGGCCCTGTGAATGGCCCCGTCCACTCCGCCGCCGCCGAGCAGCGAGCAGTTGGCGGCGTTGACAATGGCGTCAACGCTCTGGCGGGTTATATCCCCCTGAATTATCTGTAAACGTCCGTTCATGGCATTACTCTCCAATCAGCGGCATTGCACCGTGACCGCCCCGTCAGCGGCGGACAACTCCACGGCGCGTACATTTTCGCCCCGGCTGTCGATAAGCTTCTGGGCGACAACGTCCTCGATTTCTTTCTGGATAAGCCTGCGCAGATTTCTCGCGCCGTAGGTGACAGAATAGCCCTTCCTGGTGAGGTGATCCGTGAGGGCGGCGTCCCAGCTGAGCTCTATGCCCTTTGAGAGCATAAGCTCTCGAAGCTCCCCGAGCATCAGCTGCGCGATGGCGCGGAAGTTATCCTCAGTTAGCTGCTCAAAGCAGATGACCTCATCCACACGGTTTATAAACTCCGGACGCAAAAACTCGTTGAGGGCCTTCATGGTGCGTTCCCGGCTCATGTCGCTTAAGGAGCCGCCGAAGCCCACGCTGCCGGTTTTGGTATTGCTGCCGGCGTTGGTGGTCATGATGATGATGGTGTTTTCAAAATTCACGGTGCGCCCCTGCGCGTCGGTTATCCTGCCGTCGTCAAGGATCTGGAGCAGAATGTTCATCACATCGGGGTGCGCCTTCTCGATCTCGTCAAAAAGCACCACGGAATAGGGGCGGCGGCGGATCTTCTCGGTGAGCTGTCCCGCCTCGTCATAGCCCACATAGCCCGGGGGCGAGCCGATGATGCGCGACACCGCGAACTTCTCCATAAATTCCGACATATCGAGCCTTATGAGCGATTCGGGGCTGTCAAACATATCTGCAGCGAGGCGCTTTACAAGCTCCGTCTTACCGACGCCTGTGCCGCCGACAAATATGAAGCTGACGGGCTTGCGCTTGACCTTAAGCCCCACCCTGTCGCGCTTGATGGCGGCGCAGAGAGTGTCAACCGCTTTGTCCTGACCAACGATATGCTCTTTAAGGCGCTTATCAAGCCCGGCGAGACGCTGAAGCTCATCTTCCTTTATTGTGGAGGCCGGTATCTTCGTCCACAGCTCAATGATGCGGGCGAGGTTATCCACCGTAAGTTCCGGCGCGCCGGCGTTGTCCAGCTCCTTGAGCTCCTGCTCAAGCTGCATTTCCTTGCTGCGCAGCTGGGCGATGCGCTCATAGCGCTTGTCAAGCTGCTCGTTGGCGTCATCCCCCTTGGGAGGCTCCGCGCTCATAAGCGCGTCTCTCTCAAAGCGCACGTTCTCAAGGTCACGCTGCGCCAGCATACGGCGGTTTATCGTCTCGTCCTTGAGATTTACGTCGGAGCAGGCTTCGTCGATAAGGTCAATGGCCTTATCAGGCAGAAAGCGGTCTGTAATATACCGCTCGCTCATCAAAACAGCCCTGCGGCACATCTCCTGAGGGATACGCACGCCATGGTACTGCTCATAGTAATGGGCGACGCCCTTTATTATCTCAACGCTGTCCTCGATAGAGGGCTCATTCACCGTCACCGGCTGGAAGCGGCGCTCAAGGGCGGAATCCTTCTCGATGTGCTTGCGGTACTCGGCAAAGGTCGTTGCGCCGATGACCTGTATCTCGCCCCGCGACAGGGCGGGCTTTAGGATATTGGCCGCGTTCATGCTGCCCTCGGCGTCCCCCGCGCCCACGATATTGTGCACCTCGTCAATGACGAGGATTACATTGCCCTGCTTGCGTATCTCCTCGATAAGCCCCTTCATGCGGCTTTCAAACTGCCCGCGGAACTGCGTACCCGCAACGAGGGCGGTCAAATCGAGCAGGAACACCTGCTTATTCTGGAGCTTATAGGGGACATTGCCCATGGCGATGCGCTGAGCAAGCCCTTCGGCGATAGCCGTCTTGCCGACACCCGGCTCACCGATGAGGCAGGGGTTATTCTTCTGGCGGCGGTTGAGTATCTGGATAACGCGCTCCAGCTCCTCCGCTCTGCCTATCATAGCATCGAGCTTGCCCTCTCTGGCTCTTGCGGTCAGATCGATGCAGTAATTATCCAGGAATTTCCGCTTGGGCTGCTTTCCGCCCTCCTTCTCGGGGCGGGGACGGCTGTCCTGCGGAGGATTTTTGTCGCCGGAGCCTGCCTGGTTACCACCGAAAAGCCGGTTGAGAAAAGGGAAGGTGGCGGTCTTGCCGTCGTCCTCGTCCGCATCGCCGTCGTCTATGGCCATAAGCTCCTCCGCGCCGCTCAGGGCGCTGAGCATATCGCCGGATATGCTCTCAAGATCCTCATCGGAGATGCCCATTTTCTCTATCATATCGTCCACGGGCTTGATGTGCAGCTCGCGGGCGCACTTGAGGCACAGACCTTCATTTTTGGTCTGGCCGTTTTCTATCTTGGTTATGAATACTACCGCCACATTCTTACCGCAGCGGGAACACATTGTTGCCTGCATTTTTACCTCCGTGGAAAAAGTTACTTAAAGCAGCCCGCCAGTTACAAAGCGGATTGACAGGAAGAGCCGGGCAAGCGCCGCGCCATTAAGGCTGTCTTTGATTATCAGGCCCAAAAAGCCCAGCAGCCAGCACAGCAGCACACAGTACAGGCAGCCCTTTATGAAGCCTGCCACAGCTCCGCCCACCGCGTCCGCCGTCTCATGCATGGGCAGGCGGAAGGAGAGATTACCGATGTTGGCAATGGCAATGAGCAAAATCAGGATCAGCAGGAAAAAGAGCACCAGCCCCCCTACATAGGTTATGGTGTCCCCCAGGGTGCTGATGACCGCCTCGGTCATACTCACGCCGTTTTCGTTTGCATACTGCACAGCCTTGTCAGCCAGCTTCTCCGCGTGCTGTTCATAAAAACCCACCTGACGCATACACTCATAGGCGTAATCCACCTTCAAAGAGCTGTCCTGCGCCAGAATATCCTCCAGCGACAGATCGCTGCTGCCGTAGCCCATGCGCTCCAAAATCTCACTTCTGGTGTTCTGTGAGTCGATAAACCCGTCAACAAAGGGGTGCAGCACGGGCGTTACCTCATGGGAATACGCCGAGGAGAGGAGATTCGCGCCGAAAAGCGCCAGAACTATGGCCAGTATCCCGGCGATGCCGCCCACAAGCCCTTTTCTGAAGCCATGCCAGGTGCAGAGGGCAACTATGGCTATAAGAATAATGTTGATAACTGTCTTCATATGTAGCCCATCCTTTGAATCATATATTTTACGCGGCGGCACAGCGCCGCACAGCAAGTCAAATCAACAGCGTTTTATTATACCACGCATTTGTGAACAAATCTAATCGAACGAGTGAACGGTGATTAAATCGACAAGAGCGATTTGCGAGAAAATTTGCGTTCTGATGATGGCACTTTTTTGCAGCAATACTTTGTGTATTGCAAGAAAAAGTGACGAAATCAGGGCTGAAATTGTCCGCAAAGCGCCGCCGGCGATTTATTCAGCGTTTACTTAAATAAGGTTCCCACCGGATCGTCATACCAGACCCGGTTGAGATAAAGTCCCTGCGGGGGCATGGTGGGCCCGGTGAGCCGCCGGTCGCCTTTTTCGAGCAGGGCGGGAATATCCTCCGGCTGGAGCTTTCCATAGGAGGCGTAGATAAGCGTGCCGACGATGGCGCGGCACATGTTGTACAAAAACCCATCCGCACAGACGGAGACGGTGATGATATCCCCCTGCTTTTCCGCCCGGCAGTGATACACCGTGCGCACGGTGGTCTTTGTGGGCGTACCGAGGCTGCGCACGGCCTTGAAGTCATGCGTCCCCTCAAAGGCGGCGGCGGCGCGGCGCATCAGCTCCATGTCAAGCCGCTGGGGATAGAAGCACACCCGTTTTTCCAAAAAGGGGTCGCGAATGGCGCTGTTTAATATTTTGTAGATATATTCTTTTTTTATGCACGAGCCGATGGCGTTAAAGTCCTCGGGCGCGTCCATCGCCCGCTCAACGGCGATATCCTCGGGCAGGCGGGAATTAACCGCCAGTGGGAGCCTGTCAGCGGGGATTCGGCTGTCCGTGCGGAAATTGGCGCAGTAGCTCAGCGCGTGAACGCCCGCGTCAGTCCTGCCGCAGCCCACGGTCTTCACCGGGTGCCCACAAACCTTTTCCAGCGCCTCGTTGAGGGTCTGGGCAACGCTTATCTCGTTTTTCTGCACCTGCCAGCCATGGTAGCGGCTGCCGTCATAGCGCAGACGCAGGGCGATATTTCTCATCGGCATAGCTTAAAAACCAAATTTCTTCAATACAATTATCAGCACAAGGAAGGAGGCAGAGACAATAAGGGAAATGTAGTCCCGCCCCACAAGGCGGAGCTGCTTCATGCGCGTTCTGCCCTCTCCCCCGTGGTAGCAGCGGCTCTCCATAGCCACAGCCAGCTCGTCCGCCCGTCTGAGGGAGGAGACAAACAGAGGTATCAGTATCGGCAGCAGCGCCTTTGCCCGCTTTACGAGGCTGCCCGTCTCAAAGTCGGCGCCGCGGGCCTTCTGGGCGGACATTATCTTGTCCGTCTCCTCGATGAGCGTGGGGATAAAGCGCAGCGCCATGCTCATCATCATGGTCATCTCGTGAATGGGCAGCTTTATCTTTTTCAGTGGGTTGAGCATAAGCTCCAGCCCGTCCGTCAGCGCCATGGGGCTGGTGGTATAGGTCAGCAGAAATGTCGCCGCTATGAGCAGGCTTATGCGCAAAATCATCTTCGCCGCCCGGTCAAGTCCCTCCCAGGTGATGATCCAGCCGGGAAGTATAGGCGTGCCCTGCGTGTAGAAAATGTTCAGAAGGCCGGTCAGAATGATGATGAACAGCATGGGCTTCAAACCCTTTAAGATGTTCTTCACGCCGATTTTGGACACCGCCATCAGCCCGCCCGCAGCGATTATCAACAACCCATAGGATACCCAGCCCTTGGTCTGGAACAAGGCGACGATGTAGATAACGAGGGCAAGCAGCTTCGTTCTCGCGTCGAGCTTGTGGATAAGGCTGTCTCCGGGGAAGAACTGACCCAAAGTAATGTCCTTCAGCATTTGCCTGCCCCCTTTGCCTTCAGTATCTCCGCGAGCAGCTGCTCATGGGTGTAGATCGAGCCGGAGAGGGGCACACCTCGGGCTCTCAGCTCCATGGCTATCTCGGTCGCGTGCGGCACGGACAGGCCGATTTTGATAAGCTCCTCAGGGCGGGAAAAGACCTCCTCAGGGCTGCCGTCCATAGCGACTGCCCCGTGGTTAAAGACGAGTATGCGGTCTGCAAGGCGGGCGGCATCATCCATATTGTGGCTGACGACGATGACCGTTGAGCCGCTCTGCTCCCGGTAGCTGACGATGTTATCCATTATCTGTCGGCAGCCCGCCGGGTCAAGCCCGGCCGTCGGCTCGTCCAGAATAAGCACGCCGGGGCGCATGGCGATGACTCCCGCAACTGCAATGCGCCGCTTCTGCCCGCCGGAAAGCTCCAGCGGGGAGCGGTCAAAGAGCGCTTCCTCCACTCCCGCGAAGCCCGCCGCCTCGCGCACTCGCTCTTCAAGCTCGTCGCCTTTAAGCCCCATGTTCTTTGGGCCGAAAGCGATGTCGGCAAAAACCGTCTCCTCAAAGAGCTGATATTCCGGGTACTGGAACACAAGGCCGACCTTGCCCTTTATATCCCTGCGGGAGAGCTTATCCTTATTTATATCCTCTCCGCCGTAGAGGACCCTGCCGCTCGTGGGGCTTAAAAGGGCGTTGAGGTGCTGGATAAAGGTTGATTTTCCCGAGCCCGTGTGCCCGATAAGGCCGACAAACTGCCCGGCGGGAATCGTCAGATTTATATTGTCTATTGCGACTTTTTCAAAAGGCGTGCCTGCGCTGTATACATGGCGCAGGTTTTCCACCGTGATCTCTGCCATAAAAGTTCTCTCCAAACTGTTCCAAGGCATCTTGGCTTCCCATAAGGGGAAGCTGTCAGCGTTAGCTGACTGATGGGGGGATGTCTTGCTTAGCAGTTTATTAAAGCATTTTTTCTGTTCTGCCTTGGCGTAGGACAGCCCCCCTATCCCCCGCCTTACGGCGGGTACTTCCCCCTCATGGGGAAGCAAGAAAGGGTAACTTATATTTTCTCTGCAATTATCTCCGCGCAGGACTTGGCGTCCAGCCGGTCAAGAGGCAGATCGAAGCCCTGCTTATTCAGTTCATCGAGCAGCCGCACCGTCTCCGGCACGCCCAGCCCCTCGCGCTGCATAAGCTCCACCTGACCGAAAACCTGCGCGGGGCTGCCGTCGGCCACGATGAGGCCGTTTGACATGACGATGAGCCTGTCCGCGTCAATGCACTCGTCCATGTGGTGGGTTATGAGCATAACGGTCATCCCCCGCTCGCGGCAGAGCGCCGTGACGGTGGAAATGACCTCCCGCCGCCCCTGAGGGTCGAGCATAGCCGTCGGCTCATCCAGCACGATGATGTCCGGCCGCATGGCCAGCACACCCGCGATGGCGACGCGCTGCTTCTGCCCGCCGGAGAGCAGATGCGGCGCGTGCAGCCTCAGCTCATACATGCCCACCTGCTTTAGAGCATCGTCCACCCTTTGGCGTATCTCCTCCGGGGGAACGCCCAGATTCTCCGGCGCGAAGGCCACATCGTCCTCCACCACATTTGCAACTATCTGGTTGTCAGGGTTTTGGAACACCATGCCCACGCAGCGGCGCACATCTAGGGTCTTTTCCTCGTCGGCAGTGTCCATCCCCTTTATCTGCACCCTCCCCTCGGTGGGGGTGAGTATGGCGTTCATATGCTTTGCAAGGGTGGATTTTCCCGAGCCGTTGTGTCCCAGCACCGCCACAAAGCTGCCCGCCTCAATTTCCAGATCTATCCCGCACAGGCTCTCCTGCTCATCCTCGGGATAGCGGAAATGTACATTTTCACATCTGATTATCGCGCTCAATTTGATCTACCTTTTACTCTCCCAGCGGCAGGTCGCCCCGCAGGGCAGCACAAGGCCGCTGTCCGTGACGGGCAGCCCCAGCTCCTGACTGTCGGAGCTGCCGCCGAATTTCTTTGTGAATATACTCTCCGAAACATAGCTCAGCACCGAGGGGGAAAGCCCCGTGGTGTAGGAGTTGATGATGACGAACAGCGGCTCGTCGCTCAGCACTCCCGCGCACAGGGACACGAAGCCCCAGATGTTCTGCTCCAGCTTCCAAACCTCGCCCCCCGGCCCGCGGCCATAGGAGGGAGGGTCCATGATTATCGCGTCATAGCGCCGCCCGCGGCGGATCTCCCGCTCCACGAACTTGGCGCAGTCGTCAACTATCCAACGGATAGGCGCGTCCGAAAGTCCGGATACGGCTGCGTTTTCCTTGCCCCATGCGACCATGCCCTTCGCCGCGTCCACATGGCAGACGCTCGCCCCCGCCTTGGCGCAGGCGACTGTCGCCCCGCCGGTGTAGGCGAAGAGGTTCAAGACGCTTATCGGCCTGCCGGCGCGGCGGATCTTCTCCATTGCCCAGTCCCAGTTGGCGGCCTGTTCGGGAAAAAGCCCCGTGTGCTTGAAGTTCATTGGCTTGACATTAAAGGTCAAATCCCCATAACGCACCTGCCAGTTGGCGGGCAGACTCCCCTTGTCCCAGCTGCCGCCGCCGCTCGCGCTGCGGCTGTACCGGGCGCTGCGGCTGTTCCAATGGGGATTACGGCGCGGGGTCTCCCATATCGCCTGCGGATCGGGACGGACTAAGTAATAGTCTCCCCAGCGCTCCAATTTTTCACCCTTCGAGCAGTCCAGCAGCTCAAAATCCCGCCATTTATCAGCTATCCACATAGTCTTGACCATACCTATCCCATAGTAATTCATGGTATTTTATCACTAAACCGCCGTACGGTCAACAGAAAACGCCGCCCAAATGCACTTTGGGCAGCGTTTTAAGATTATTTAAGGTGGTGATGGCGTTTTCCGTCAATCCCCTGCCTCCCTCTGACGCAGAAGAGCCTTTGGCAGTGCAGTTCAACACGCCTCCGCACTAATCTCGCTTCCCCCTGAGGGGCTGGACAGCATCAAGGTTAAATATAAGCAGAGAGTGTGCGTCAGCTTTCTTGATGTCAAGAAAGCTGCAAAGAAACATTTAAGAGGGGAAGATTTCGTTTTCTTCCCCTCTTAAAAATCTCCCTAATTGAAACGAGTAAAGAGGTGTGCCTCTTTACGATCTCCCGTGCAGGGCGGGAAATTAAGCGATAAGTTGTAACTGGTGGAGATTAAAGAACAGAAATGTCTAAAGTTTGCACGGCCTCAAAGCCTCCCCTTGGGCGCAAGGGGAGGTGGGCTACGGCTTTGCCGCCAGCTCTCCTTACGCAGGAGAGCTTTGGTACGGTGCAAATTCTCGGCAGAAGAACTGTAAATTAGCTACATTCCCCTGCCTCCCTCTGACGAGGGAGGCAGGGCAGGTTATAAGGTGGCAAAACTGCAACAAAGCGTAGCTGTTGCAGTTTTGAGAGGAAGAACAAGCGAATATAGTGCAGTTTTCGCCACGCTTGGCGGAAACGGAACGACATGAGCTTGTTCTGACGAGACGGGAGGGAGAGAAAAGCAAGGTATAAAAACGGACAAATCCCGTAAATATCTCTCCCTCAGTCAGCTGCGCTGACAGCTCCCTCGTCAGAGGGAGCCTTGGGCATGGAGCAGTTCAACACACCGCCGCACCCACTTGCTTCCCCATGAGGGGGAAGTGGCGAGCCTGCGAGCCGATAGGGGGGCTGTACTGCGGCAGGGTAAGATAGAAGAGCAATGTTATAGTCAACTCTGTCGCAAGACATCCCCCCTTCAGTCTTGCCACTGACGTGTCAAGACAGCTCCCCCTCATGGGGAGCCAAGATGGGTGCGGCGCAGGGTCGGGCTCTTGCATTCCGAAACGCGCCCGCAGGCGCGTTTACGCGATGGTGCTGAAATCGACCATATCCAGAACCTCGTCGACCTCCGCTTCGCTCAGGCTGTCGGGCGCAGTTATATCTATCGCCACATAGGAATTTTCAAGATAGACATAGGCGCACACATTCGTGCTGTTTTGCGCGACGGTCAGCTCCGTGCCGTCGGGGGTGATATGGCTGCGGGTGGTAAAGGAATCGACATCTCCACGCACAGAGTTGATGACCTCCCTGCCGCTTGAGAGCGTGCCGTACGGGGAATTGTAGAGATAGCAGCTCACCCCGTCCCTGAGCGCGTCACCAGCATAAAAGTTGACGGCAAATGTTCCCTCGTCGTAGTAGTAAAACTTTTCAAAGCCCACAGGCTCAGTTCGGAAGAAGCTCTTTCCCCCGGCGCAGATCTCGTTGACCTTTTCAAGTATCTCCCCGCGGGTGTATAGGTCGGTCTGCCCGTTGTAGTTTTGGAGAATAAGCTCCGCTTTATGTCGCAGCTTCAGCTCGTAGCTTGCGGCTATGCTCTCCAACTTCTCTCCCATCTCCTGCGAGTAGACATAGTAGTTATAGTCATAGTCGCCGTAGCCTGTTCCCTTTGCCGCAATATACGCCATTTCCTGCTCGTATTCCTCCGCCGTGGCGACGCGGCGTTCCATCTCCACGAGCTTGTGGTTAAATAATTCATTTTCGTCATCGGTCTCTTCAAATGTATAGAAGATTACCGCATATGTGCCGTCCTCATTTTCCTCCCAGCCGACCCCGGCGCAGTCATCGGGCGCTTCAAACACTTCCGGTCTGTGTATCCCGTTTTCCTTCCGCCACGCTTCCCACTCCGCCCATGCTTTGGCGGAGTTTTCGATTTTCTCTCTTATGGCGGCATCCACCGTGTCCTCCACAGCCTGCGGCTGAGATACGGATATAATAGTGTGATCGGGTATTTCAGACATTGTGTTTTCGGGGATTATATTAGCCTGCTGCTCAAGGTCTATGGCCATGGTTTTCAGGCCGAATATGCCCGTGGCGTAAGCCGCCGCGCCGAGCGCAATGATCAGCGCCGCCACGAATGCAAGGGTTATAATGCGTTTTGTTTTCACTCCTGAGCTCCATTCCGGGGAGCTTTGCGCCGAGGCGGGGGCGAAAACCACCGCGTCGCTGATATGCCGCTCATCAAGGGCATTAAGCGCCTGAGATATGATTTCCCGCTTCATATCGCTACTCCCTCCTTTTCAAGTATTCTTCTGAGCTTTTCCTTCACGCGAAAGAGGCGGACAGCGGCGTTGTTGTAGCTCATGCCCGCCATCGCCGCAATGTCTGAAAGAGAATCAGCGTACCAATATCTGCGCATGAAGAGAAACTTGTCCTCATATGTAAGCGTGTCGAGGAAGGCGTTTATAATCTCTGCCAGCTCCTTCGCGGCGGCCTCATCCTCAACGCTGCCGCTATCCGGCAGGCAGTCGGCAAGCTCGTCCAGCGCAAGATCGTATTGGCTGCTGCGCTTCCGGGCGCGGTCTGCATGATAGCGCTTTGTGGCAAGATTGCGCGCAATTTTGCACACATAGGTTCTCAACGGCGAGGGGCGGTTTGGCGGGATGCTGTTCCACGCGCCGAGCCATGTGTCGTTGACGCACTCCTTCGCGTCCTCCACATCGCCCAGAATGTTCAGCGCTACGCGCCCCACCGCGCCTCCGTGCCGCTTATCAAGCTCCGAGATGGCCTGTTCTGAGCGCTCAAAGAACAGGTCAATTATCATCTCGTCTGTCATGCGCTGTCACCTCTTTCCGTGTTCATCTATATACTACGATTTTATACCGTTTTTTTACAGAGGATCGGAACTTTTTTGTAAAAAAGCCTCTCAGGTGCGGCTGGAAAGGATATTTCAGTCTTCTTGAAGGGCTTACGCTTCGTAAGCTTTTTTCCCTCTTCGCCCAAGTCCCTGTCAATGCTTGTAAAACCAACATCAAAGTGGTATAATATTAACTCAAACAAATACATGGAGGTTTTTACCATGACAAAAATAGACATTTTTTCGGGTTTTCTCGGCGCGGGCAAAACTACCCTTATCCGCAAGCTCATTTCGGAGGGCTATAAGGGCGAAAAGCTGGTGCTGATAGAGAACGAATTTGGAGAGATCGCCATTGACGGCGGCTTCCTCCGGGACGCCGGTGTTGAGATAACTGAGATGAATTCCGGCTGCATCTGCTGCACGCTGGTGGGCGATTTTACCAAGGCCCTCAGGAAGGTCATGGAGGACTTTGCCCCTGACCGTATCATTATAGAGCCCTCCGGCGTTGGCAAGCTCTCCGATGTGAGCCACGCGGTGGAAGGCGTGGAGGGCGCCGTCATCGGCGCGAGAGTCACCGTTGTGGACGCGGGCAAGTGCAAGATGTATATGCGCAACTTCGGTGAGTTTTTCAACGATCAGGTAGAGAGTGCAGACCTTATCGTAATGAGCCGCACCCAGAACGCCGACGAGAAGAAGGTTCTGGCGGCAACGGAGCTCCTGCGCGGCCTGAACCCCAAGGCAGGGCTTATCACAACCCCCTGGGATAAGATCGACGGCGAAATGATCCTCAAGGCCATGGACGAAAACGGCCTTAAGGCCGAGCTTGAGCACATGGAGCACGAACATCTTCATGAGCACCATCATGATCATGAACACGAACACCATCACGAACACGAGCATGATGAAAGCTGCACTTGCGGCTGCCATGACCATGAACATCATCACGACCATGAACATGAACACGAGCATGAGCACCATCATGAACATGAGCATGATGAGCACTGCACCTGCGGCTGCCACGACCACGACCACGAGCATCAACACCACGCGGACGAGGTGTTCACCAGCTGGGGCATGGAGACGCCCAAAAAGTTCACTGAGGAGCGGCTCAAGGCCATTCTCGCCCGCTTTGACGAGGGCAGCGATTACGGCATGATCCTCCGCGCCAAGGGCATTGTGGACGCGGCCGACGGTGATTGGCTGTACTTTGACTATGTGCCGGGCGAGGCGGATATCCGCCGGGGCGCGGCTCAAGTCACGGGGCGTCTGTGCGTCATCGGTTCCAAGCTTGACGAGAGCGCGCTGAAGGAGCTGTTTGACCTTGAGTAACAACAAAGATGTGCCGGTATATCTGTTCACCGGCTTTTTGGAATCCGGAAAGACAAAGTTCATACAGGAGACCTTGGAGGACAAGCGCTTTTGCAACGGCGAGAGGACGCTGCTGCTCGTCTGCGAAGAGGGCGAGGAGGAATACGAGCCTGACCAGTTTGCCGACAAATCCGTGTTTATCCGTGTGCTGGAGGATCAGTCGGAGCTGACGGCGGAGAAGCTTGAGGGCTTTCTCCGGGAGACTCGCGCCCAGCGCGTGCTCATCGAGTATAACGGTATGTGGATGCTCGACGCGCTGTATACCGCCATGCCTGAGCGCTGGATGGTGTATCAGGAGTTCATGTTCGCCGACGCTGGCAGCTTCATAAGCTATAACGCCAATATGCGCCAGCTTGTCTATGACAAGCTCAAAAGCTGCGAGCTGGTGGTCTTCAACCGCTTTAAGCCGGATATGGACAAGATGGAGTTTCACAAAATCGTGCGCGGCGCGTCCCGCCGGGCGGATATCGCCTATGAGTACGCCTCCGGCAAGGTGGAGTATGACGATATTGAGGATCCCCTGCCCTTTGACCTTGACGCGCCCATCGTGGAGATCGGGGACGACGACTACGCCGAGTGGTACAGGGACATGGGCGAGGAGCCGAAAAAATACGCCGGGAAAACCGTGCGCTTCAAGTGCCGCGCTCTCCAGCGCAGGAAAATCCCCGCGGGGAGCTTTATCGTCGGCAGGCATATCATGACCTGCTGCGTGGAGGATATCCAGTTCGCGGGGCTTGTGTGCCAGTGGGACAAGGCGGATACCGTGAAGGACGACACCTGGATGATACTCACCGCCAAGCTCGAATTTAAGTTCCACAGGGCCTATAATAAGCGCGGCCCCGTGCTGAGCTATATCAGCGCCGAGGAGTGCCCCGCGCCGGAGCAGCCGGTCGCCACTTTTTATTAATGTGATTTCGGAGCAGAAACAGAGATATGCGCTATAAATGCCTTGTTTTTGACCATGATGACACTGTGGTCAACAGCACCGCCACCATTCATCACCCCTGCTTTCAGGAATTTCTCGATCAATACCGCCCCGGTATGCGGTGCAGTCTGGAGCACTATTTCCTGAAAAATTTTGACCCGGGCTTTCTCCCCATGTGCCGGGAGGAGTACGGCATGGACGATGAGACTCTTCAGGCCGAGATGGATTATTGGCGGGCCTATGTGAAAGACCATATCCCCGCCGCCTACCCCGGTATTAGGGAGATCATGGAGCGGCACAGGGCCCGCGGCGGGCTCATCTGCGTGGTGTCCCACTCGATGGAGGATAACATTCTGCGCGACTATCGTGAAAACGGCCTGCCAGAGCCGGACGCGGTCTATGGCTGGGGTCAGCCCGTGGAACGGCGCAAGCCCTATCCATGGCCGCTGCAGGAGATCATGCGTCGCTTCTCCCTTGAGCCGGAGGAGCTTCTGATGATAGACGATCTCAAGCCCGGTTACGACATGGCGCTTTCCTGCGGTGTGCCCTTCGCCGGGGTCGGCTGGGCAAACGATATCCCGGAGATCGAGCGCTTCATGCGCTTAAACTGCCATGTGTACTTCAAGACCGTGTTGGAGCTTGCCGCCTTTCTTGATACGTAAAAGCCGCATAAGCGGCGGAACGGAGTTTTGTTATGGCTGCCTGTTTATACATTGTTATCCCCTGCTACAACGAGCAGGAGGTGCTGCCTATCACCGCGCCCATGTTTCTTGAAAAGATAAAAAATCTTGCCGCCGCCGGGAAGATAAGCGGCGAGAGCCGCGTTCTCTTTGTCAACGACGGCAGCAAGGACAGGACATGGGAGATAATCGAGGAGCTGTCCCGGCAGGACGAGCACTATATCGGCATCAGCCAGAGCCGCAACCGTGGACACCAGAACGCGGTTCTGGCCGGGCTTATGGAGGCGAAGGATCGCTGCGATATCACCATTTCCATCGACTGCGACGGGCAGGACGATATCAACGCCATGGACGCCATGGTGGACGCCTATCTTGACGGCTGCGATGTGGTGTACGGCGTGCGCTCGAGCCGGGAGACGGACACCTTCTTCAAGCGCTTCACGGCGCAGAGCTTTTATAAGTTTCTCTCCGCCATGGGCGCTGAGGTCGTGTATAACCACGCGGACTACCGGCTTATAAGCTCCCGCGCGCTTCAGGCTCTGGCGGAGTTTAAAGAGGTCAACCTCTTTCTGCGCGGTATGGTGCCGCTGGTGGGCTTTAAAAGCACGACGGTGTCCTACTCCCGCGCTGAGCGTATCGCCGGAGAGAGCCATTACCCGCTCAAGAAAATGATCGCTCTGGCGGTGGACGGGATAACCAGTCTCTCGGTCAAGCCCCTGCGGCTGATAACCGGCTTCGGCGTGCTCGTCGCCTTTGTCAGCTTTATAGGCGTGCTCTGGGCGCTTATCTCCGCTCTCTGCGGTGCGACGGTGGCGGGCTGGGCAAGCATGACCTGCATCGTCTGCTTTGTCAGCGGCGTGCAGCTTATATGTCTCGGCGTCATCGGCGAATATATAGGCAAAATCTACATGGAGACAAAGCAGCGCCCCCGGTACATTATCAGCAAACGCACCTGGGACGAGGAAAAATAATATCAAAACAACCTTTGCAAGCGCAGCAAAGGTTGTTTTTTGTTGGTCAGAAAGTCATTGTGCTCATTTTCAGCGAGCCAATCCTGGCTCCACTGTGTAAAGGGAGCCGGGCGCGTTTCGGAGCGTTTATATCCGATTCTGTTCCATCTAATCTTGCTTCCCCTCGGAGGAAAAACAAATTATTGCGGTGGTTGTTTGTCTATAAAAGCAAAATTTGTATTTCATGCGGACGAAGCGCGAGCCTCCACTTTTCTTTTGTCCCGTCAAAAGAAAAGTGGAGAGAAAAGAAAACACGGCTTAAGGGAGAAGTTTCTCCCTTAAGAAGCCCTCTCCGGTGGTAAATTATACACTTCGTTTCTCAGCTCGCCCTTAGTCGTAACTGCTGGTTTACCTCGATTGTTACCTTGCTCTTGTCGTTTCTGCATGCCGCGAATCATCTTTACAAAGCTCGGCTCAGAGTGGGTGAGAAGGGTGCAGTTTTGAACACCACCGAGCCAACTTGCTTCCCCCTTGGGGGGAGGTGGCGAGCCTGCGAGCCGATAGGGGG
>DKYJ01000001.1 GCA_002493305.1 Clostridiales bacterium UBA7103 | reverse complement strand
TGCCGAATTTTAAGAAAAATTTTGCTTTCAAAGTATTGTGGTTCATATGCCCACAAAAGCACAAGATGCGCTATTTATCCATAAATTTCCCAATAAAGGGCAGCGGCTCGCATCGTCCGTTGGCGGCTCCGGTGACGCCCTTAAATATCATATATATCCTCATTATCTGCATGATCCAGCCAAACGGGGTTGAGCTGAGGGCGTCGGCAATGGCACTGAACACGAAAAGGGCAAGCCCCTGCTTTGCGTGGAAGCGGCAAAACTTGTCGTCTCCGCCGAAAATAAAAGGCAGGATGAAAAGAAAACTGAAGTAGCTGAGTATGCTGAGCAGCTTATTTCCACCTGCGTTTTTAGTAAAGCCGGTTTTCTGCGCAAACTCCCTGCCGAAGTCCTCGACATTGAAATTCGCGCTCTCACTGCGGGCGCGTTCCGCCCTGCGGCGGGCATATTCCTTCTCCGCCCAGCGGCGGTCATCCTCCACTCTCCTGCGCCGTTCTTCTTCCGCCTTCTGTTGTTCCTCCCGGCGGCGCTGCTCCTCCGTTTGTTTTTGCTTTTGATACACAGCGGCGGACGCCCTTTGCTGTTCCTCCCGCTGCGCGGCGGTGGGGTCGTAGCCACAGGCAAGGCATTTGAGCTGCCCATCAGGTATATATGCCCCGCATTTATCACAGTAAGCCATACTGCCCTCCACGAAATTTTTATCAAGGAGAATTATATCAAAGCGTGGCAGGCTTTTCAACAAAATTGTACATTAAATTTCAGTAAACTTATGAGCAGAAGCGGTGCTTGCCGATCTCCACGATGAGTGGACGCGACCATATCCAGGAGCTGGTGGCGGTGGAGGGATTGAAATAGTAGATAGCGCCGTAGCTGGGATCATAGCCGTTGAGCGCGTCCTGCGCGGCGCGATACGCGCTGTCGGCAATAGGCTCGTCAAACTGGCCGTCCGCCACGCAGGTGAAGGCCTCGGTCTGGTATATCACATCGGCAATGGAGTTTGGAAAGGACGCGTGCCGCACCCGGTTGAGCACCACCGCGCCAACAGCCACCTGCCCCACATACGGCTCTCCCCGCGCCTCGGCAGATATGAGCCGGGCCAACAGATACACATCACCGGATTGGTCTCCCCCTGCCCCGGAGGAGCCGCCGCCGGAATTGCCGCTGTCAGACGGAGTGATCCCCAGCGCGGCGAGAGTCTGATTGCCCACCTGCCCGTCGGCGTTGAGGCCGTTGGAGCTTTGGAAATAGCGCACGGCCGCCTCAGTCTTGCTGCCGTAAACGCCGTCCACCTCGCCGCTGTAATAGCCCCACTCCTTTAGCCGTGTCTGTATCTCAGTCACGGTCGCGCCGCTTGAGCCCTTTTTATATAGATCCGCCGCCGCACTCTGGGCCATACTTATTATAAATATATTCAGCGCGAATACTATTGCCAGCGCCAGGACCAGTCTTTTTCTCTGCTTGCTCATAAAAAACCACCCTCACAAACATCAATTTCTGATATTTTGTGAAGGTGGCCAGTTTATTATTCTGTTTTATTTTGCTTTGCTGTCGATTTCGTCCTTGATCTTCTTGAGGAACTCATCAAGCTGCATCGCGCCAAGGTCAATGCCGCCGCGGGTGCGGACAGAGACAGTGCCAGCATCGCGCTCCTTATCTCCGATGACCAGCATATACGGTATCTTCTGCATCTGAGCCTCACGGATCTTGTAGCCGATCTTTTCATTGCGGAGGTCATTCTCAGCACGGATACCCGCTGCCTCAAGCTTCGCCGCAATCTCCCTGGTATACTCGGCGCTGCGGTCGGTGATGGGCAGGATCTTCGCCTGCACGGGGGCGAGCCATACCGGGAACGCGCCGGCAAAATGCTCGGTGATGACGCCGATGAAGCGCTCCACGGAGCCGAACACCACGCGGTGGATCATGACCGGGCAGTGCTTCTCGCCGTCAGCGCCGGTGTACTCAAGACCGAAGCGGCCGGGAAGCTGATAGTCGAGCTGAATGGTGCCGCACTGCCATGTACGGCCAAGGGAATCCTGAATGTGGAAGTCGAGCTTAGGGCCGTAGAACGCGCCGTCACCGGGGTTGATCTCGTAGGTCTTGCCGATGCTGGTGATGGCATCCGCCAGAGCGGCGGTGGCAATGTCCCAATCCTCAACAGAGCCTATGTGGTCGTCGGGCATAGTGGACAGCTCTATCTTATAGGGCAGGCCAAACACCGTGTATACCTCGTCAAAGAGCTGAGCAATGCGAATGACCTCGTCCTTAATCTGCTCCTTAGTCAGCAGAATGTGAGCATCGTCCTGCGTGAAGCAGCGGACACGGAACATACCGTGAAGCGCGCCGGACAGCTCATGCCTGTGGACAAGACCCAGCTCGCCGTAGCGCAGGGGCAGCTCCTTATACGAGTGCGGCTCCAAGTCATAGACAAGGATGCTGCCGGGGCAGTTCATAGGCTTGATGGCAAAGTCCTCATCGTCAATGACTGTGGTATACATGTTATCCTTATAGTGATCCCAATGGCCGGAGGTCTCCCAAAGAGTGCGGCGCATGATCTGGGGGGTGGAAATTTCCAGATATTCCCATTTCTTGTGAACCTGCCGCCAGTAGTCGATCAGGGTGTTTTTCAACACCATGCCCTTGGGCAGATAGAAGGGGAAGCCGGGCGCTTCCTCGCGGAAAGCGAAAAGGCCAAGCTCCTTGCCGAGCTTGCGGTGGTCTCGCTTTTTGGCCTCCTCGATGCGGGCAAGATACTCGTCCAGCTCGTCCTTTTTCATGAAGCAGGTGCCGTAAACGCGCTGGAGCATCTTGCGGTTGGAGTCTCCGCGCCAGTACGCGCCGGTGCAGGAGGTGAGCTTGATGGCGTTGCCCTTGACTCTGCCGGTGGAGTCCAGATGCGGGCCTGCGCACAGATCGGTAAACTCGCCCTGACGGTAGAAGCTGATGGTCGCGTCCTCCGGCAAGTCGTTTATAAGCTCCACCTTATACGGCTCGCCCTTTTCCTCCATGAGCTTGACGGCCTCCTCGCGGGGCAGCTCAAAGCGCTCCAGCTTCAGCTTCTCC
>DKYJ01000055.1 GCA_002493305.1 Clostridiales bacterium UBA7103 | reverse complement strand
GGAGGGCTTGATTTATTTTACAATGACATTTTCCTTGCCGAGCATTTCCTCAAGCTCTAAAATCAGCCCCTCGTGGATAAGACAGGGGGAGCCGACGCGCTTTTTCTCCTGCTCACCGTAGATAATGAGCTGGTTGTTGCCGGGGAACATGGTGAGGATAAGCTCAATGCGCTTGAGCCGGGGATCGCTCAGGCTGGGGAGCTTGACCCAGAGCTTCTGTGCAGGAGGGGGAGGCGCGGAGGACGCCGGGGCGTTAAGGTCACTGATGGGGCGAATAGTGTCCACCGTGAGCTGAGGCTCTTTTTCATCTCTCGCAGAGATGCGCCCGCGGACGATAACAGCGTTATTCTCCGCAAGATACCCGCCGCCGTTATCCAGCGCGCGCTGGAACACCACAAGCTCCATCGTACCAGTGTCGTCTTCAAGCTGGACATAGCTCATGAGGGAGTTGTTCTTGGTGGTGCGCGTTCTTATGGAGGCGACGACCCCGGCGAGGGTCACATACTGCCCGTCAGAGAAGCTGCGCGGCCCGTCCTCGGCGGCAAAATCGTTCATTACAGCGCCGACAGAAACTGCGCCTGCCCGGCGCGCCGCGTCCTTATACTGATCCATGGGGTGGCCGGTGAGATAGAGGCCGGTAGTCTCCTTCTCCATCTGCATTTTTTCCTGCGCGCTGTACTCCTCCACATCGGGAACGGTGATCTTCGCGGGGGCGGGGCTTTCGTCAAGCCCGCCGCCGAAGAGATCAAACTGGCCGGAGATGTTCTCCTTCTCGCTGCGGCTGACATTTTCAAGCACCGGGCCGCAGATCTGCATGAGCGCCTTGCGCTTATAGCCCATGCTGTCAAACGCGCCGCTGCGGATAAGATTTTCAACAGCACGGCGGTTGAGCTCTTTGCCGTACATACGGCGGCAGAAGTCCTCAAAATCCGTGAACGCGCCGTTTTCCTCCCGCTCCTGCACAAGCTCGCTGACGGCGCTGCGGCCCAGACCCTTTATCGCCACCAGGCCAAAGCGCAGGTTCTCGCCGGCCACGGTGAAGTCCGCCTCGGATTCGTTTACATCCGGGGGCAGGAGCTTGATGCCCATATCCCGGCACTCAGCGATATACTCAGCGACCTTACCGCTGTTGTCCAGCACCGAGGTCAAGAGCGACGCCATATACTCTCTGGGATAGCGGCGCTTCATGTACCCCGTGCGGTAGGCCACAACCGCGTAGCACACAGCGTGGGCCTTGTTGAAGGCATAGCTGGCAAAATCCAGTATCTCGTCGTATATGCTGTTGGCAACGTCCTCGCTCACGCCGTTTTTAAGTGCCCCCGCGATTCCGCGGCTCTCGTCGCCGTGGATAAAGGCCACCCGCTCTGCGTCAATAACAGCGTGCTTTTTCTTGCTCATGGCGCGGCGGATCATATCCGCCTGACCCAGCGAGAAGCCCGCGAGAGAGCGGAAAATCTGGATCACCTGCTCCTGATAGACGATGCAGCCGTAGGTGACCTCCAGAATTGGCTTTAGCAGTGGGTGCTTGTATTTTATGCGCTCCGGGTGGTTGGAATATTCGATAAACCTGGGTATGCTGTCCATGGGGCCGGGGCGATACAGAGCTATGACGGCGGTGATATCCTCAATACTCTTGGGTCTTAGCCCCAGACACACAGAGGTCATGCCCGTGCTTTCAAGCTGGAACACACCGCAGGTGTGCCCCTCGGAAATCATGTCAAACACGGCGGCGTCATCCTCTGGTATCCTGTCAACGGAGAACTCCGGCTCACGGCGGCGGACAAGCTTCGCCGCGTCCTCAAGCACGGTGAGATTTCGCAGGCCGAGAAAGTCCATCTTCAGCAGGCCCAGCTCCTCAAGGGTAGTCATGGTGTACTGGCAGACAACAGACTCATCATTCTTCGCCAGCGGCACATACTCATACACCGGCCTTTCGGTGATAACGACGCCGGCGGCATGGGTGGAGGCGTGGCGGGGCATACCCTCCAGCGCCTTGGCCACATCTATAAGGTGCTTGAGCTTTTCATCGCCCTCGTACAGCTCGCGCAGGGGCTTTGACAGCTGCAAGGCTTCCTCGATGGTGATGTTCAGCGCCCCCGGCCCGGAGGGTATCTGCTTTGCCACGGAGTCAGTCTCTCCATAGCTGACGGCCAGCGCCCTGCCCACATCGCGCACGGCGTTTCGCGCCGCCATCGTGCCGAAGGTGACTATCTGCGCCACATGGTCATTTCCATAGAGCCTGTTCACATAGTCGATGACCTCGCCCCGGCGGTTGACGCAGAAGTCCACGTCGATATCCGGCATGGACACGCGCTCGGGGTTTAGAAAGCGCTCAAAAAAGAGGTTATATTTTATGGGGTCGACATCGGTTATATGCAGGCAGTAGGACACAACACTGCCCGCCGCGCTGCCGCGTCCGGGGCCGACCGGGATACCCTGCCCCTTGGCATAGCCGATGAAATCCGAGACGATGAGAAAATAGTCCACAAAGCCCATCTGGCGGATCATATTAAGCTCATATTCAAGCTGCTTATGCACCTCGGGGCTATCCGGGTAACGCTCGGCAAAGCC
Source organism: Clostridiales bacterium UBA7103 (assembly GCA_002493305.1). Lineage (GTDB taxonomy): Bacteria > Bacillota > Clostridia > Oscillospirales > Oscillospiraceae > Limivicinus. The sequence continues at coordinate 15,370 of DKYJ01000055.1, read as the reverse complement.
CTTTTCGCAGAGCTTTTGAAGATACTCAAAGCTGTCGCTCTCGCCCTGCGGGAGCTTGAAGCGCGGCAGATGATAGTGCCCGAACTCAAAATCATAGCCGCACCGGTCGGCAATAAGGGTGGTATTGTCCGCCGCGTCCTGACAGTCGGGATAGAGCGCGCGCATCTCGTCCTCGGTCTTGAGATACAGCTCCTGCGTCTCAAAGCGCATGCGGTTCGGCTCGTCCACGGTTTTGCCGGTCTGTATGCACATAAGCACGTCCTGATAATACGCGTCCTCTTTGTTTATATAGTGCGCGTCATTGGTGACAACAAGGGGTATGCCCGTCTCATGATGGATGCGGATGATCCCCTCCGCCGCCTGCCGCTCCTCGGGGATGCCGTGATCCTGAATTTCAAGGAAGAAGTCCTCCCCAAAAAGCTCCCGCAGCTCAAGAGCCTTGGCCTTGGCGGCCTCATGATCCCCGCGCACGACAAGCTGTGCAATAGCCCCGGCAAGGCAGCCCGACAGGCAGATAAGTCCCTCGCTGTGCCGGTGGAGCAGTTCCCAGTCTATGCGGGGCTTGATATAAAAGCCCTCGGTAAAGGCGGCGCTGACCATGTAGCAGAGGTTGCGATAGCCCGTCTCGTTCTTGCAGAGAAGGATAAGGTGGGAGTAATTATTATCCACGCCGTGCTCCTTGCTGCTCATGCTCCGGGGGGCCACGTACACCTCGCAGCCGATGATGGGCTTGACCCCCTCAGCCTTACAGGCGCGGTAAAACTCCACCGCGCCGTACATGACCCCATGGTCGGTGACGGCGACAGCCTGCTGCCCCAGTTCTTTGGCGCGTTTTGCAAGCTGCTTCACCCGGCAGGCGCCGTCAAGCAGCGAATATTCAGTATGCACATGAAGATGAACAAAGGCCATAGCTTACTCCTCGGGTCTGAAACTCATGATTTTTTTAAGCCTGTGTGACAGGCAGCTTTTTGTCACCGGTGGATATGAAAGCCGCGCAAGGTCGGCAAGGCTCGCCTCGGGATTGGTTATGCGCAGCAGCGCCGCCTGCTTGAGCTGTTCGGGCAGAGCGTCCAAGCCGTATTCCCCGGCGATGCGGCGGATGGCCTCAAGCTGCTCCTGAGCCGCGGCAACGGTCTTGTCGGCGTTGGCGGAATCGCAGTTTATCTGGCGGGTGACAGTGTTGCGCATCTCTTTATCTACCTTGGCGGTCATGATGTTCATGGCCGTCACCGGCGCGCCGAGCTTTGTAAAGAAATCGGCGATTGCGTCCGCCTTTTTGAAATACAGCAGGGAATTTGCCCCTCGCATCGTCTCCTTGGGCGAAAAGCCCATATCCAGCAGCAGAGAGTATGCCTCACGGCTGACGCTGTGATGGGCAGTGGCAAGCTCCAGATGGTAATTTTTCTCCGGGTCGGTGACGCTGCCCCCGGCCAAAAACGCGCCGCGGACAAAGGCCGTGCGACAGCAGTCCTCCTCCACAACGACATAGTTGAGGTGGTGGGTGAGGCTGCTGTCCATATCCTCCCCGAAGGCGGAAAAAATGCGTGAGAGCTTGTCCCTGTCCCGGATAACAAGGCTTTTTTTGCCGCTGCCCTCCTTTGGAGGCTCGTCAAAGCTCAGGCCGAAGGCTCGCTTGAAAAGCCGGGGCAGGCGCTGGGCAAAATCCGGGCTCGCGGTGATTATGCGCAGCTCTCTGGCAGAAAAGGCGCTGCAATAGAGCAGCACGCCATAGCACTCCGCCACGGCGCAGCATTTTCTGTCTATCTTTTGCTGGCAGAGCTCTGCCTTGGCGTCAGATGAAAACGACATAGGTTCTCCTTATTTATTCAGATCCCTGTTGATATTTTCAGAGCTTATGCCCTTGGCGACAAAGTAATCGTTCAGGGCGGAGGCGATGGCGACACTGCGGTGCCGCCCGCCGGTGCAGCCGATGGCAATGGTAAGCCCCAGCTTGCCCTCCTCAATATACAAGGGGAGAAGAAAATCTATCAGATCCTGTATTTTTTCCATAAAAGTCCGGGTCTGCTGGCAGCCAAAGACGAATTCCCCCACCGGCCTGTCAAGTCCGCACAGGGGGCGCAGCTCCTCCACATAATATGGGTTCGGCAGAAAGCGCGCGTCAAAAACAAGGTCGGCCTCCATGGGTATGCCATGCTTGAAGCCGAAGGACATGACTGTCACGTTTATATCCCGCTTTTTGCCGCCGTCGGCAAAGAGCGCAAAGAGGTGGTTTTGCAGCATACCCAGTGTGAGCCTTGAGCTGTCCACCACAAAATCCGCCTGCGCTTTCACATCGCGCAAAAGCTCCTCCTCCCGCTGTACCGCCTGCTCAAGCGTGACCCCGCGGGTCATGAGCGGGTGGGGACGGCGGGACTCCTTATAGCGGCGCACAAGGGTACGGGTATCGGCGTCCATATAGAGGATGCGAGCCTGACAGTCCATCTGCGCCAGCTCCTCCTTTATCTGCAGGAGGGAGGGTATGCCGTCCTTTTCGCGCACATCGGTGACCAGCGCCACTTTTTCATAGCGGCCGCGCGTGTCCATGCACAGCTCTGCAAAGCGCGGGATCAGCGCCACGGGCATATTGTCCACACAGTAATAATCCAGATCCTCCAGCACATCGGCAGCGCGGCTCTTTCCCGCGCCTGACATGCCTGTGATTATCAGAAATTCCATTCTAATCCTCCGTCTATTTCTCTTCCTGCTGCTCGACCACCGTGATGCGGTTGCCGTGGAGCGCAGGGCCGTGATCCTCCAGACAGTAGTCCGGCGGGAGAATGATCATCTCTGGCTCAAGCAGCACATTGCTGTCCTCGTACACCTTTTTGCGCACCTGCATCATCAGCTCATGCACATCGTGGGAGCTGGCGCCGCCCTTGTTGACGACAAAGCCCGCGTGCTTTTCGGAGACCTGTGCCCCGCCCACGCTGAAGCCCTTCAGCCCCGCCTTATCAATGAGCGCTGCGGCATAATTCCCCTCCGGGCGCTTGAAAGCGCTGCCTGCGGAGGGCAGGTCAAGAGGCTGTTTTTCCCGGCGCTTTTCGCCAAGCTCACGCATTTTCGCGGCAATGGCGGCGCTGTCCCCCTCCTCAAGGCGCAGCACCGCACTGAGGATAACGCAGCCACCCAGCTTTTTGAAGAGGCTTCCGCGGTATTCAAAGCTGCACTGCTCCCTTGAAAGCTCATAGAGCCTCTGCTCGGGCAGGTAATAGCACACGACGCTTTCTATTACATCCTTCATCTCTCCGCCGTAGGCCCCGGCGTTCATCACGCAGGCGCCGCCGAGCGTGCCGGGAATGCCGCCGGCAAACTCAAGCCCTGTCAGGCTGTTCTGCTGGGCAAAGCCCGCGAGCCGCGCGAGAGGCAGACCCGCCTCGGCGTATACCGCGCCGTCAGGCAGGCGGAAAACATTGGTGAGCTTTTCCGTGCCGATGATGAAGACCTTATCCAGCCCCTCGTCAGGAAAAAGGATATTTGTGCCGTTTCCGAGCATCAGCGGTGCAAGCTTATTTTCTTTAAGTATGCTGCAAATTTTGCTAAGAGAGCTGACGTCCTGTGGAAAGGCCAGAGCTCTGGCAGGGCCGCCGATCCTAAATGAGCTGTGCTCGCTCATTGGCTCGTTTTCCAAAAGGCTCAGGCCCGGCAGGGCTGCTTTTATCTGGGAAATGGCGTTTTCAAGCTGCTGCATAATGTTCTCCTTTTATAAAAGTCCCATATCCACCGCGCTGTCATGCGCGGCGGCAAGCGTCTGGGCGGCATTGAAGCCCATTTTCTTCTGGCGGTTGTTCATGGCGGCCAGCTCCAGAATGACGGCGAGGTTCCTGCCCGGCGTGACGGGAATGGTCACCGAGGGCAGCTTAACGCCCAATATCTCCTCCGTCTCATCGGAAAGTCCAAGGCGGTCATACGCCTTGCCCTCCCGCCATGTCTCCATTTTTACCACAACATCAATGTTGCACTCGGGCTTTACCGCGCCCACCCCGTATATGTGGCGCACATTGATAACGCCGATGCCGCGCAGCTCCATATAATAGCGGATTATCTCCGGCGCGCTGCCCACAAGGCTGTCCTTGCCGATGAGCTTTATCTCCACCGCATCGTCCGCCACAAGGCGGTGCCCTCGCTTTATAAGCTCAAGCGCCGTCTCGCTCTTGCCGATGCCGCTTTCGCCCATAAGCAGCACACCCTCGCCATAAACCTCCACCAGAACTCCGTGAGTAGTCAGTCTGGGGGCCAGATAGTTATGCAGGGAGCGGATAACGTCTGACTGGAACTCCGAGGTATCCATCGAGGTTATGAAGAGATTTCGGTCATACTTCTCCGCAAGAGCCAGACATTCCGGGAAGGGCGTCACCCCATGGCAGATGACCAGCGCCGCGATATCATAGCTCATGAAACGCTCAAGAGACTCATAGCGCTGCTCAGGGCTGAGAGAGTCAAGATATGTGCTCTCTACCCTGCCGATGATTTGCAGGCGCTTGGGGTCAAAGTAATTATAAAACCCGGTAAGCTGCATGGCGGGGCGGTTCACATCGTAAGTCCTTATCACGGCGCTCTCGTAATCCTTCGAGGTGTGCAGCGGCGTGAGCTTATGCTCCTTTACAAGGGTACTGAGCTTGACGGAATACTTGCTTTTCATATCTATATCCTCCTGCTTTGGCGTGGAAGTCTTTTTCTATATTATATTAACCATTTTCCCGGGATTTGGCAAGTTATTTTACACGCAGCCGGGCGTAAAATATGACGGAGCAAAAAAGGTTTCAAAACGCTCAAATTTTGATGAAAAATTTGCTTGCAATCCGGGCTTCATTCTGTTATTATATATAAGCTGTCTGTACAGCAGACCGCAAAACACAAGCAAGGAGGTGCTTCAGTTTATGGCAAAATGTCAGTTTTGTGATAAGGATGTGTCCTTTGGCATAAAGGTCAGCCATTCTCACAGACGCTCTAACCGTACCTGGAAGCCGAATGTGAAGCGCGTCAAGGCCATTGTGGACGGTTCCCCCAAGCATGTTTATGTCTGCACTCGCTGCCTGCGCAGCGGCAAGGTCACCCGCGCTGTGTAATTTAATATTACCCGAAACAAAGCCTGTCGTATCGACGGGCTTTTTTCGGTATTATGCCGTAAACTCCAAACAAGCCGGCGCGAACAGATCGTTCTCCGTTTACTTCTGTTTTGCTTTTTTGGCGTTATACGCGAAAATGACTTGCATAAGTTGCAGCGCCGGTTTACAATGGCGCTATCTTTTTTGATTTCGGAGGTCGAATTATGGAGCTTCTTGAACAGCGTATTCTCCGCGACGGGAAGATAAAACCCGGCGGAATATTGAAGGTCGACGGGTTTTTGAATCACCAGATAGACCCCGCCCTGCTATGGGAAATGGCTCAGGAGCTCAAACGCCTGTACGCCGGGGAGAACATCAACAAGATCCTCACCATCGAGGCCTCCGGCATCGCCATTGCCGCAATGACCGGCTATGTGCTGGGCTGCCCGATGGTCTTTGCCAAGAAGAGCAAAAGCCGCAACATCGCCGATGATGTATACAGCGCGGAGGTGGAGTCCTTCACCCACGGCAACACGAACACCGTTATCGTCTCCAAGGAGTATCTAAACGAAAATGACCGCGTGCTGATAGTTGACGATTTTCTCGCGACCGGCGCTGCCCTTGTGGGGCTTATCGGCATCGTGGAGCAGGCCGGAGCCACAGTCGTCGGCGCGGGCATAGCCATTGAAAAGGTGTTTCAGGGCGGGGGCAACCTGCTGCGGGATAAGGGCTGCCGCATTGAGTCCCTCGCGCGCATCGCCGCCATGGGTGACGACTGCTCAATCAGCTTCTGCTGAGAGCTTCGGCGGCATCTTTTGTGGCTTTTCCACAAAAATCGCCGGCTGAAAATGGTAAAATAGTCAAAAAAGCGGGCTTGACTTTTTTCTATCCGGCTGATAGTCTATAAGCGTAGCAGTTTTCATAGCAACTTAATACTTTCGATATATAACAAATGATATGGATTTGAAGTCTCTACCCGGTCGCCGTAAATGACCGGACTATCGATTATAAGCTCGGGGCGCGTGTTTTTTCGTTCCCCGTTCTTGCGTTCTTGCATCGGTTGAGACTTATCTGACCGGTGCGTTTTTTATTTTCTTGTGTCTTTCCGCTCATACAAAGCGGTGAAGATAAATTTTAAATTATTCTTATGAGGAGATCAGAGAATGAAAAAGATCTTTGCGCTGCTGCTTGCACTCGTTATGGTATTCGCCCTCTGCGCCTGCGGCCAGAAGGCTCCCGCTGAGTCTCAGGCTCCCGCTGAGTCTCAGGCTCCCGCTGAGAGCGAAGCCCCCGCTGAGAGCGAGGCTGCTCCCATCAAGGTCGGCCTTGTCGCTCTTCACGACGAGGCTTCCACCTACGACCTCAACTTCATCAACGCATTCAAGGCTGCCTGCGAAGCCACCGGCGCAGAGCCCGTCATCAAGACCCAGATCCCCGAGGACGCATCTGCTTACGACGCCGCTTGCGAGCTCGCTGACGCCGGCTGCTCCGTCGTTTTCTCCGACAGCTACGGTCATCAGGACTATATGCTCCAGGCTGCTCAGGAGTACCCCGAGGTTCAGTTCACCTCCTGCACCGGCGATAAGGCAAACGGCGCCGGTCTTGACAACTACCACAACGCATTCGCTTCCATTTATGAGGGCCGTTACCTCGCCGGTGTTGCTGCCGGTCTGAAGCTTCAGGAAATGATCGACAATGGCGAGTTCACCGCTGAGGAAGCCAAGGTCGGCTATGTCGGCGCTATGTCTTACGCCGAGGTCAAGTCCGGCTACACCTCATGGTTCCTGGGCATCCGCTCCATCGTCCCCACTGCCACCATGGATGTTGTCTTTACCGGTTCCTGGTACGATGAGACCCTCGAGCAGGAAGGTGCCGAGAAGCTCATCCAGAACGGCTGCAAGCTCATCTCCCAGCATGCCGACTCCTGGGGTGCTCCTAACGCCTGCGAGAAGGCCGGTGTTCCCAACGTTTCCTACAACGGCTCCACCATCGCAAACTGCCCCAACACCTTCATCGTCTCCTCCCGCATCGACTGGACTCCTTACTTCACCATGGCGATCGAGGCTGTTATGAACGGCGAGAACTACGATACCGATTGGTGCGGCACCATTGAGACCGGCTCCGTCGTCCTCACCGAGGTCAACGAGGCTGTCGCAGCCGCCGGCACTGCCGAGAAGCTTGAAGAGGTCAAGGCTCAGCTGCTTGACGGTTCTCTCAAGGTCTTTGATTGCAGCACCTGGACCAAGGACGGCGTAAACCTTGACTCCTACACCGACTCCTGGGGTCTTGACGGCGCTGAGGCCATCGAGAACGGCGTGTTCACCGAGTCCACCATCCGTTCCGCTCCTTATTTCGATATCGACATCGACGGCATCACCCTTCTTGATCAGTAATCAGTTTTAAAACAGTTTTTCAACAAAGCTCCGGCGATTTCACCGGAGCTTTGTTCGGCTGTATATCCACTCCGGTCAGATACAGAGCCGAGCAAAGCTCCTTTTCGCGTTTTCTTATCAGACAGTATCAGATCCGCTCTGCGGCTTTACCCACCTCACGCGGAGCCATTCAATATATATGCAAAGGTGTGTGTTTATGGATCAAAGAACTCCTGCGGTAAAAATGCGTAATATCACCAAGCGCTTCGGCTCTGTGCTCGCCAACGACAAATGCTGGCTTGACATATACAAGGGCGAAATTCTTGCGCTTTTGGGTGAGAACGGCTCCGGCAAGACCACGCTGATGAATATGCTCTCCGGCATATACTTCCCCGACGAGGGGACCATAAGCATCGACGGTAAGGACGTTGTCATCCGCTCCCCCAAGGATGCTTTTGATCTCGGCATCGGCATGATACACCAGCACTTCAAACTGGTGGACGTGCTCACCGCTACCGAAAACATCATCCTCGGGCTTCCGGGGAAGCTGGATCTCAAGTCCGCCGCCCTGAAGATCCGCGAAATTTGCGACCGCTATGGCTTTGACGTGGACCCGGAGCAGAAGATATACGACATGTCCGTCTCTCAGAAGCAGACCGTGGAAATAGTAAAGGTGCTCTACCGCGGCGCGGACATCCTCATTCTCGACGAGCCTACCGCTGTCCTTACCCCTCAGGAGACGGACAAGCTCTTCGCCGTGCTGCGCAATATGCGCGATGACGGCAAGGCCATCGTCATTATCACCCACAAAATGCACGAGGTGGAGGTTCTGTCCGACCGGGTCGCCGTGCTGCGCCACGGGCAGTTTATCGGTGATATGCCCACAGCCAAGACCAACGCGCAGGAGATGACCAACATGATGGTCGGCCACCCTGTGGTGCTTAACATTGACAGACCCGAGCCCGTTGACCCCAAGCCCCGCGTAGAGGTCAAAAACCTGACCGTGCGCAGCATAGACGGGATCGTCAAGCTGGACGATGTGTCCTTCACCGCAAACTCCGGTGAGATTTTAGGCATCGCCGGTATCTCCGGCAGCGGCCAGAAGGAGCTGCTGGAGGCTATCGCGGGGCTTCAGCCCGTTGAAAGCGGCGAAATAAACTACATTGAGGACGACGGCACCCGCGAACGTATTTTGGGCAAAGACCCACTCGCCATTCAGCAGATGGGTGTTTCTCTCTCCTTCGTGCCCGAGGACAGGCTCGGCATGGGTCTTGTCGGCAGCATGGATCTTGCCGATAATATGATGCTCCGCTCCTTCCGGCGCGGCCGGGGTTTCTTTACTGACAGAAAGTCCCCCCATAAGCTGGCAGAAAATGTTGTTCAGGAGCTTGATGTGAGCACTCCCGGCATAAGCACCCCCGTGCGCCGCCTCTCCGGCGGCAATGTTCAGAAGGTGCTTGTCGGCCGTGAGATCGCCTCCGCACCGACCGTGCTGCTCACTGCCTACGCGGTGCGCGGGCTTGACATCAATTCCTCATATACCATATATGACCTGATAAACCGCCAGAAGGCGGAGGGTGTCGCGGTCATATATGTCGGTGAGGACCTGGACGTGCTGCTGGAGCTGTCAGACAGGATACTTATCCTCTGCGGCGGCAAGGTCTCCGGTATAGTGGACGGCCGCAGTACCAACAAGCGCACTGTCGGCTCAATGATGACCATGCTGGGAGGTGAAGGCAAATGATCCACATCTCAAAACGCGGCGATATTTCCCGCAAGAACGCTGTATTCATCAAGATCGCTGCCATTCTCATCTCGCTGATAGTATGCGCGGTCATAATCACCGCCACCACCGGCGAAAACCCTCTCTCCGTTTTTAAAACCATGGCCGCCGGTGCCTTCGGTACAAAGCGCAAGACCTGGATCTTCCTGCAGAACACCGCAATTTTGCTGATGATCTCCATCGCCGTCACCCCCGCTTTCAGGATGCGCTGCTGGAACCTGGGTGCAGAGGGTCAGATCCTCGCCGGTGCTCTCGCTTCCGCCGCGTGTATTCTCTTCCTGCCCCAGACCATGCCCACTGCACAGGTCATTATCATCACTCTTATCGCCTCCGTCGCTGCCGGCGCACTCTGGGCAGCTATCCCCGCCTTTTTTAAGTCGATGTGGAACACCAACGAGACCTTGTTCACGCTTATGATGAACTATGTTGCCATCCAGCTCGTCGCATATTATGTGAAGATATGGGAAAACCCCAAGGGCTCCAACAGTGTGGGCATCATCAATCAGCAGACTCAGTTCGGCTGGCTGCCCCAGGTCTATAATAAGCAGCTTCTCATCATCATTGTCGCCGTTGTTCTCACTATAGCTGCCTATATCTATCTCCGCTACTCCAAGCACGGCTATGAAATCGCTGTTGTCGGCGAGAGCGAGCGCACCGCGCGATACATCGGCATCAATGTCCGCAAGGTCATTATGCGCACGATGCTGCTCTCCGGCGCCATCTGCGGTCTGGTCGGCTTCCTCCTCGTCAGCGGCATCAACCACACCATTTCCTCCACTATAGCCGGTGGGCAGGGCTTTACCGCCGTTATGATCTCATGGATGTCCAAGTTCAATCCTCTTATCATGGTGCTCTCAAGCGGCCTGCTTATCTTCATGGATGCCGGCGCGGGAGATATCGCAACATATTTCGGGCTCAACCAGTCCTTCGGCGATATGCTGACCGCCATCATCATCTTCTTCATAATCGGCAGCGAATTTTTTGCCAACTATCGGATCAGCTTTGCACGCAAGAACAAGGAGGTAAAAGAAAATGTTTGATATTGTCTCCTTTATTCCCAGAGCTGTCATGCAGGGCGTGCCTCTGATGTTCGGCTCCGCCGGTGAGACCATCACCGAGAAGGCTGGAAACCTGAACCTCGGCACTGCCGGCGTCATGTATGTGGGCGGCATCAGCGGAGTTATCGGCGCGTTTCTTTATGAATACTCCGGCCACGAGATGAACAGCTTTCTTGCGGTTGCGATTCCGCTTGTCTGCTGCATCATCGGCTCGCTTTTAATGGGTCTGCTGTACAGCTTCCTTACAATTACCCTGCGCGCTAACCAAAATGTCACCGGTCTTGCCCTCACCACCTTCGGCGTGGGCTTCGGCAACTTCTTCGGCGGCTCGCTGAGCAAGCTCTCCGGTCTGGATGTCCCATCCGTGGTTCTCTCCAAGACCAGCATCATCTTCCGCAAGGCCCTGCCCTTTGCCGATAATCTTGGCTGGTTCGGCAAAATCTTCCTCAGCTACAGTTTCCTCGCTTATGTGGCAGTTATCGTTTGTCTCTTTGCCTCATATTTTCTCAATCGCACCCGCATAGGGCTCCAACTCCGCGCAGTCGGTGAAAATCCCGCCACGGCTGACGCCGCCGGAATAAATGTCATTAAGTACAAGTATATCGCGATCTGCGTCGGCTCTGTTATTGCCGGGCTCGGTGGTCTGTATTATGTCATGGACTATGCCAGCGGCGTCTGGTCCAACGACGCCTTCGGTGACCGCGGCTGGCTTGCTATAGCACTGGTCATCTTTACCGTTTGGAAGCCGAAGCTCAGTGTGCTCGCTTCCATCCTCTTCGGCGGGCTCTTCATCCTCAACGCATACATCCCAACCGGCGAGTCCACTGCAATGAAGGAGCTGTACAAGATGCTGCCTTACATCGTCACCATCGTTGTTCTTGTTATTTCCTCCATGCGTCAAAAGCGCGAGAATCAGCCTCCCGCATCTCTCGGACTTGCGTATTTCCGGGAAGAACGATAAAAAAATTGAGGAAGCAAATTGCTTCCTCAATTTTTTTATTGTCTTTTCATCTGTCTCAGGAAAAGGAGAATCGCCCCGACTACCGCAACGGCGGTATATCCCAGCACCCACCAGAGATGCGGGAAAACGTTCGCGAAGTTTCCGGCGAAGGCCGCGCGCTCCAGCTCTACAGCGTGGATAAAGGGCAGGGCGTTGGCGATTTTTTCGAACACACCGCCCACAAGCTCCACCTCGAACCATATGCCCGACAGCCACGCCGACAGATTCGTCAGCAGTGCGCCGCAGACGCCGCCCACCTGTTTTGAGGTCAGAACACTGCCGCAGATAAGCCCCAGCGCGATGAAAAACAGCGCCACGGGAATTACAAAAAGCAGGGCGTAAAGAACATTTATCGTAATTTTCAGCCCCAGCAGCGCCGCCGCGATGTAGCATATCACGCTCTGAGCCAGCGCCATGGGCAGCAGCGGCAGCGTGTACCCGAAGATGAAGTCCGCCGCCGTCAGGGGCGTGGTATACAGCCGTTGCAGCAGAGCGCTCTCCCTGTCCTTTGACAGCAGCAGCGCGGAAAACAGGGTCATGAACGACAGGCCGAACACTGTCACGCCCGGGGTCAGATGCCCCAGCTCGAACATCGGTATTGGGACATTGGCCTGAATTGCCGTCAAAAGGCCGATGAGTATCAGCGGAAAGCCCAGCCCGAAGAAGAGGTTCAGCGGGTCGCGGATAATTTCCTTTGCCGTCCTGCCGGAAAATGTCATCATTTTCATTTCGCCGTCCCCCTCACTATCGCAACGAACGCGTCCTCAAATTTCTCCTTGCCGGCCTGCGCTTTTATCTCCTCCGCCGTGCCAAGGGCGAGGAGCTTACCGCCGCGCATAATGCCGATGCGGTCAGACAGAGCTTCGGCCTCCTCCATGTAGTGGGTGGTCAGGATAATGGTTATTTTCCCTTTCAGCGCCCGTATGTTATCCCAGAGCTCGCTGCGGGCCAGCACATCAAGCCCCAAGGTCGGCTCATCCATGAAAAGTATCTCCGGCTCGCTGATGAGCGCCATGGCGATGCTGAGCCTGCGCTGCCAGCCGCCGGAGAGCTTCCCGGCCTTCTTGCCGAGAATCGCCGTCAGCTCAAACTGCTCCGACAGTTCCCGGATCTTTTCTTCCTTTTTACGCTTGTCAAAGCCGTGTACGCCGCACATAAGCTCGAGGTTTTCTTTAACGCTGAGGTTCGGCGCGACTGCCGTCTCCTGCGGGGACACGCCGATGATATTTTTTACCTCCGCAGGGTTTGAAATAATGCTGTTTCCGTTTATGAAAGCGTCCCCGCCGTCGGGCTTGGTCAGGCAGGTGAGCATTTTTATAGTCGTGGTCTTGCCCGCGCCGTTTACGCCCAGCAGAGCGAACAGCTCCCCCTGCCGGACATTAAGATCCAGCGCGTCAACAGCGGTCAGGTCCTTGTATTTTTTGGTCAAGCTTCTGGTTTCGATTGCGTGCATTATTGCTTACCTCCCGCATAGCGATGCTTCAGCCCCTCAAAGGCGTCGGTCAGCGTGCGGCTGACAAAATCCTCGTCCCAGTCCAGATAGGATGTGGCGATCATGGTGGCGATGCCGTGGACATAGACCCACAGCTCCAAATGAAACATGTTGGCCTCATCCTCGCCGATGCCCAAATTTTTCATGATGAGGTTCAGCTGCGGGCGTATCGCTTCCCTGTCCTCCTCGATGCGCTCCCCGCTTCTGTCGCGCATGAACAGGAGCTTAAAAAGCTCTTTTTCGTCTCTGGCAAACTGGATGTAAGCCATGCCGCTGGCCTTATATGGCGGAAAGCGGCCCTCGTTCATGCCCTCTGCGATGCGTGCCTGATAAATGGCGTCAGCCGCAAGGATGACCTCGCCCTGCACCTCGTCCATGTTCTGAAACAAGCCGAAAATAGGCTTCGGTGAAGAACCCAGCTCCGCCGCAAGCCCCCTTGCGGTTAGCCCGTCCATACCCCTTTTTCGCACGACGTCTACACCAGCGTTTATTATCTCATCTCTTGTGAATTTGAATCTTGGCGGCACAATAATTCCTCAACTTTCAGCAACTTTCGTTGCGCAACTTATGTTTCTTATTATAGCACAGTAAAACTGTTTGTCAATACACAAAAAAGCAGAGAGTTTATCGCTCTCTGCCTTTCAATTATTGACTATTACAGCTCAAAGCTCTCTGTTTTCAGGTCGCAATAGTGTCTGCCACGTGCCGCGGTAAACTTCAGCACACAGTAATCCGGGTCGGTCACGCCTTTTTTATAAAACATCGTGTCCCCCGTGCGCCAGATCTCGCGCTTTATCTCATCATTCTGAAGGACTTCCATAGTGCCTGTCAGCATAACGCCCTCGTATTTAAAGCGGCCCTTGTTGTAAAAATAGATGCTGGCTTTGGGGTTTTTAAGGTATTGACCCACGCGCATGGAGGAGGTATTTGTTGAAAAATAGAAGCAGTTCCCCTCAAGCTTACGCGGCGCGAGCATCGCCTTTATCGTCGGGAAGCCCTCGTCGTCTACCGATGCGATAAAAGCCACCTTCTGCTTTTGAATAAACTCAAAAATTTTCTCCTTTTTCATCTTTGCTTTGCTTCTCTTTCAATTTACTCAAACCACGCCATTGCGCGCACCGGCGCTCCGTCGCAGTTGTCGATCTTCAGCGGGAAGCAGCCAAACCAGAACAGCCCCTCGCCGCATAGGTCAAGATTTTTAAGATTTTCGATATTGATCATCTCACAAGCCTTGAACAGCTTATTGTGGCGGGTCAGCTTTGCATCGGCAATCGGGTCAAGCCCAATCACATCAAAACCTATGCCCTTGTATTTTCCGTTTATTATATACTCAAGCAGCTCATCATCCACACAGGGGTAGTCGCCGAAATAAGCCTCCGTACCCCAACGCTTGTCCCAGCCGAGGTTAAACAGCAGAAAATCCGCCTTTTTCGGCAGCTCGCCGTATTTTTTCAGCTGCTCTACGCCGATCGCCTCGCCCTCTCTGAGCGCGCGGCAGTCAATAACGAAGGCTTTGCCGATAAACTGTTCCGGCGGAAACTCGTCCAGCGTCCTGCCCTCGGCATAGAGATGCGCCGGCGGGTCAACATGAGTGCCGGTGTGGGAAAACATCTGTAAATATGTCTCCTTGAAGCCGTCCTTGTCGTAGCTGTTTGCACCCGTGAGCCTTGGCGGCTCCGTTCCGGGGTATACAGGCATATTTTCTCTTATAGTATGCGTCAGGTCGATAACCTTCATCTTAACTCACCCTCCTTAAAATAATTGCCGGGAAGATACTGGCGGCGATTGAGGCGAGAGTAATAGCCCCTATACAAATTATCATGCAAGTCATCCCGCTTGTGAAAACACAGCACAAAATGCTCAAAACTCCCGCGACAGCAAAGGCCATGCCGCCAAAGAGCTGGCTAACGCGCCAGAGATAGGGACTTGCCATGCTGGACTTCGTGCGGATGCCAAAGACAGAGTTCATTTGCTGCCTCGGCATAATAAGCCCCATAACAACGAACAGTACGCCCATCAAGGCAAAAACAAGCTTGGTAATATCCAGCGGAGGAGCGAGCTGCTCAACTGAGTTAAAGTCCATATAAAGGAAAATTCCACTCAGAACATCGAAAAACAGGCAGCAGGAAATGCCCGTGATATAGCAGCCCTTCACGGCGCTGCGTGGGTTTGTCTCGCGTTTAGCGGAGTATCTTGCGCTGAAGAAAAATATTGCCGCCATAAAGAGATTCATCGCGGGAAAAATCAGCGTTTCATACTTGCTCCCCCAGCGATCAACCGCCCAGTTGATGTCATAGTGCGCGGGGATAAGCTCCGGTAAAAAGGGCAGCGCGATAAGACAGGCCGGCAGCGGCAGGAGAACAAGGATCCAAAATACGATTTTCGTCGCTTTCACGAAAACACACCCAAAATTAAGTTTTCAAAAAACCCGCAGCAGGGAAACACATGCTGCGGGTAAAAACATCTGCAAAAAAATCAGAGCCGCCCTATTGGGCGGCTCCGTGTTGGCATTGACCTATCTTTCCAGTCCGTCTCCAGACAAGTATTGTCGGCACTGGTGAGCTTAACTTCTGTGTTCGGAATGGGAACAGGTGGACCCTCACCGTTAAAAACACCAACT
>DKYJ01000053.1:7529-10266 GCA_002493305.1 Clostridiales bacterium UBA7103 | reverse complement strand
GCCATCTTGGTGGCCATACCGGGCATGACAACGCGGTTCTTCAGCTCAAGGCCTCTCAGCTTGATAGGGGAAAACAATGCATCGTACTTCATGTTTTACATCCTTTCTTGGAAATTGACTTTTGTTTCATGCAAGCAGGTATCAGACCGGCCCGGGAAAAACCGGCCAAAAGCAATGCCGTGGCTAAGTATTTGTGCTCTTGTCGAAATTTTAACGCTGAATCAGTTCGTATGTAGGTAATATTTTTGTAATATAGTGCTCTTTAGGTGTACAAAATTTCAATTTTTACTGTCAACTCTTCTCTAATTTCGTTATTTTATACAGCATTAAGCGGAAAATTTTGTGCATATCACTGCATTATACACATTTTATCGCAAAAATTTGGCCTGCGAAAATTTTTTTACAGTCAAAGGAATTTCTTGCACTATTCAGAATTTGCGAGGATAGCTGACAGTAAAAATAGATTTTGTGTCTGCACATTGCACAATGTTTTATGATTTTTTTAATGAGAATGTGGATTCTTTAACGGAAAAAATGTTCGACACAGACAGTAAACTTCGTTTATACTTTTAATAGTTAAAATTTATGCGAGGTTCGTCTTGTGGCAGGACAGCCCCGATCAAATGCGAGCATACCATTACATATATTTTTAGGAGGTTAAAAGAAATGATCACTGACATGAAAAATGCCAAGCTCTTTTCCCCGCTAAAGTTGGGCAGGACCACTCTTAAAAACCGTATTGCCATGGCTCCCATGAGCATGCACTACGAAGCCACTGACGGTACTGTTCCCAAGCAGCTGGCTGACATCTTTGTGCGCCGCGCCGAGGGCGGCGTCGGCTATGTGGTTATCGACGCTGTTACTGTTGACCATAAGTATTGGTACATCGGCAAGACCACCGCTCTTGATAAGGACAAGCTGGTGCCCCAGTTTGCAGACTTTGCAAAGCGCGTCAGCGACGCCGGCAGCACCCTGATCCCCCAGATCATCCACCCCGGCCCCGAGTCCATATGCGCTCTCAAGGGTATCAAGCCCCTGGGTCCCTCCGTCAATGTCAACGCTAACGGCCACGTCTGCCGTGAGATCACCATTGACGAGATACATAAGGTCGTCAAGCAGTACGGCCAGGCTGCCCGCCGCGCTGAAGAGGCCGGCTGCGGCGGTATCGCCCTGCACTGTGCCCACGCCTATATGCTGCCCGGCGCTTTCATGTCCCCCCTGCGCAACAAGCGTATGGACGAGTACGGCGGCTGCATCGACAACCGTGCCCGCCTGATCCTTGAGATCATTGAGGAGTGCCGCCGCAATGTCAGCCGCGACTTCCCCATCGTCCTGCGTGTCTCCGGCGACGAGCGTGTCACCGGCGGCAATACTCTCGATGAGATCCTTTATCTGGCTCCCAAGTTTGAGGCAGCCGGCGTCGATATGCTCGAGGTTTCCGGCGGTGTTCAGTACGAGGGTCTTCAGTATATCATCCCCTCTCACAGCATGAAGATAGGCAAGAACGTTTACGAGGCTTCAGAGATCAAGAAGGTCGTCAACATTCCTGTTTTCGTCGTCGGCAAGATCAACGACATCCGTTACGCTGCCGACATTGTGGAGCGCGGTCTTGTTGACGGCGTGACTCTGGGCCGTCCCCTGCTGGCCGATCCCGATCTGCCCAAGAAGGCTCTGGAGAACCGCTTTGACGATATCACCCCCTGCGGTTCCTGCGCAGGCCGCTGCATCACTCCTGAGGATCCCATGCACCCCATCTGCAAGTGCCACATCAATCCTCTGGTCGGCCGCGAATATGACTTCCCCTTCAATCCCACCGACAAGCCCAAGAATGTGCTCATCATCGGCGCAGGCCCCGGCGGTATGTACACTGCTGTCACCGCTGCAGAGCGCGGCCACAATGTGACCGTCTGGGAGAAGTCCAACCGCATCGGCGGTCAGCTCAATCTGGCTGTCGTCTCCCCCGGCAAGCAGGAGATGACCAAGTGGCTCGTTCACCTCAACTACCGCGCCAAGAAGGCCGGCGTGAAGTTTGAGTTCAAGAAGGAAGCCACTGTCGAGGCTGTCAAGGAGTTTGCTCCTGACGCCGTTGTCGTCGCCACCGGCGCAACTCCCTTTATCCCCACCTTCATCAAGGGCGTCGGCGAGTATGAGACCGTCACCACCCACGATGTTCTCAGCCGCAAGGTCACTATCCCCAATGGCCGCGTCTGCATCCTGGGCGGCGGCGAGGTCGCCTGCGAGACCGCGGAGATGCTCTACCGCGATGCAAGACCTCACTCCATCTACTCCCCCAAGTTCAGAAACGGCGATATCGACATCACCCTTGTTGAGATGATGCCCCAGATGATGACCGGCGTCTGCCAGCCCAACCGCAGCGTTGCTATGGAGGCTCTGCATCATCACGGTGCCAAGATGTTCGTTAACTCCAAGGTTCTGGAGATAAATGAGTACAAGGTCAAGATGCCCGTCGGCGGCGGTAATTTTGAGGAAGTCACCAAGCATGACGTCAAGATTCAGCACATCGAGGATGGCAGCGAGGAGTGGCTCAAGAACTTTGACTACATCGTCCTTGGCCTGGGCTCCAGAAAGTATGATCCTCTGTCCGAGGAGCTGAAAGCTTTCGTTCCCGAGGTTCATGTCATCGGCGACGCTATCAAGCCGGGTCAGTCCAGCGATGCTATGCATCAGGGCTTTGAGATTGGCTACAATCTCTGATCCCGAAAAAAGCATAATAGAT
>DKYJ01000053.1:0-7274 GCA_002493305.1 Clostridiales bacterium UBA7103 | reverse complement strand
AGCAAAGACACCGCGCCCCGGCGCGGTGTCTTTGTTCTTTTCTTTATATCAATTCTCTTTCAAGGAAATGTCCGTATTCTGGGGTTTTCTAAACTGAGCTTTCTCGCTTTTTCTTGTATGCAGCAATTTATACCGTCATAAATTTAAAAATAAATAACAGCAAATTGACGAAATTATCCATTATCCCTTGCAAAGCTGGGGTGAAAATGGTATGCTTTGTTTAAATTATACATCGGATCGTCCTTTGATTTAGCTTGCAGCTGGGCAGATGGGAATTTAAGCCTTTCCGACTGCTTAAATTGGAGGTTTTGGCTACATGGCAGAAAAGAAAAAGAGCCTTCCCCTTTGTGAGCCGCCCCGGAGCGGTTTTTTCTGCGGCACGGATAAGTACCTGCTTTTGCAGGAGCATACCATCAGCGCGGAAACGCCGCCCATTATGGAGCATGACAGCTATTTTATCTTAGTGCGAAGCGGCAGGGGCAGCCTGATAATCAACGGCGAGGAATTTTCGATAGAGCCAGACTGTGTGGCATGGATCCAGTGCTCCCAGGTGCTCACTATTTCCCCGGATTTTGGTGATCAGCTTCAGCTCTGGGTCTGTCCCTTTGACTATCAGCTTTTAAGCTATTATATGTTCAGTGAGCTCTCCTCCAGCAGTGAACGGGAGATCGTTAACGGCACGCCGGTGGTCGGCCCTCAAGGGCAGAATATTGAACGGATCAAGCGTCTGTTCTGCCAATATAAACGCCTTTGCGATATGAAGGGGCACGGTTCCGCCGTTATCCGCAGCTCATTTCTGCGCAAGATCGAGCTTTTGTTCAACCGCGAGACTCATGAACGCAAGAGCAGCTATGAGTTTAGCAGCATGCCCCTTGCCCGGCAGGCAAGCCTCTATATCGCCACCCACAGCCATCAACAGATAAGCGCTGCCGATGTGGCAAAGGCCGTGGGCGGCAGTACCAGCGAGGCCGCTGTTAATCACGCGCTGCTGGTCGCTACGGGCTTTAACTTCAACCAGTTTCTCAGCAGGATGCGGGTTGTCCTGTCCACCTCGTACTTTTTGTACGACGGGCTGCCGCTTGACTATATATGCTCCATCTCCGGCTTTAATATGGAGATCACCTTTTTCCGCCGTTTCAAGGCTCTGTTTGGCACAACGCCTCAGAACTACGCCAAAAGCATGATGTCTGACGGGAGCGATGGCCGGGTCTACCGCGGCATGATAATGAACGAAACGCTGATCTCAGCTATCAGTTACCTTTACGAGAACATGACCGAGCATATTGACGCGGACACGCTTGCCCGCAATCTCTACACCTCGGAAAATATCCTCCGGGTGCAATTTAAGGACAGGCTGGACTCAAGCTTCAAGCAGATCTTATCCCAGTTCCGCGTAAGATACGCCGAGGCGCTGCTGGCTACTACGGAGCTTCCAACGGTGGACATCGCCATTGAATCTGGCTTTGGCTCGGACCGAACTATGGGCAGGGTGTTCTATAACATAAACGGGGTATCCCCCGGTGAATTCAGGCGCAGGAGAAGCCAAAGGAGCAAGTCAAATGGCTGAGGAAAATATTTTCAAGAAAGACAGCGGCGAGACCGGGACTTTTTCTCGTGCTCTCTTTACCGGTGCCCATGATTATTTTGTGAAAAATGTCCTGCCGGACGATATTCAGGCCCACACCAGAACCATAAAGGCGCCCACTGCATATGCAAACAACCGGGACGAGACTTTTATGCTGGTGCGCTCCGGCACGGGAAAAATGCTGATAAACGGCCTTGAATACAAGCTCAGCCCCAACACCCTTGTGAACCTCGGCCCTTTTCACCGATATCGCTTCATTCCCGGCAAGGTCAGCCCCTTGGTGGTCACTGAGGCGCGCATGAACAGCGGAACCTATGTTTACATGATCGCAAACCCTTATCTTAAAATGGAGCATTTTTCCGTTCCATCTGAGCCACCGGTGGTGCGTTTGACCGGTCTGCTGGCGGAAATCGCCAATGATTCCATGGACGCTCTGCTTGAAGAAATGGCAAAATCCTCCCCGGATAAAATTCAGCTTTGTTTTTGCTATATGATGGATCTGATAGGCATTATTACCCAGAAAATGCCCAAAAGCTATTTCAAGTCCATATGATTCGGCGAATATTCTGTGGCCGTATGCGAGCCTTATATTTGACGGTTTAGAACTAAAGTTAACAAAAACAGCCTGTCATTTTTGTGCAAAATGACAGGCTGTTTTGCTTTTTTACCAAATATTGATTGTTAAAACTAAGATTTTGTCATATGACTTATTACAAAAATTATAAACTTCGGCTTACTGTATCTGTCTAAAACTGTTAAAATATTATCGTTTCATAGCATAGCATTGCTGATGGCAAGGGGCTACGGGAAAGCCCCAAAACATGCAATACTTATTTATTATGAAAGGAAGATTGAACAATGTTTGAAAACGCATTCAATGGCAAAGTTGCCATAGTCACCGGTGGTAGCCGTGGTATCGGCTTTGCCGCAGTTAAGGGCTTCCTCGCTGCCGGCGCAAAGGTCTGCATCGTCAGCCACTTTGAGGAGACCGCTGCCAAGGCTGTGGAAGAGCTTAAGGCTATCAACCCCGATTACGAGATCATGACCTGCGCCATGGATCTGAGCAATCCTGACTTCAAGGCTATGCAGGCTTTGGTCGCTGACGTCGCTGCTAAGTGGGGCCGCATTGACATTCTTGTCAACAACGCCGGTCACGACAGCAGCACCCCCTTCGGCAACCTCAAGTCCGACGAGTGGGACACTCTCGTGAACCTGAACATGAAGAGCATCTACATGCTCACCAAGTATGCCCGCAAGGAGCTGATCAAGACCAAGGGCTGCGTTATAAACACTGCTTCCGTCAACGGTATCTTCGGTACCCCTGCCGGTCTGCCCTACCCCGCCACCAAGGCCGGCGTCATCGGCATGACCAAGTCCCTGGCATGGACTTTCGCACCTCTCGGCGTGCGCGTCAATGCAGTCGCTCCCGGTGTTGTTGACACCGATCTGCTGGCTGCTGTTCCCCCCGCAATGAAGAAGACCATGGCCGGCACCATTCCTCTCAAGCGCATCGGTGTTGCCGACGATATCGCAAACGCCATCCTCTTCCTCGCTTCCGACGCTGCAAGCTACATCACCGGCCAGACCATTCAGGTCGACGGCGGCTTCCGTCCCGTCAACGTGTACTGATTTATCCCTGCCACTATAATTCAGTAATGAACCTGCCCGCGGCCTTGTTCTGGCATGTGCTGCGGGCGGGCTCAAAGGAAGTTTTTATGAGCGCAAGGCACTTTAACATTTTCAATAACGGGGGCCGAAACTTCTGCACTCCCGGCGCACAGCTTGCCAATGTGGCAAGAGTCAAGCCGGACGAGGCGGCGCTTATCTACATATCTCCTGAAAATAACGAGTCGGTTATGACCTGGAAGGAGCTTGAAGCTCTCTCCAACCGTATGGCATGGTATTTTCTGGATAAGGGCATCAAAAAAGGCAGGAGTGTGCTTGTGGCCTTGGGTAATATTCCCTCCCACATCGCCATTGCCTTTGCCATATGGAAGGCAGGCGGCTGCTACGTTCCCGTTTCAAACAGAGCTCCTCAGAAAAATATGCTGGAGATCTGTGAGTGTGTTGAACCAGACATAGTTATAACCAACCGCAAAAAGCCTGACGGCTATTTCAGTCTTTCCACCAATGAGCTCAAAGAGCTCTGCGCGTCTTACAGCGCTGAGATGCCGCCTGATATTCTCGCCATCCCCAATCTTGCCAACTGCTCCGGCGGTACCAGCGGCAAGACTAAGGTCATTCAGCAGAATATGCCTGCCGGGCTTGACGATAGCGGGCTTGAGCATTGGTTTTGCGTGTCCGGCATGCACTTTGAAATGCGCCAGCTTCTGGCTGGCCCCTTGTTCCACGGCGCGCCCCACTCGGCAGCTTTTGACGGGCTTTTTGCGGGCAACACCCTCATAATGCCATCAAGCTTCGACGCGGCGCTTGTCGTTGACCTTATCAAGAAATACAAGGTGGAGTATGTGCAGATGGTGCCTACGCTTATGCAGCGCATCATCAAGCTGCCCGGCTTCACCAAGGACGATTTTGCCAGTGTTGAGGTTCTGTGCCACACCGGCGGTGTGTGCTCCGCTGACCTTAAAGAGCAGTGGCTCGAGATAATCTCTCCCGAGAAGCTTTATGAGATATATTCAATGACTGAGTGTATCGGCATGACCAGCATCCGTGGCGATGAATGGCTTGAGCACAGAGGCAGCGTGGGCCGTATGCCCGGCGGCAGCATTTCCATCCGTGATGAGGACGGGAAAGAGCTTCCCAATGGCGAGGTCGGCGGCATTTACATGTCCTGGGGCGCCAACAGCCCCACCGTGGAATATAAAAACATCGCCCCGCTTGAAGCCGACAGTAAAGGCTTCAGGAGCGTGGGCGACATGGGTTATATTGATGAGGACGGCTATCTCTACTTTGCCGACAGGCGGAGCGATATGATAGTCACCGGCGGTGAGAACGTCTTTGCCGCCGAAGTCGAAGCGGTTCTTAAAAAGAACACGAATGTGATCGATGCTGTTGTCGTCGGTCTGCCCGACGCTGAGTGGGGCCACCGGATCCACGCCATTGTGGAGACCTCCGCGCCCGTCACCTCCAAAGAGCTTATTAAGATGGCGCTCAACTATCTGCCTCCTTACAAAATACCCAAATCCTTTGAATTCGAGCCTATCCCCCGTAATGAGAGCGGTAAGGTCACCCGCAGCGCTCTTATTGAGGAAAGTCTCAAAAAAGGCTTTTAGGCTTCACAGCCTTTAGCAAAATAGTAAACGATGAATAAATCGGCGAGCGTGATTTGCGAGAGAATTTGTGTACTGATGAAGGCAGTTTTTCGCAGACAATACTTTGTGTATGGCAAGAAAGACTGACAAAATCAGGGCGCGAATTGTCCGCAAATCCCCGAGGCAATTTATACAGCGTTTACTAAAAAACAAGTATCCATAAAACCAAAAAATCTACATTAGGAGCTGGACAATTTATGGAAAACAAAAACTACATGAAGGGCTTTGTACCGTATGCCATAGCTGCTGCGGTTCTGAGCCTCTGCGGCGGCTTCACTGCCTCCGTCCCCACCGCGATTTCCAGCGCTTGGAACGCGGATTCCTCTCTGACCTTTATCACTCTGGCCTACTCTCTGGCAGCCGCCGCCATGGCGCCTATCATGGGTAAGCTCGGCGGTGCTATTGGTCGCCGCAAGATGCTGCTTGCTGCCATGGGTCTGTACACCGTTGGTCAGGCGCTCATTGCTATCTGCCCCGCCAACATCCCCCTGCTGCTGGTCTTCCGTTTCATGGTCGGTATCGGCGCTGCCGGTATTGCCCCTGTCATCATGGCCTACATCATGATGGAGTTCCCTCCCGAGAAGATGGGCCAGGGCTTCACCATTTACATGGCGCTCTCCTGCGGCATGGTCATCTTTGGACCGACCCTCGGCGGTATAGTGATGGCTCTTATCGGCACTGCTGATGCATGGCGCATCATCATGTGGATCTGCGTTGCTCTGTGCGTTATCTCCTTCGTTCTCTGCGCCGCCATGGTCAGAGACAACCCCAACCTCCCCAAGGGCTCCATGAAGGGCTTCGACTGGGCCGGTGCCGTTTTCGTGCTCATCATGTTCGGCGCTCTGGTCTGTGTCCCCACCTTCGGTCAGCAGAGCGGCTGGGTTTCCTCCAGCACCCTTATCTCCGTCGCCGCCGCCGTTGTCGGCCTGATCATTCTTGTCTTTGTTGAGAAGAAGGCTGCCAGCCCCATCCTCAACGGCAAGTTCATCTTCCGCAAGAACTTCATCCTGCCCGTTCTGGTTCTCTTCCTCACTCAGGGTCTCATGACCGCCTGCCTGACCGAGATCATCCGCTTCGGTTATGCCATTGAGAAGGCCACCATCGCCTCCGTTGCAATGAGCATTGAGTACGTCGGCATGGCCATCGGCACCATCGTGCTTGGACCTATGTCCGATAAGAAGGAGCCCAAGGTCGTCGCCGCTATCGCTCTCGTGTTCGTGGCTATCGGCTCTGCCATCATGCTCCTCATCAACGAGACTGCCGGCATCCTCTCCATGGGCGGCGCTCTGTTCTTCGTTGGTCTGGGTCTTGGCGGCAATGTGACCATCTTCATGAAGGTCGCTCTGTTCGGCGTTGCTCCCACCGAGTCCTCCTCTGCTTCCGGTACCTTCAACGTGTTCAAGGATATGTGCGCTCCCTTTGGCGTTGCTATCTTCGTTCCCATGTTCGTCACCGGTATGGGTGCCAAGGCTGCTGCCGGCATGGCTGTTCCCGCCGCCGCGACCAGCGCTCTGCACTCCGTGGCTATCGTTCAGCTCGTGTGCGTTGCCGTCGGCATCGTCATCTGCTTCCTGCTCCCCTCTGTTCGTGCAAAGAAGGAAGCCTGATTTTAGTTTGATTTTAGCCTAAACCAATACCAAATTTACTGAAAGGAATACTGTAATGAAAGTTATTGACAACAAGCTTACGCAGAAATTCAATGAGTATCCCGAATTTGGCGTTCTGAAGGGCGTCAAGGTCTTCGTGACCGGCACCAACATTGCCGGCCCCTTCGCCGGCTGCCTGATGGCTGAGATGGGCGCAAAAGTTCTGCAGGCCGAAGCTCCCAACATCGCCTGCCAGACCCGCGGCACCTACTCCTGGGCCCAGAACCACAGAAACGAGTATTCCATCACCATCAACTCCTCCTCTCCCGCCGGCAAGAAGATTTTCTACAAGTGCATCGAGTGGGCTGACATTTGGATCGAGGCCGGCCGTCCCGGTTCCTATGCCAAGCGCGGCCTCACCGATAAGTCCTGCTGGGAGAAGAACCCCAAGCTGACCATCGTCCATGTCTCCGGCTACGGCCAGTTTGGCCCCTCCAAGGATAAGCCCTCCTACGATGTCTCCGGTCAGGCAATGGGCGGCTACATGTACATGAACGGCGTCTCCCCCACCTCCAGCCCGCTGAAGGTCAATCCTTACCTGTCCGACTATGTCACTGCTTACAACGCCTGCATGGTAGCACTTGCCGGTTACATCAATGCCCAGCACACCGGCGAAGGCGACAGCTGCGATGTCGCTCAGTACGACAACATGTTCCGTCTGCTTGATGAGTACCCTGCAAGATGGTACAACAAGGGCTATCCCAAGCCCGGTGAGCCCGTTCCCACCCGTACCGGCAACAAGAGCGACCAGGCCTGCTGCTTCTCCTTCTA
>DKYJ01000057.1:18423-18768 GCA_002493305.1 Clostridiales bacterium UBA7103 | reverse complement strand
GTCCCGCCGGGGCTTCTTTGACAAACCGACTATACGAATATGGCGGGCCCTGCGGCCCGCCATATGAAGTTTTTGCTAAACGGATTACGCCGCGGCCTGGGTCAGAGTTGCCCAGTCGAGGTTATCCCAGTCAGGCTCGGCAGCCGCGCCGGAAGCATCGGCCCAGTAGAAGCCAAGGTTGGTCATGATGTTAGTCCACTCGCTGGTGTGAGCGGCAACATACTCGGCGTAGGTCATGTCAGTTCCCGGGACGGTGGTAAGGGCAAAGTTCTTGAGAGTGTAGATAGCGGGGATCCCGTCGGGGTAGAGGATGTCAGCTGCGGCGGTGTTGCAGGGATAGGAGTC
>DKYJ01000057.1:9539-18140 GCA_002493305.1 Clostridiales bacterium UBA7103 | reverse complement strand
CGGTGTTGCAGGGATAGGAGTCAAACTCCTCGCCCCAGGCAGCCTGAACCTCAGCGGAGCCGAACCACTCTGCAAAGGCCTTGACAGCCTCGGTCTCCTCCTCGGAACGGCCTTCCTTATCCAGAACGCCGATGTACTCAGCAATGTAATAGGTGCCGTCGTCAATATCGACCAGAGCCCAGTTTTCAGGCTCAAGCGCGCCGAGGATGGGCTTATCGGAGCTTTCAGCGGCAGCGTCTATCTTGCCGTAGAGGGAGGAGGAATAGAAGGTGGAGACAGCAACATCGCCCTTGTTCAGAGGATCAAAGCCGTACTTATAGCTGTCATCGGAGGAGAACTTGCCGTTCTCGCAGTAGTTCCACAGGGTCTTCCAGCCGTCAATGGAGATGCCGCCGGCAGGAGACTCAGGGTCAACAAAGGCGTAGAGCATGGCGGAGTTGATGTTGGCGTTGGTGGTGCCGCCGACCTTGTTCTGGCGGTACCAGGTGTAGCCGCAGTCAACGATATCGGCCCAGTGCTCAAAGTGCAGCGCTTCGCCGTTGGTGCCCAGCTCGTCGGTGCGGTAAAGCATCAGGACGTTCTGGATGACCAGACCGTAGGCAGCGCCGGGGTAAGCGTACTCGCCGACCTCGTCAGCCCAGGTGGGAGTCCAGTCAACGAGCTTGAGGTTTTCATATTCGCCCTTGACGACCTGACTCCAGCGAGTCTCGTTAAGGCCGAAGAGGATATCGCCGTCCTTATTCTCGTTGGCGGCCTGGATAGCGGCGGTATCACCGGAGATAACGCTGTTATCATCAATGCTGATGGTAAAGCCCGCGTCCTTGGCCTCATTTATGAGCCAAGTGGTGCGCTCGGTGGAGTTGGAGTTAGAGTAAATACGGATAGTGTAGCCGGAATAGTCCTTCTCGGCGGCAGGCTCCTCTGCGGGGGCCTCGCTCTCAGCGGGGGCGGCAGGCTTTTCAGCCTTCTGGCCGCAGGCGCACAGAGTAAACACCATTGCCAAAGCGAGAAGCAGCGCAAGGTACTTTTTCATTTTGATTTTCTCCTTTTCATATAATTGTTCGCTGATGCTGTATATATTATATAGGATAATCATCTGTTTAAGAATAAGACAAAACTGCGATTATCCCGTCATTTCTGACATTGGATTTTCTGAATCGGAGAAATTTCAAAGCTGTTTTTGTTCAATTTTCACAACAGCCGGTGTCTCACCGGCATCTGTCCTGATATTCCGAGGGGGACAGCCCCGTAAGCTTTTTGAAGGTGCTGCCGAAATAGGCCACATCCTTATAGCCTACCGCCTCGGCCACCTCATATACCTTGCGACGGCAGTCCCGCAGCATTTCCATGGCCATATGTATGCGGTACTGGGTCAGATAGCCCACGACTGTGTAGCTCGTCTCTTTTTTGAACACATGGCTCAGGTGCCCCTCGCTGACGCCGAGGCTTTTCGCAATGCCGGTGATGTTTATATCACTGTCGGCATAGTGCTCGGCGATGTAGCCGAGCGCCTCAAACACATACTTGCTCTTATCGCCCTTGACAAGGGGCATTATGTCCTTGCGGCTCAGCTCGGACAATTCCTCGTCCTTCCGGTGCACCCGCTCGATGGCGGCGGCAAGCTCCTCATCGCGGAAGGGCTTGAGCAGATAATCCGCCGCCCCGATCTGCACCGCGGAGCGCACATATTCAAAGTCGTTATAGGCCGTGAGAAATATAGCGTGGGCGCGGCAGCCGCGGCGCCGCAGCTCCCGCATCATCTCTATGCCGTCCATATGCGGCATGCGCACATCGGTTATGATGAGGTTCGGCTTGTAGCTTTCCGCCGCCTCAAGCCCCTCAAGTCCGTTTGCGGCCTCGCCCACGATGACGCAGTCCATCGCCATCCAATCAACGCCCAAAACGATGCCCTTGCGGACGATCACCTCGTCGTCAACGATCAGAACCTTCAGCATCTCATATCGTCTCCCCCTCGTTTTTATCCGCCTTCTCATAAGGCAGCCGCAGCTCCACACGGCAGCCCTCGCCCGGGCTTGAGAACACCTCTATGCCGTAGCTCTCGCCGTAATAGAGCCTTATTATCCTGTCCACATTGCTAAGCCCCAGATGCCCGCCGGGCATCTGATGTCCGGGGCTGTTGAGAAGCTCCAGCACATCCTCGGAAATTCCCTTTCCGTTGTCGCTGACGGTGAGGATGAGATCTCCCCGCTCCTCCCGGGCGCTTATCTTGATATAGCCGTACTCCATGTCCGAAACGCCGTGGATTATGGCGTTTTCAACAATAGGCTGGAGCACCAGCTTTGGAATAATGCAGTGCTGGAACCTGTCCTCTACCTCCACCTCGCAGGTGAAGCTGTCGGCAAAGCGCATCTCCTGTATCTCAAGATATCTGTCGATAAGCTCAAGCTCCTGCTCCAGAGTGATAAGCTTTTCCCCGGAAATGCCGGCTCTGAGCAGCGCGGCAAGGTCGGTCGCCATACCCGCCACCTGGGGCACGCCGTTTGTAACGCCCATCCACTTTATGCTGTCAAGGGTGTTGTACAGAAAGTGGGGGTTCAGCTGCGCCTGAAGCATACTCAGGCGCGTCTCATTGAGCTCCCGCTCGCGCTGCACGGAGCGCTCAAGGTTTTCCCGGTACTCTCTTGTCATGCGGTTGAAGTTTGCCGTTAGCCTGCCCAGCTCGTCCTCGGCGCCGCTTTCAAGCTCCACGCTGTAGTCGCCCTGCTCGACCCGGCGCATGGCAGTGTCAAGCTTCTGCACAGGCTCAAAGAGCTGCCGGCTGAGCTGCCATGCGCACCAGAAGCACAGCAGCAGCCCCAGCGCGCCCATTATGACGCTGACGGAGCGGATTGTGTGCCGCACGGCAGAGGTGTAGTTCTTCGGCTGCTGCAAAATGAAGCTCTCGTCCCGCTCTCCGCGGCTGAGCGTGTATACGCAGTCCTCATTATCGCCAATGAGCCTTTCGCCGGAGAGGAATTGCTCTCTGAGCCGCGCCGCCGTCTCCTCGGCTCTGCCTGACTGCGTGAAATATATCCCGCGCCAAGTGCCGTCAAATATCATAAGGTCGTTCATGGGGTCGATAATATCGGCAAAAAGCGCGTCAAAGCCGCTCTGCTCCACCTGCATGACGATATAGCCCAGTATCCTGCCTCCGGAAGTCCTTATGGATCTGGCGCCCTCAAGAGTCCGGCTGTCACCGGCGCAGAAAGCCGTTTGATCAGTGTTCTCCGCCATGTACAAAAGGCCCCAGCCCGTGTCAAGCTCGCCCGCCGGAAGCCTGCCGTCGGTGCTGTAAAGGCAATCGCCCTCCGGCCCGTAAATTCCGAAGCCGGCATAGCTTCTGAGCTCCTGAGTGTTCCTGTAAAGCACCTGATAGAGTATTCTCGAGTCCCCGCCGCCGCGGCGCAGGGCGCTTCTCACGGCAGTGCTGTCGGCAAGGCGCTCCGCCGTGCCGTCAAGCTCGTCAAGAAAGCCGTAATATCGCTCCCCCGCTTTTGAAAGCTCCTCCTGAGCCTGTCCGGCAAGGCTGCGCTCGTTTCGGACTATCATAGCACGCACCATGAAAACATCGCACAGCAGCAGCGGCAGCAGCGCCGCCAACAGCACCGTGCACAATATGCGGTTTTTGAAAGACCGCCTTATCCACGCTCTCATTGCACGCCCTCAAAATATTTCTGCCAGCTCTTGAGAAGCTCCGTCTGAGCGGAGCTGGCCCAGCCAAGGTCATAGTCCATCAGCTCAAGCTCCGGCTCGCTGTCTGCATCCGAAAGAACACTGCGGCGGGAGAATTTATCCGGCAGGCGCTCCTGCACATCTTTGCTGAGCAAAAAATCTATAAATCTTCTGGCGTTTTCCTCATGCTTACTGCCCTTGACGATCGCCGCCCCATCCGGAAGCGCGCTTGTCCCCTCCTCGGGGTACACAAGGGCGATGTCATAGCCCTCCGAAACTGCCCGGAGCGCCGTTTCTTCCAATGTCACGCCGATATAGCAGCTGCCCTCGGCCACCCGACCCACCACGAGGCCGGAGCCCTCTGCCTGCCGCCCGTCAAGGTTCTCCGCAAAGCTTATTATGATATCCTCCGCGTCGCCTCCGACAGCTTGGGCCATCGTGCACAAAGCCGTGTAGCTCGAGCCGGAGACGGTGGGGTCAGCAAAGGCTATTTTGCCGCGCCACTCGCTGTCAAGCAGGCTTTGCCAGCCCGTGGGCGGGTTCAGGCGCACAAGCTGCGTGTTGTATATCAGCACCAGCGGCAGGGAGGAAAAGGGTGTCCACGTCCCGTCGCCGGTAAATTTTTCGTCCACCTGCGCCATGGCGGGGCTGTTGTATTTTATAAAGCAGTCGGCATAGGCGCTCAGGCTGTCCACGCCCCCGCCGAACATCAGATCACAATTTGTATTCCCGGCGGCTATCTCCTCCAGCAGCTCATTGGTGCCTCCGGTTTTAAGCTCCGTCCATATCCCGGTGCGCCGCTCAAACTCGCGGATTATCGGGGCATAGACATCTTCCTTGTGGGAGGTATATATGACGAGCCGCTCTTCATCTCCGGGCATAAGGGCGGAGTAGTCGTTCCCGCTCACACCGCAGCCGCCGAGCAGCAGCACCATTGCCATGAGCAGCAGCAATGCTTTTCTCAAAACTATCACCTCTTTTTTGAAGTAACCGCTGAACAAATCGCCTCGGCGTTTTGCGGACAATTTGCGTCCTGCCCTCGCCACTTTTTCTTGAAATACACAAAGTATGTCTGCAAAAAAGTGTCATCGCCAGAACACAAATTCTCTCGCAAATCACTCTCGCCGATTTATTCATCGGTTACTTCTTGATTTTACCATGCAATGAGCCGATATTTCAAGCAATTTGCCCCTGTTTCTTCAATTTTGGGCATAAAAACACCGGCATGGAGCTTGCCATGCCGGTGCAAAGCCGTTATTTGTTGTAAGTGCCGCCGTGTCTCACAGGATATGCACGGAGTCGGCCTCGAAAACCAGCGCGCAATCTTCACCCTCGGCATAGATGCGCTTATTCTTGGGGTTGTGCTCCTCCAGCTTTACAAGAGTATCGCCCACCATGACATGATAGTTCTGGTAGGAGCCCATGAAGCAGGAGAGCACCACCTTGCAGGGAAGCCCGCCGCTGTCGGCAAGAGAGGCGGCCTCCGGGCGCAGAACCACAGTGTAGTCCTGTCCCTGCTCCATGCCCTCTCTGCCCAGAACGCTGACTGTGTTCCCCGCCACGTCCAGCAGCACATGGCCGTTTTCCGCCTGACCCATCATCTTGCCGCGCAGGAAGTTTGCCTCGCCGATGAAATCCGCCACAAACTCGCTGTTGGGGCGGTAATAAATCTCCTGCGGCGTGCCCATCTGCGCCACAACGCCCTTGTTCATGATGATTATCTTGTCAGAGAGCGCCATGGCCTCGCTCTGATCGTGGGTCACGTATATAGCGGTGATGCCCACTTCCTGCTGGATGCGGCGTATCTCGGTGCGCATGGAAACACGCAGCTTCGCGTCAAGGTTACTCAGCGGCTCATCAAAGAGAAGCACGGACGGCTCGATGACCAGCGCCCTTGCCAGCGCGACGCGCTGCTGCTGGCCGCCGGAGAGCTGGTTTGTCATGCGCCCTTCCATGCCGGTCAGCTCCACCAGGTCGAGTATCCTCATGACGCGCTCTTTTATCTCGTCCTTTGGAACCTTGCGCAGCTTCAGACCGTAGGCCACATTGTCAAACACATTATAGTGCGGCAGCAGGGCATAGCTCTGGAAAACCATGGCCGTGTCGCGCTTGTTGGGGGTCAGCTCGTTTATCGCCTCGTCCCCGAGATAAATTTCGCCCTCGTCCGGGCTTTCAAAGCCGGCAATCATTCTCAGCGTTGTGGTCTTGCCGCAGCCGGAGGGCCCCAGCAGCGTCACGAAACTGCCCGGCTCGATCTCAAGAGAGGTATCCTTCACGGCGTAAAAATCCTTGCCGGTTTTGGGATCCTGATAGATTTTTGAAATATGCTCCAGACGGACACCTTTTTTAGTCTTTTCCATGGCTCAGGTCTCCTCCTTTATTTTTTTACTGGTGCCGAAGTGCTTTATGAACAGGTTCATCAGCAGCACGGCGCCGTAGGTGATTATTATAAGTATAGTGGCAAAAGCGCAGGCGAGGCTGTATGAGCCTTTCTCTGCGAACTCGTTGATCTGCACCGTGATAAGCAGAAACTGCGGCGTGACCAGCAGGATAATGGCGGAAATTGCCGTTATGCTGCGGACAAATGCCGTCACAAGTCCGCTGAGGAAGGAATCCTTTATCAGCGGCAGGGTCACTGTCATGAACACCTTGAAGCTGTTCGCGCCCATGTCGTAGGCCGATTCCTCAATGGATTTGTCTATCTGCCGCAGAGCGGAGATACCGCTTCTTGTGCCAGTGGGCAGCGAGCGCACGATGAACACGATTATAAGGATAAGCCCCGTGCCGTATATGCCCTGCATGAAGCCGGTGTGGAAAATGCCGCCGGAAAAGCCGCGGATATAGCCAACGCCCAGAACAGTGCCGGGAACGGCCATTGCCAGCATGGAAACAGCCTCAATAAAGCCCTTTGACTTGAATTTCCTCTTGACCACAAGGTAGGAGATTATCATGCTCAGCAGCGCCGTGATCGGGGCGGCGATAACAGACAGCAGGAAGGAATCCCGGAAGGCTTGGAAGCCGTGGTACCGGGTGAAGATGAGCTGGAACCACTTGCCCGTCAGCGGGAAGAACTTGAAGCCCCATGTGGGGAAGCACGCCCCGATAGGCACGCATATGTACATCATGATTACGAAGATAGCCGCCATGGCGCAGAGCACAGTCAGCGGAACCTTCACGCTCCTATCCTCGATGAGCATGCGTCCGCGGGAGGCCTTGCCGGTAAGGGTAGCGGCGGTCTTTGCCTCAAGATAATATTTCTGCACTGCGAACATCAAAAGCGTTATGCACAGCAGCACCACCGCCATGGCAGCCGCGCCCGCCTTATCGTAAGCGCCGGTTATCTGGAGGTAGATAGTGGTGGCGAGGGTATCATAAGAGCCGCCGATGAGCATGGGGTTTGCAAAGTCCGCGATGGACTCAATAAAGGTAACAAGAAAGGCGTTGCCCAGCCCCGGCAGCATCAGCGGCAATGTCACGCTGGTGAACACCTTTGAGCGGCTGGCGCCCATGTCCCGCGCCGCCTCCTCGAGAGAGGGATCGATATTTTTCAGCAGGCCCTTGAGCATCATGTAGCAGACCGGGAAGAAGGTCAGGGTCTGGACAATAACAATGCCCCAGTAGCCGTAAACGCTGTTGTCATAAATGCCGAGAATAAAGCGCGTGATGATGCCGGCCTTGCCGAAGAGCATTATCATTGAAAGGCTCAGCACGAAGGGAGGCGACACTACCGGCAGCATGGAGACCGCCTTAAAAAGCCCTCCCACAAATTTGCCTACGCGTACATAGACCTCCACATACGCGAACAGCAGCCCTATAAGGGTCGAGAGTATGCCCACCATGAAGCCGATCTTCAGGGTGTTGGTAATGGCAGTGGTAAAGGTGGGCATGGCGAAAATGCGCTTGAAGATATTCAGGGAGAAGCCCCCGTCGCCATAGAAGCTGTCCACCAGCAATATCGCCAGCGGATAGAGAATAAACAAAGTCAAAAATGTTATGAGCACGACGATGGTAGTGACCATGATAGGGTCGGCCATCAGTTTTTTTCTGTCCAGCGCCGCGCTTTGGCCTCTTGCCATAACTGCTCCTTTCCAGATTTTTGTCTGAATAATGGAATAGCAGGTAAGCGATGAATAAATTGCTGAGAGCGATTTGCGAGAAAATTTGTGTCCTGATGAAGGCAGTTTTTCGTAGACAATACTTTGTGTATGGCAAGAAAGACTGACAAAATCAGGGCGCAAATTATCCGCAAAGCACCGATGCGATTTGTTCAGCGCTTGCCTTAAAAGAAGAGCGGCGGCTTGGGCCGCCGCTCTTGCGGGACAATTCTATATTTTTGTAGTTATATCACTCAGTCTGGAAACGGGAGGTGTCCTCGGTGTTGGCGCCGGCATCGGCCAGAGCGGTCATGACTTCCTCGATATAGGTCTTGATGTTGTTGGTAGCGTCCTCAAAATCGTACTCCATGACGTTCTCGGGGTCGAGGCCGAACTCGGCAGCCTGAGGCGGCTGCTCGGCGTTATCGAGAACCAGGAACTGGTAAGAGCCGTTGTCCTTGGCGATGTTCACGCAGTCGGGAGAGAGCGCAAACTCGATCCAGAGCTTAGCGGCGTTGGGATGAGCCGCACCCTTGAAGATGGCGGTGGCGCCGATCTCAAAGGAGGTGCCGCTGGAGGGGATAACAAGCTGGATATTGGTGTAGCCGTTATCAAGGATCTGGGTGATGCCGTCATGCAGGAAGCCGATGCCGATGACGCACTCGCCGGTGCCCACATTCTTGGACGGGCCGGAGCCGGACTTGGTGTAGACCTCGATGTTCTTGTCAAGGTCAACAAGGTACTGGATGCCCTCGTCGTGGCCGTACTTCTGGATCATGGTGTTGATGACCAGCTTGGCGGTGCCGGCGGTGTTGTAGTTGGACAGCCAGATCAG
>DKYJ01000057.1:8988-9229 GCA_002493305.1 Clostridiales bacterium UBA7103 | reverse complement strand
CAGCCAGATCAGATCCTTGTACTCGGGCTTGAGCAGATCTGCCCAATCCTGGGGTACTTCAAGCTGCATGCGCTCAAGCTCATCGGTGTTGACCATAAAGCCAAGGATCCCCTTGTAAATGCCGTACCAATAGCCATCGGCGTTGCGGTACATATCGCCGGTCAGGTGGGAGGCGTTCTCGGCCTCGTAAGCCTCAAGCAGGCCCTCGGAAGCGACAACATTGTAGGGGTCGGTGGTGCCG
>DKYJ01000057.1:8450-8688 GCA_002493305.1 Clostridiales bacterium UBA7103 | reverse complement strand
GTCGGCGGAGGGATTGCCGTTTTCTTCCTCTATCTTGGCCTGAACCTCACCGGTGGACAGGCGCTGATAGCTGACCTTGATGCCGTACAGGCTCTCGAACTTCTCGCAGGCGGCGGCGAGGTACTCCTCCTCGCAGGAGCCATAGACGACGAGCTCACCCTCGGCCTGCGCGTCGGCTATGAGCTTATCCATGCCGGTCAGCTCGGCGGGCTCTTCAGCGGGGGCTTCGCTCTCGGCG
>DKYJ01000057.1:736-8182 GCA_002493305.1 Clostridiales bacterium UBA7103 | reverse complement strand
AGCGGGGGCTTCGCTCTCGGCGGGGGCAGCAGGCTCTTCGGCCTTCTGGCCGCAGGCGCACAGCGCGAAGACCATGCACAGCGCCAGCAGCAATGCTAACAGTTTTTTCATTGAATGTCCTCCTCAAAAATTTTCGTTTGGTGGATTTGCCCTAAAATGGGCTTTCCGCCCTATGGATAGCCTGATTTTATTGTAATTTTGTATAAAAGTCAAGCGACGCGCCCGTGCTTATCCGTATAATCAGTGTTTTATCAGAATCGTCTTATGTCATAGGCTGTCCTCAAGTTACGCTGGCCCGATGATTATCCAATCAGTAAGCCACTTATTGTATGTTATCGACCAGAGCCGCATCTCTAAGTTGCCGTTATGTATGCGGGTGACCCATTTGGTTTCCTCAGTATATGGCTGAGCATATGACTCCTCTACGGGAGTCACATCGGGGGGAACGGTATATTCGGCAAATGCGGTGACGGGAAAAGTGAAAGAAAAGCAAAGAATGAGAATGCAAAGAATACGCTTCACGGTATAACCACCTCTATTATTTTTAATTCATTAAATGGTGGTGAGTCCAACATCCATTCTGAGATTTGTCCGCAGCGCTCACCATCAAAATATATAAAGTACATGCCGTTCTCGTGGACAATATATGAGTTTTCGGCATCGACAGCAACTTCTCCTTCAATCTGCGGCGGCATACTGGCGGGCTGGATAACAACAAAGTAGGACAGGACAAAAACCAGCACCGCCGCGGCATACAGGGCGGCGGTAGTTCTCGGCCTGCGCCGCTCATCGGTCAGCAAAAGCTCAAAGCGCTGCCTTACGGACGGCTCATCCCCGACGAAATGCACGGTGCAGAGGTCGGAATCCGCTTGCCCGGGCGCTAACTGCCTGATAACAGTCATCATCGCTTCGGCATAGCACAGCTTCTCACTATCATCAAGCGCCCGCGCCACACGCTCGTCACAGCGGAGCTCGAGCAACTTATCAGCCTCAGCCATCGAGATATGGGCAAAGGGGTTGAACCAGAACAGCCATTTGATTATCAGCAACAGCAGCTTCTTCAGCCCGTCTCCGGAGCGTATATGCTCCGCCTCATGGCGAAGGACGAAAAGCATCTCGTCCTCCGTCAGCTCCATAGTCGGGAGATAGATCATCGGCCTGAAAATCCCCGCCACATATGGGCTTTGAATCTGGGGCGAGACTTTGCACCGATCATTCAGCCCCAGCTGTGCCACAAGAGCCTTAACATGTTCATTCTCAAGATATGTATACTCACGCCTTGTGCACTGTGCGCTGCAAGCGGCTGAAATATCCCGCACCGCGAACACAAGCGAGCCGCAAGCCCATAATGCCAACATAGTTGTACCGACACTAACGCCCAAAATTGGTAACTTTGCGTGTACAGCGCTTTGGAGGGCGGGCAGCAAATGCCATGACTGAATGACCACCGCCGCTTCAAAATCGATCGGCGTAAAGAGCCGGACAAGACCCAACGCGGAAATGAACAGCAGCAAAGCGACAGTGTGCTGCGCAAGAAAGCGCGTCCTGCGCCGCAGAATGAAAACAAGGGCAAGAAGGAGGTTGAAAATAATGACCGAGCTGCACACAGAATAAGCGCTTATCACTCCTGCTCCAGCTCCTTTTTACGCTTTTCCAGCATTTCCTCGAGCTGTTCAATAAGCTCCGGGCTTAAAGCCTCACTCCTCACAAGCGCTGAGAACAGCATTGGAAGTCTTTCCCTGCCGCTGTTAAATACATTTTTGGCGTAATACTCCTCACAGGAGACTTTCGGGCTGAAAAGCCGCCCAAAAGTCTTCCCCGTTCTGACGCGCCCCGCCTCAACAATGGCCTTTTTCTCCAGCAGGCTTTTAAGTATTATATGGATATAGCTGTCCTTCCATGTCTTGTTCTCTGACATTGTCAAAATTTCACTTTTGGAAAGGGGCCGCCCCGCCTGCCAGAGCACCTCCATTACCTCAAGCTCGCTTTTTGTCAAATCCATGAAAGCATCACATCTCCTTAGAAAATCATTTATATTAATATTTGTCTTGGCAAAATTCTACAATATAAGGCCAGAAAAATCAAGCGTTTTCTACAAAAGCGCAGTGTTTTGTTGACAAAATGAGCCGGAGATGATATTCTTGTCTCAGGTAGAATAATAAAAATATTTTAGTTTAATTTTACATATATCACATAAGTCTCACAGCCCCGGCCGCATTTCGTTTTGTTCAAGAAACATATTTGAGAAGCGCTTAATTTCAGGATTGCTATTATCTGGCAGGTGCACATGTTTGGATATTTGCAATAAAAAATTATGAAAAGGGGATAGAAAATGAGTAAAGCAAAAAAGATTGTTTCTTTCGCACTCTGTTTGGTTCTGATTCTTGCGCTGTCCGTTCCGGCCTTTGCGGATTCTGGAGTGCGAATCATTAGAGCCGAAGAAAGTATATTGCGCGAGCCGGGTATGCATGGATATTGCATAAACGGGGATAACGTAAGGCTTAGAAGATCAACAAGCACAGCAAATACTAACAATGTGATTTTGATTCTGTCAAAATATACTCTTGTAAATGTAATAAATTATGATGTGGGCACTGGCGCGGACAATAACTTGACATGGAGCTACATAAGTGTAACAATAGATGGGAATGAGTACTACGGATATGTGGCTCAGAAATACCTATATCATTATTAACACTCCTTCGGTGTCCACTTAAGTACAAAAAAGTTTTGCATCCATAGCCCGGAGCAAATCCGGGCTATGGATGCAAATCAGAGGACGGCATGAAAAAATACTTGATTATTTTACTGTCTGCTGCAATATTGCTTAATTTTTCTGCCTGCGCAAACGATGCGTCCGGGCAGATTGCTCCAACTCAACAGGAGCTTTCCGTATACGAGAAGTGTTATCCCCTGCCAGCCGGCGACAGAGCGCTTGACCTTGCCTG
Organism: Clostridiales bacterium UBA7103; assembly: GCA_002493305.1. GTDB lineage: Bacteria > Bacillota > Clostridia > Oscillospirales > Oscillospiraceae > Limivicinus. The sequence continues at coordinate 5,234 of DKYJ01000057.1, read as the reverse complement.
CACGGAAAACGCGATTTTGATGCTGGCGCAACATGAAGACTCCACATATCTTGCCCTTTCCCAATACAACAGCTCGAGCATTTCAGATGCCCTACCAATTGCTTTGGATGACGGAGAAAATTTAATTCATGTCTCTGCCGGAGGTGATGGTTTTTTCTATGCTCTTGTCTATCTGGATGAGTCAATTGAAGCCTACCGGGTGCTGCGGATAAGCTCAGACGGCAAGCCCAATTGCAGCTATGATTTTGAGTTTGATGAGCCGCCGCTGGCGGTTTACGCCCTGCAAACGGGCGATTTGCTGCTATTTACCACGCGTGATATGCTGGCCTACTCCGCAGAGGGTACGCCGCTATACTCTGCAAAACTGCCGGGTCCGTTCATTTCTGCAGCGTTAAGCGGCAGCGGGCCTATTGTCTTTGCCGGGGTTAAGACAGACTTTGGGTCGCTCCCCTGCTTTGCTTTTGATATGACCTCACGCTCTTTTACGGCATTAGATGTGAAAGCTCCTGTGGATGTGATGTTCACAGGCCAAGGTTTACATGGTGAGTTTATTTTCAGTGATGGCCGCTGTCTGCTGGAATATGCCGATGAGAACGCGGTAGAGCTGTGTATATGGAATCCCTCCCGCTATGCTCAGGGCGCGCTGCTTTCAGCGCTGCGCATGGGCGAAGATGATTTTCTGTGCGCCATTGATGGGAAAAGCTATTTACTGCGTATAAGTACACAGGCAGTCTCCGGCAATGAACTTGAGCGGGTCAGCGTTGCGGTGCTGCTGCCGGAAGGGGGTACAAAGCAGGGGCGGCAGCTCTGCGAGGATATTATCTGCCGGGCAAATATAAGCGGAGAATATCAATATGTAGCCACATTTTATAATGCCGCGCAGTCCGACGCGCTGTTATCCGAGTTATCAACCGGTAACGCCCCGGATTTGCTGATTTTCTTTGACGGGGTAAATACTGCCACAGGAGTATTTGATGATCTGTACGCTTACCTTGACGCAGACCCGGAACTAAGCCGGAGTAGCTTTTTGCCAAATCTGTTGGAGGCCGCCTCAGTAGACGGACGGCTGTATCAGTTATGGGATCAGGTCTGTGTAAACACCTTAGCCGCTCCCGCGTCTCTTGTGGGCGAAAGGGCGGATTTGACCTGTGACGATTATGACGCTTTGCTTGAAGCGAACCCGGAATACAGCTCGGTTTTCCCGCCCTATATTAACAGAGACGGGCTGCTCGAATGGCTCGCAGGACTTGGAGTAAGCACATTTGTTGACAAGCAGAATGGCATATGCGATTTTACAAGCGAGGACTTCTCCACACTTTTACAATGGTGTGCCAACATGCCGGGAGAGTACTCCGAGGACTCTGAATCTGACTATATTCTTGAGCCGCGAATAATAAGCAGTCCAACGAGTGAATACGCGGGATACGAAAATGGCGTTGTTAAATATGAACCCTTGCGTTTTGTCGGCTTCCCTAACGGTAAAGACGGATACAACTATTACTGCAACAGCCTTGGCACAGGTATTGCTATGGCAATACCAACGGCAAGCGCCTGCAAGCAGGGAGCGTGGGAGTTTATCCGTTGGCGGCTCATGTTTGAGGAGCAGGCCGACCTTGGTGATGGTGCATGCTTGCCAGTAAATTACGCCGCGTTTGAGTATATCTGTGCCTCTTCCATGTCTCCTCAATCCTCGCAGATGCTCAAGAATTTGCTGGAACGGACAACAAGCGTGGAAAATTACAGCGATGAGGCTCTGAAAGAGATCATCCGTTCCTCTGCTCAAGCCTATTTTCACGGCGACAAGCCGCTATCTGATACGCTTGAAAACATCCAGTCGAGGGCACAAATTTATTTGGCTGAGCAGTTTGGGTAAGATTTATGTCACACGATGAAACTGACATATAATAGAAAGAAACGAAAAACAATGAGAAAATCAAAGATTGTCGTAGCTTTAGTTATCCTTTCAGTAATCATTTCCGCGTTTAGCATCACGGCTTTTGCAGAGCCAGCAGTTAAAAATACCTGCGCAATTTCACCGGCGATAACACATGGACAGCTTTAAGCAACTGCATGAGATCAATAGGCTGGGGATGAGTATGAAAAAGCCGGCAGCTGTTTTGCTGCTTTTAACACAATTGATAATACTGAGTGCCTGTTCATCAGGCGCTCAGCCAATTAATCAAGCAGACAGCAGCATATCCATTGAAGACAGTTCAGTCATATACAGCGGCAGCAGCGTGAAGGTTCCTTCCTCAGGCATCAAATTTGAACACGCGGTAAAATCCCGTGAAGGAGCTTTTTTGTACGGACGGGACGCGGACGGAAAGACCTGTTTTTTTATATATGACACCGCAAAAGGTGAGATGTACCAGCTGTATTCACTGGGTGAGCAGCCGTCTGAGGCAATAGCAGCTTCTCCAAACGGCTCACTCCACACTCTTAGAACAGCAGAGGACGGGCAGTATTATATATGCTCCGTGTCACCGGAGGGCACAGCAAGCCGGCTGATGCTGGATCTGGGAAAATATTCTAACGGCATGATTTATGATTTTTATGCCACAGACGCCGGATTTATCATTGATTTCGGCAACCGGGTGATAGCTGCAGATTCGGAAGGAAAATTGATTCAGGATTACGGAGAGCAATTCGGCGCGGTATGGGTGGTCGTATTATCTGACAAAACCTTCCTTGTGCAGATTGTTTCGCAGGACAGCGCGGTTGTAAGCGGTAAAAACCCAGGCGCGGTCATAACAGAGCTTAATCCCGATTTTTCAATGGGGCAGAGCTACCGTGTTGAGGCACAGTTCACCAAATTTTTTCCCGGCGTGGACGGCCAGCTACTTGGTATTATGAACAGAAGCGTATACAGCTATGACCCTGCAAGCGGGCACAGTACGGCACTAATAAATACCCTTGCAAACAACATGGGCACGGAAAACATTGTCTGCCTTTCTGATGAGCTGTACTTTACATTGTATGAAGGAGCTCCCTATTTGTGGAGGCCATCGACCGGGGGCAGCATTACGGTCTTGACTCTGGCAACCTATCGGCTTTCCTATGATATGCAGCGCGCGATAGAGGCTTTTAATTCCAGCAGCTCATCATATGTGATAAACCCAATTGACTATGCGGCCTATGACGCATATAGCTCTGCAAATTCCGGAATGAGCAGATTTGCCGCAGATATCATCTCCGGAACCGCCCCGGATATATATGACATGAGCTCCCTTTCTCCAAACGATCTGGCGGCAAAGGGCTTGCTCGAGGATATAAGACCATTTTTTGGCAAAGACAGCGCGGTTTCCTATGATGATCTCCTTCCATGCGTAAGCAGGAATGCAGAATTTATGGGCGGCCTTTATGAGCTGATCCCGGCCTTCAGCATCGTTACAGTATGCGGCGATATCTCTGTAACGGGAGAGGCATGGGGCATGGAGGACTTTGTGTCTCTTGCTAAAGCCCGTGGAAGCGAAATTCTTTTCGGTGCTGACTATACCAGATCAGATTTTCTTTCCGACATTCTGTGCTTTTTGAAGGATGACTTATATTCTGAAGAAAATCTCACCTGTAATTTCACCTCGGACAGCTTCGTTTCCATGCTGGAAGTTGCAAAAGATCTTCCGGACAGCTTCGACCGCGACGGGAATCAGGGGGAGCCAATGGGGCGCGCATATGCCGGAGACCAGCTTCTGGTGATCACAAATCTGGGCTTTTCCGCAGTGGATGAAATATCCCTGCTGAATGGTATTTTCGGCGGTGAGGCACAGTTCGTCGGCTTTCCGAGCGAAAGCAGCAGCGGCATCGGAATACGCCCATGTGCCCGGCTCGGAATGTCCTCCGGTTCCGCAAATAAAGATGGAGTATGGGAGTTTTTCAAATTTCTCATGAGCGATTCGGTACAGTTGAATGCCGGTATGTTTGATGGACTTCCATCAGTTTCCTCATGCTATGACAAGGTTCAACGCCAGAAAATCAGCAAAGCAATTGAAAAACTGCCCGAGGCATATGGTGTATCCTTAACAGGGCCGGTTCATTTCTTCGGCTCAGAGGTAGATGGCGCTTCCATAACAGAAACCATGGACATGCTTGTTGATGAAGCCGATTGTATCATGAGCTGCGATGTGTCTATCCTCAACATTGTGTCAGCTTGTGCCGAACCGTTTTTCGCCGGAGCAATATCAGCCCGGGAGGCCGCCGCAAATATCCAATCCCGCGCCAGCATCTATATCTCTGAACAGTACGGCTGAAAAGCACTCCATGAAACTGATCAAACCGCAGCTCTGAAAGTATGAAAATTTTTCCAAATGTGCAAAAAGCAAGCGTACCGTCTTGGCGGTACGCTTGCTTTGTTTATTATATTCGCTTGAACTCAGCCCTTGATCGCAGCCTGAGCGGCGGCGAGGCGGGCAATGGGAACGCGGAAGGGGCTGCAGGACACATAGTCCAAACCCACTCTGTGGCAGAACTCAACAGAGGAGGGATCGCCGCCGTGCTCGCC
>DKYJ01000057.1:0-430 GCA_002493305.1 Clostridiales bacterium UBA7103 | reverse complement strand
CGCCGTGCTCGCCGCAGATGCCGAGGTGCAGCTCGGGGCGGGTGGCGCGGCCAAGCTTTGCGGCCATCTCGACCAGCTTGCCGACGCCGGTCTGATCCAGACGGGCAAAGGGATCGGACTCGTAGATCTTCTTGTCGTAGTACGCGCCGAGGAACTTGCCGGCGTCGTCACGGCTGAAGCCGAAGGTCATCTGAGTCAGGTCGTTAGTACCGAAGGAGAAGAACTCGGCCTCGGTGGCGATAGCGTCAGCAGTGAGGGCGGCTCTGGGTATCTCGATCATGGTGCCGACAAGGTACTTCATGTCGGAACCGGCGGCGGCGATAAGCTCGTCGGCGGCCTTGACGACCACATCCTTGACATACTTGAGCTCCTTGACCTCACCTACCAGCGGAATCATGATCTCGGGAACCATGGTCCACTCGGGGTGACG
>DKYJ01000054.1:1600-30098 GCA_002493305.1 Clostridiales bacterium UBA7103 | reverse complement strand
GGAAACGGAATGGAGCGAGTTTCGAAAAGAAACCGCCCGCAGGCGCAAAACAAAATCACGACCCAGCGAGGAGGTCGTGATTTTGAGAAGGAAGACGGAAGGAGCGTAATGCAGGTTTCGCCACACTTGGCGGAAACGGAATGGAGCGAGTTTCGTCTGACGTTATTCGTGCATCTTATACTCGGTATCCTCGTCGATAAGATTTATCATAATATCCGAGATATAGGGATCGTGCTGAGTGCCCTTGCCGCGTTCTATCTCCTCGCGCACCCGCTCCTGAGAGAGGATCCCACGGTAGCTGCGCTTGGAGGTCATGGCGTCATAAGCGTCCGCCACACCGATTATCCGGGCGATCTCCGGTATATCCTCGCCGGAAAGCCCATCGGGGTAGCCTTTGCCGTCGTAGCGCTCATGGTGATACCTTGCGCCGGTGGAAATATCCGGGATCTCTGTGACCCCGGCAAGAATATTGCCGCCGATGGCGGGATGGGTCTTGATGATGGCGTATTCCTCGTCCGTCAGCTTTGAGGTCTTGTTTATGATCTCTGCTGGTACGCCTATCTTGCCGATATCGTGCAGCAGGGCGGCGAACTGGCAACAGGTCAGCCGGTCACCGGTATAGCCCATGCGCTCGGCCAGCATAATGGTGTATTTTGCCACACGCACAGAGTGACCGTTTGTATAGGAGTCCACGGCATCAATGGTGTTGGCAAGGGCGGTGACCATCTGCACGCTCATGCGCTCAAAGCTCTCAAGCCGCTTCTCGGCGATCTGAGTCTGCCGGGCGACCTCTTGCTTGAGGTTGTTTTGCAGGTGATTGAGGCGAAGCTGCATATTTATACGCGCCATGGCCACATCCTTGCAAAGCGGCTTGCGGATAAAATCCTCCGCGCCTTCGCTCAGCCCCTGAACCTCCGCCTCGGTGTTATCATCCGCAGTGAGGAAAACCACGGGAATGTCGGCGTAGACATGGTGCTGCTTCAATACGCGGATAACGTCATGGCCGGACATCTCCGGCATGTGCATATCCAGCAGGATAAGGTCAGGCAGCTGCTCCCTGAGCTTGCGGAAAGCCTCCCTGCCGGAGTTGGCGGGAATAATATCATACTCTTCGCCCAGCAGGGCGCAAATGACCGCAGTATTGATCTCATCATCGTCCACCGCCATGATCCTGGGGCGGCGGTCAGGGTAAATTTGGTTGTAATCGGTGTTTAGGCTGTTCATATGATCCAGTCCAATCAAATTATTAGGGCATTCGCCCTCTTTTGGCATTATATCACCCTTTGTGTGCCGGGTAAAGCGAAAAAAATCACCTGATAGTATTTTAAGCAAATATGGTGTTGAAATCGTTAAAAATTTGGAATATTATAAGGGTATCTATACGAAAAAGGGAAAAGAGAGCGTTTTCACCTGTAAAAAAATAACGGAGGCGGTAAAAATGGCAATGTTGGTCGAATTGAAGGCTTTGGGTGTGAGTGTGGACGCGGCGCTTACCGCGCTGGGCGGGAACACCGCCCTGTATGAGCGGCTCATCTTCAAGCTGAGGGACAAGCTGAAGGCTGCGGACGCGGTCATCAACTTTGACGAGGAGCATCTTACCGAGACAGAGGAGACTATCCACGCGCTCAAGGGTGCGTCCGGCTCGCTGTCATTCACGCCGCTGTTTGAGGGCTATTCCGAGGCCATGCGCCTTCTGCGGGAGCATCAGCCCCGGCAGGCGGAAGCGGTCATCAAGGAACTTGAGCCGCTCAAGAACGATATTGTTAGCTGCATAGACAAATACTCGGCCTGACAACCGGGCCTGAAAGGAGGTGCGGAAGCGATGGATGAAAAAAAGACGAACCGGGCAAACACTATAAAGCTGCTGGGCGGCTTCGCCGTGACGGTTATTATCAGCATCTTGGTCTTTATATTCCTCACCCAATATATGTCGCACCGGTCAGAAGAAACGCTCAGAGAAGTCAGCAACATCTACATGTCTGAGATAAACCGCCAGATAAAAGAGAAGTTCAGCACGGTCACAAATGTCCGTCTGCTCCAGCTTCAGGGTCTTTATAAGCGCACGCCGCCGGACGCCGATATGAGCCGTGAGGAGCTGCTCGACGAGCTGCGCATCAGCGCCGAGGTGCGCGAATTTACATCTTTGGCCTTCGTCTCCCACGACGGCGTGATGGAAATGGTCTACGGTGAGGAGCTGAACACCGATATAGATCTTCTGTTCAGCAGCCTCGATGAAAACAACAGCATCCTTTCCCGCGGCTACGGCGTCGGCGGCGAGGCCGAGCTTATCCTTGGTATCCCCGCCGAATATGAAATGAGCGATGGGAGCCGCAGCGACGCGATAATAATGAGCATCCCCATGAGCTATCTCAACGAGGCGCTTTTTCTGGAGGACAGCGAGTCGGGGACTCGGTTTCGCATCATTGACGCGCAGGGGCGCTTTGTCACCAACAATGAGGATTTCTTTGCTTATCTGAAAGAGACCTTTGAGTCTTCTTCTACCGAAACGGTGGACGACTTTGCCGCCAAGCTCGCTGATGAGATGGAAATCCACGAGTCGTTTTTCAGCTTCCTCCGCCGCGGCGGGGTAGATACGCATGTCTATTGCACGCCCATTGAAGGCAGCTCCAACTGGTATCTTATCTCCTCCATGCCCGAAAGCGTGCTGGGGCAGGCGATAACCGGGCTTGACAATACCAGAACGAACATGATGATCCTGAGTATTGTGATAGTCTTTGTCTGCATGCTGATAGTCTTTATGATGTACTATCGGATGACGCGCCGCCAGCTTGAGGAGCTTAGCAAATCCCGTAAGGAGGCGCGGCGCGCAAGTCAGGCCAAGAGCGAGTTCCTCTCCAGCATGAGCCATGATATACGCACGCCTATGAACGCCATAATCGGCATGTCGGAGCTTGCCTCCCGAAATCCCGGTGATCCGGAGGCCGTGGAGGAATACCTCAGGAAGATCCGCATTTCCAGCAAGCACCTGCTGGGGCTTATAAACGATGTGCTGGATATGTCCAAGATAGAGAGCGGCAAGGTTCAGATAAGCGCCAGCGATATGTCCATCAAGGACACGATGGATGATATTGTCAATATCATCCAGCCGCAAGTCAAGGCAAAGAGCCAGTATTTTGACATTTTCATTGAGAACATCATCTGTGAGAATGTCTGCTGTGACTCGGTGCGGCTCAATCAGGTGCTTATAAACCTGCTCTCCAACGCCGTGAAATACACTCCTGAGGAGGGTCGCATCGATGTGCACACCTATCAGGAGGCTTCCCCCAAGGGCGATAACTTTGTACGCACCCACTTTGTGGTGGAGGATAACGGCATCGGCATGTCCGAGGAGTTCCAGAAGAAGATTTACGACACCTTCTCCCGCGAGGAGACGGAGTATACCAACCGCATCACCGGCACGGGTCTTGGCATGAGCATTACCAAGTCTATCATTGACCTCCTGGGCGGTACTATAGAGCTTGACAGCGAAGTGGGCAGGGGCACGAAATTCCATGTCATTCTTGATATGGAGCGCAGCAGCGTGACCGAGGCCGACATGAAGCTGCCCAACTGGAATGTGCTGGTGGTGGACGATAACGAGCTGCTGTGTACCAGCGCCGCCTCCAATCTGCGCGAGCTTGGCACGAATGCCGAGTGGACGACCGACGGCAGCAAGGCCGTTGAGATGATCGAGGCGCGCCACGAGTCCGGGGACGATTATCAGTTCGTGCTGATAGACTGGAAAATGCCAAATCTTGACGGGATTCAGACCATTCGCAGGATTCGGCAGGGTGTTGGCAAGCAGGTGCCTGTGTTCCTGATCTCAGCCTATGACTGGAGCGATGTTGAGGAGACCGTCGGCCCGCTTGAGATCGAGGGCTTCATCGCGAAGCCCCTGTTTAAGTCGACGCTCTATCACCGCCTTTGCCAATATGTTGAGGGATATACCGACGAGGAGAAAAAGTCTGATGACGATGTTGATTTTACCGGCAAGCGCGTGCTGCTGGCTGAGGATATTGACATCAACTGGGAGGTCGCCAGCGAGATCCTGTCCACAACAGGGCTTGTGCTTGAGCGCGCGGAGAACGGCAGAGTATGCGTGGATATGTTTGACAGCTCTCCGCTGGGCTACTATGACGCGGTTCTGATGGATGTGCGTATGCCGGTCATGAACGGCTACGACGCCACCCGCGCTATCCGCCAGCTTGACCGAGAGGACAAGGATCTGCCCATCATCGCCATGACTGCTGATGCCTTTACCGATGATGTGAAGGTCTGCCTCGAGTGCGGTATGGACGGGCATCTGGCAAAACCCATCGACCTGAAAGAGTGTATCCGAGTCCTGAAGGAGTTCCTGTTCAGGGATAAAAAGTAAATATAGCTAAAAGATCCCCGCTCCGGCGGGGATCTTTATGGCATCAACAGTATTATAAGCACCAAAGAACCCCGGTTTTCAGTGAATGAAAATCGGGGTTCTTTGGTTATTGCAATATAGCTTATGATCAGTCGGTGACATAGGGCAGGAGTGCGATCTGGCGCGCTCTCTTAATAGCCTCGGTCAGCTCACGCTGATGCATGGCGCAAACGCCGGTAGTGCGGCGAGGCAGGATCTTGCTGCGCTCGGACATGTAGCGGCGGAGCTTAGCGGTATCTTTATAATCGATAACGGTAGCCTTATCCACACAGAACTGGCACACTTTTCTGCGCTTGCGATTTTTGGGATTATTCTTATCGAAAGCCAAAGCGGTATCCTCCTATTTATAAATTTAGTGAAGTGAGCGATGAATAAATGCTCACTTACTCAAAACGGTAGCTCGCCGTCATCATCATCCAGCTCCGAGAAACCGCCGGAAACGGGGCTTGCGCCCATGCTGCTGCGGTTGTCGTCATAGCTGTATGTGCTGCGGCTGTCGCTGCGGGGAGCATCGCCGTCTCTGCGGCGGCTCTCGCCAAAATAGACATTGTCAACATTTATCTCCGCGCTGCGGCGCTTGTTGCCCTCGCGGTCAGTCCAGTCACGGATCTGGAGCCGCCCGGAGACGACTGCCATGCTTCCCTTCTGGAAATATTTGCTGACAAATTCAGCGGTCTGGCGCCATGCCACGCAGTCTATAAAATCAGTCTGCTTTTCGCCGCCGTCCCTGCTGCCGAAATCCCGGTCAACGGCAACGGTGAACGATGCGACAGGCGTCTGGGACTGGGTGTATCTGAGCTCGGGATCACGAGTCAGGCGACCCATAATAACAATGTGATTAAGCATGCTTCACCCTCCTTACTCTGCACGCAGAGTGATCAGGCGACGCAGGATACCGTCAGTGATACCGAGAACACGATCCAGCTCCGCAGGGAAATCGGGATTGCTGGTGAACTTCATCAGCACATAATAACCCTCGGAAATGTAGTTGATCTCGTAAGCCAGCTTGCGCTTGCCCATCTCCTCCAGCTCGTCCAGAGTGCCGTTGGCCTCCACAAGTGCCTTGAATTTCTCAACGACTGCGGCGGTCTGCTCCTCGGTGAAGTTGGGGTTGATGATGTACATCACTTCGTACTTTTCGGTTGCTTTTGCCATAATTGCACCTCCTTCTGGTCTGATGGCCCCCGCGCGAAGCGGGAGCAAGGATACCCGTCCGTCAAGGACAGGCTATATAAGTATACCGGTTTTTACCGAAATGTCAAGGATTTTTTACCAAAAACTGCGGAAAAGGCTATGATGCTTGACGGGAAAATACTTGTATGATATGCTTTTTCCAAAATTGGAGGTGCTGAATATGAAATATGATACGGCTTACTTCTGCGGATATGCAAAGCTCCCCTCGGCGCTGCCCACCACGACAACCAACAGCGGGCTGACGCTCGGCATAAAAATAGAGCTGGAGAGCGGCAAAATGCTCGATGTTTCTGTGACGCTCTTATCAGATCTCGCCATAGAGATGGTGAAGAGCTATCTTGTGGGGAGAAACATCGTTGATGACTATGACGCCGTTGCGGAGGAAATACAGTACAGGCATCAGGGCGTCGCGGCAAAGCCGATCATAAAAGCGCTCAATGACATACGGCGTAACTATATAGAGTATATGGAAAAAAACAGGGACTTCCTGAATAACTGACAAAAAATTGACAATTATCGCATAAAAGCGGGGCTTTTTGTCATTTTTCACAGTTTTTCTGTATATATTTTGGCATATTAGCTGATTTTTACCCCTGCGCTTGACTATGCTGAGTTTTCTGTGATAACATTATGACAGCGGATGACCGCAGCTTTATATATTGTATGAGTTGTTTGTCTGTCAGCATTTCGATTCCCCCGGAATGGTATCGACTTTCAAAAGCCAACTACACGATGTTTTGTTGTAGTTGGCTTTTTTGTCGTTTTTTGGGGAAAACCGGCGGCAGCAACAGCGGGAAAGCCGGCTCCCGGCTGCGGCAAGACGAGAAAATTTGAGAAAAACAGGAGTGAAAAAAGTGAGTAAACAACAGAAAAACAAGCTGCTTATTGCGTTGGTGCTGACAGTGCTCTGTGCTCTGCTCGCTCTGGTTCCTTTTAACGGGCTTGAGGCGCAGGGCAAGGGCGTGCTGATAGTATTCATCTGGGCGATACTGATGTGGATCGTCCGCCCCATTCCAGAATATCTTGTGGGTGTTCTGGCTGCTGCGGTAATGGCCATATTCTTCGGAATGAAGGCCAATGTCGTTGCGGGCTTTTCCACCTCCGGCTGGTGGCTCTGCCTTTGGGCGGGCTTCATCGGCGCGGTCATCAAATTCTCCGGCCTTGGCGAGCGTGTGGCGTACTGGCTGCTTGTCAAGCTGACCAAGAGCGAGCTGAGCGCAAACTATGCCGCCAGCCTTGCAAACACAGTGCTTTCGCTGATGATCCCCTCCAACACCGCGCGCGGTGCGGTTATGAGCCCCATCTGCGACAATATATGTGAGGGCATGGGATATCAGCGCGGCGAACACAAGGGCGACGCGGCGATAATGCTCTCAAACCTCTACACCAATACTACAAACACTTGGCTGTTCTACACCGCTGTGGGCGCCAACGCCATAGGTATGGCTCTGGTTGAGGAAATGACCGGCCAATCCATCTCCTGGATGGGCTGGCTCAAAGCCACGTTTATCCCCGCCGGTATCATTGTTATGATCATTCCTCTGCTGACAAACGCGCTGTTTGCCGGCAAGAAGGGCGAAAAGCGCAAGGTAGATGTAAACTTTGCCAGAGAGAAGCTGGCCGCTATGGGCCCAATGTCCACCGCGGAAAAGAAGGCGGCGGTATACTTCGTGCTTACGCTCCTTGCCTTCTGCACCAACGGCATCCACCACGTGGCTCCGGACTACGTTGTGTTCGTGACCATATTCCTGATGCTCTGCCCCGGGATCGGCGTGTGCTCATTTAAGGATGTCGGCCCCAATTTTGCATGGCCGGCCTTTATCCAGCTCGGCTTTGCCATGTCCCTCGCGACCTGCGTCAGCAAGACCGGCGGCTTCCAGTGGGTGGTCGACGCCATGTTTACAACGAACCCGGTGTTCGCCGCTATGGATCCCAAGCTCTTTATCACGATCTGGCTGGGCTTCGTTGTTGTCAGCCATATCATATTCGCCGGAATGAACGCCATGGAAGCTGTTATGGTGCCGGTCAGCATGACGATGGCTGCGGCTCTGGGCTTCGATGTATATACCATGGGCCTGCTGACGGTCATGGCAATCGCGCCAAGCGCCAACTTCCTGCCTTTCAACTCCGCGCCAAACCTCATCTATGCTTCCACTGACCGCTTCTCCACGGCTCAGCAGCTGAAGGGCGCCATTATTATAGCGCTGATGGTTATAATAGGTATGGTGTTCCTGGTGAACATCTGGTTCCCGGTGATAGGAATACTTTAAAGGGTCTTGCCCGAAAAAAGGGAGGGGAAAAGCATAAACAGGAAAAAAATATTCCTTCTTCTTGGCCCTGCGCTGTTCCTGCTGACATTTATTCCGTTTGGAGGCATGGCGCTCAAAGTAAGGCTTGCTTTGGGCACCATATTATGGATGGGCGTGTGGTGGGTGACCATGCCGGTGCCCCCGGCGATAACCGCCTTTCTGCCGGTGGTTATAAACGCGCTGTTTTCTCTGACGGAGATGTCCGCTATAATAAGCTGTTACTCGGCCGAGCTTATCTTCCTGCTTGCGGGGGCTGATCTCATCACAATGGCCTGGAGCGCCACCGGGGTGGACAAGCGCATTGCCGCCCACGGACTTGCTCTGGTGGGAACCTCGGTCAAGCAGCAGGTACTGGTCTGGTTCCTTATGGCGACGCTGCTCTCGGCTGTTTTGCCAAATACTGTGGTGGCCGCGGTGCTTTGCTCCATAGCGATATCCATGCTGCGCTTTGTGGGCGAGGGCGATGTGAAAAACAGCAGAACGGCCTCTCTTGTGCTCATGGCCATAGTCTGGGGTGCGAACAATGGCGGTATGCTCACTCCCCTTGGCGGGGCAATGAACCTGATCACCGTGTCCTATATCGAGAGCTTCACCGGCAGCGAGCTTATCTATACAGACTGGGTGATAAAGCTGCTGCCCTTCGGCCTTGCGATAACTGCTATCACGGCGGCTTTCCTGATGCTGACTCGCTGTGACAAAAAGACGCTTGACGGCTCAAAGGGCTATTTCAAGGACATGTGCCGCAGCTTCCCCAAGCTGAGCAGAGCCGGAAAAATATCTCTGGCTGTATTTGCCGCCGCTGCGGTGCTGGCATTTACAAGGCAGCTATACCAAAGCGCGCTTCCGGGGTTGAAGCCCGGCTTTGTGTTTCTGACAGGCGGCCTGCTGATGTTCTTTCTTAAAGACGATGACGGAGAGGCGGTCATCACATGGGAAAAGGCAGAAAAGAACCTTATGTGGGGGCTTTTCTTCCTGTTCGCCGGAGGTACCGCCCTGGGTGCACTGGTAAACGGCAGCGGAGCCGTAGACGCTTTCGCAGGGCTTATATCAAATATGCACATGGAAAGCGAGCTTGTGCTGATATTTATCATTGTCACGGTGAATGTGGTTTTGTCGGATATTATCAACAACACCGCCTGCGCCGCTGTGACGATACCAATAGTCATCGGCATTGCGCAGGGCCTTGACCTGCCGGTGATCCCTTACCTCTGGATCGCCACCGTATCCTATAACCTGTCCTTCTCTCTGCCTACGTCTATAAGAGCTATTCCCATTGGCTACGGGTTGGACGCCGGCTTCATGTTCAGGCGAGGGCTCGTGCTGACGGGACTAATGATAGTGACAGTGACGCTTATTGGCTGGCTGTGCGTCAGCTTTTGGCCGGCATTCGGCCTGCTGAGCATCTGACAGAGGCACAAAACGGAAAACAAACGCGGCCGGAAAAAGCAAGACCTGACTTGCAGGCCATATTCCAAAAGAAACTGAGGTTTTCATCATATGAGGATTAAAAAAATCAAGGACTGCGGCGTGAAGCTGATGCAGGGCAACGAGGCCTGCGCGGCGGGTGCGCTGGCAGCTGAATGCAGATTCATGGCGGGCTATCCCATAACGCCTGCAACGGAGATACCCGAATATCTGTCCTCCAAAATGTTTGAGGAAGGCGGCATATTTATGCAGATGGAGGATGAGCTTGCGTCTATCAATGCAGTTATCGGCGCGAGCTGGGGCGGCGCAAGGGCTATGACGGCCACCTCCGGCCCGGGCTTCACCCTGATGCTGGAGGGGCTGGGCTATGCCGCTGTCACTGAGACTCCGCTGGTAGTCGTGAATGTTATGCGCGGAGGGCCCGCCACCGGGCAGCCCACCTGCAGCTCTCAGGACGCCGTTATGCAGGCGCGCTATGGCGGTCACGGCGACTATGAGATCATAGCGCTTACCCCCTCTTCCGTGCAGGAGGCATTTGACTTTACGGTGAGGGCCTTTAACCTGGCGGACAAGTACAGAGTACCGGTATTTGTCCTGTCCGATGAGACTGTGGGCCATACCAGAGAAAAGCTGGTTATCCCGGAGACAGTGGAGATTTTTGACGATAAATTCGAGGGCGTGTGCAGGGAATACTTCAAGCCCGATGAAAACGGCGTTCCGCCCCGCCTGCACTTCTTTGAGGGGCACGGCGTTCTTGTGGACGGACAGCTGCATGATGAGCGGGGTATCCGCGCGGGCACAGACCCCAAGGTGTGCGCTGCCGCCATAAACCGCTATTGCCGCAAGATATTGGATAATATCGACGATATCACATCGGTGGATGAGTATTTCCTTGAGGACGCGGAGACCGTCGTTGTCGCCTATGGTTCTGTCAGCCGCAGCGTCCTGTCAGCGGTGCGCCGCGCCAACAGCGAGGGTATGAAGGTCGGCATGCTCAAGCTCAACACAGTATGGCCCGTGCCTGAAAAGGAGATCCGCCGCGCCTGCGCCGGCGCAAAGAGGGTCATAGTCCCGGAGATGAATGTGGGCGAGTATGTGCGCGAGGTGCAGCGCATCGCAGGTTGGGACAAGGTGGAGGGCTTCAGCTCTATCGGCGGAGTGTTCCCCACGCCCGGAAGCATCTATGAAAAGCTGGCGGAGGTAAAGTGATATGAACAGTACGGCTGAAAAATACATACGCAAAGAAGCGCTGCCTTTTATATTCTGCCCCGGCTGCGGCCACGGTATAGTTGTCAGCAGCTTTATCCGCGTCATTGACAAGCTTGGCATCAAGGAAAACGAAATGGGGCTTGTCAGCGGTATCGGCTGCTCCTCCTGGAGCCCCGTATACCTTAAATTCGACTGTCTGCATACCCTGCACGGCAGGGCGCTTGCCCAGGCGGAGGGCCTCAAGGCCGTGAACCCGGACAAAAAGGTCGTGGTTTTCTCCGGCGACGGCGATTGCGCAGGTATCGGCGGCAACCACCTTATCCACGCGGCGAAGCGTAATGTGGATATGACGGTCATTATGATGAGCAATTATATCTACGGCATGACCGGAGGTCAGCGTGCGCCCACAACACCCTTCGGCGCCACTACCAAAACCTCCCCTCTGGGTAATGAGGAGCACCCATTTGATATGTTCAAGCTGGTGACCGGCGCGGGGGCTACATACTACGCAAGGGCCAGCGCGACACACCCCATATTGCTTGACAAGGCTATTGAGGAGGGGATAAAGCACAAGGGCTTCTCCTTTATCGAAGTGCTCTCGCCCTGCCCCACCACCGCCGGACGCAATATCTTCAATTTCAAGACGCCTGCCGAGATGTACGACTGGTACGAGGAGCAGGTGACGGTGCTTAGACCCGGTGAGACTGAGGCGCCTGACGGCAAGATCGGCCTTGGCATACTCTATGTGGACGACAGCAAGGAAGAGCTGTGCGAGGTTCAGGCGGAGAAAAAGGAGGCAGCAGTAAAATGACCATCACGATCGACAGACAGTGGTGCAAGGGCTGTGCCCTGTGCGTCAGAGCCTGCAAAAAGGGCGTGCTTGAGATAGGCCACGAGCGCAGTGCGGGAGGATATCTTATGCCCTATGTTAAAGACCCTGCGGCCTGCATCGGCTGCAAAATGTGCCAGCGGAGCTGCCCCGATGTGTGCATATCCGTAACAAGTGAGTAAGGAGGGGTTAATATGCGCAGAGATTTCAGATTCGGCGGCTCCGGCGGTCAGGGGGTTATCTCCCTGGCGGTGCTGCTCGCAAATGCCTATGGCGTACAGAATGATTTTGAGGTGGCTCAGACCCAGAGCTATGGCCCTGCGGCGAGAGGCGGTACCTGCAAGGCGGAGCTTGTTGTGTCAGATGAAAAAATCGACTATGTTAAGGCGGACGCAGTTGACTGCTTCATAGCCTTCAATAAGCCCAGCTTCGACAAATACAAAGGCGATATCCTTCCAAAGACCCAGGTTTTCGTTGACAGCACCTTCATAAGCGAAGAGGATGTGGCCGGCTGCGCAGCGGAGCAGGTGTATATGTTCCCCGCCACGCAGTACGCGGAGGAAAATTTCCGCGTCGTGTGCACGAACATCGTCATGATGGGCTTCATTATTGCCAAGACCCCGGACATCACTATTGATAACGGTATTGAGGCCATAAAAGAGGTCATGAATCCCAAGGTCGTGGAGCTGAACCTGGACGCATTGAGGTTCGGCTATGACAAGGGTATGGAAAGCTGAAATAAGCAGGAGAAAATCAATGGAAAGAATTTCACCGTCGCTGAAAAACAAAATAATGACGGCGGAGCAGGCCGCGCAGCTTGTGCGCACGGGCATGACCATAGGAGTAAGCGGCTTTACAAGCGTTGGTTATCCCAAGGCTGTGCCTCTGGCATTGGCTGCATCAGGGCATGCGCGGGAGCTGACTGTCTGCGTGGGCGCCGCGGTTGGTGACGAGATAGACGGAGCAATGGTGCGCGCGGGGCTTATAAAGAGGCGCTATGCCCACCAGTCCCACAAGGATATGCGCGAGGCAATAAATTCCGGAGCCATTGCATACAGCGATGTACACATTTCCCACCTGCCGATGAACATCAACCAGCGGACAGGGCCTAAAATAGACATCGCCATAGTGGAGTGCAGCGCCATAAGCGAGCAGGGACTGTATCTGGCAGCCTCCGCCGGCAGCGCCGATGCTTCCGTCCGAAATGCCGACAAGGTAATAGTAGAGCTCAACGAGGCTCTGCCCATTGGCCTTGCGGGCATGCACGATATTTTTGAGGTAGGGCTTCCGCCCCATGCCCGTATAATACCCATAACGAAGCCCGATGACCGCATTGGGACTCCGTATATCCCCTGCCCTCCGGAAAAAATCGCCGCAATTGTCCTGACAGATAAGCTGGATCCGCCGCAGAAGTTCAAGCCGGTCACTCCCGAGACCGAGATGATAGGCCGGAATGTGGTGAAGTTCCTGAAGGGTGAGATCGCGGCGGGGAGACTGCCAGAGAATCCCGGCCCCATACAGTCCGGCGTGGGCTCGGTGGGTAACGCCGTGCTCAGCTGCCTCGCCAGCAGCGGCTTTAAGGGGCTGAGCATGTACACCGAGGTAATGCAGGACGCGGCTTTTAACCTGATAGAGCAGGGCGTGTTTGACTTTGTGTCCTCCAGCTCTATCGCGCTTGCCGAGGATAACCGCCGCCGCTTTTTTGAAAATATCGACTTTTTCAAGGATAAGATACTCATCCGACCTCAGGAAATTTCCAACCACCCCGAGGTTATAAGGCGGCTCGGAGTCATCGCCCTGAATACGCCCATAGAAGTGGATATTTATGGCAATGTAAATTCCACCCACATAATGGGCACGAAGATGATGAACGGCATCGGCGGCAGCGGAGACTTTGCCAGAAATGCCCGCATCAGTATTTTTGCCACGGAATCCGTTAAAAAAGGTGGGAATATATCCTGCATAGTGCCGATGGTGTCCCATGTGGATCAGACCGAGCACGATGTTCAGGTGGTCATAACGGAGCAGGGAATCGCAGACCTCCGCTGGAGATCGCCCAGAGAGCGGGCGGAGCTGTTGATAGAAAACTGCGCCCACCCGGATTACCGCCCCATGCTGAGGGAGTATTACGAGCAGGCGCTGAAAGTATCAGAGGGAAAGCATACGCCCCACGATCTTTCAAAAGCCCTGTCATGGCACAGCCGCTATCTTGAAAGCGGCACTATGAAAAAGGAGAAATACAATGAGTAATAACACGGTGCTCTACTGCGAGAAGCTGCCCACCGAGGGCATGGAGACCCTGATATCTGAGCTTTGCCCGCCGGAGCTTGACCTGCGCTTTCTCTACCCGGTGAAAAACGGCGTAAAGGGCGACTTTGAGGACGCGGATTACATTCTTGCCTCCATACACAGGATCGGCAGGGAGGAGATCGACAGGGCCAAAAATCTCAAGCTCATTCATGTGCCCGCCACTGGGTACAACCATGTGGATATAAACTACGCCAGGGAAAAGGGCCTGCCCGTCTGCAACAGCGCGGGAGAAAACGCAAGCACCACGGCGGAGTTCACCATCGCGCTCATGCTGGCCTGCATGAGAAGGCTGAGCATGATTGACCGCCGCTGCAAGCAGGGCGAATGGCACAGCTGGACATGGCGGCACGACCAGTATGAGCTGAGAGACAAGACCATCGGGATTGTCGGCGGCGGCGCTATCGGACGCATGGTCATTCAGCGGCTTCAGGGCTGGGACTGCAAGGAGTTTCTGTACTTCGACCCATATCCCATGCCGGAGGAGCTGGAGAAGAAGCTGGGCTGCAGGCGTGTAGATCTGGAGACACTGCTGAGAGAGTCAGATGTGGTGTCTCTGCACTGCCCGCTGACTGAGCAGACCCGCGGCATGATCGGCGCGGAGCAGTTCAAGCTCATGAAGAAAAACGCCATCATCGTCAACGAGGCCAGAGGCGCCGTGATCGACGACAAGGCGCTGGTGGACGCTCTTGATCAGGGCGAGATCTGGGGCGCAGCCATAGACACGTGGGAAAAGGAGCCGCTGGATCCCAATGATCCTCTTGTGAAGATGGAAAAGGTCATTACCACCTCACATCTGGGTGCGGCTACCCGGGAGACTGTGGTGCGCTGCTTCACCGTGGGCTATGACAATATCCTCCGCCAGAGAGCCGGAGAGGCCCTTGTAAACAGAATAGTATAACGACAGCACGGCAAAAACCGTGGAGAAAGGGGGCGGCTGCCTTGCCCTTCTCCACGGTTTTATTTCTTGCTCCGGCTTATCAAAATTGCATCAGCGGGGCGGAACCGTCGTCCTGAGTTTTGGTGATGGAGCGTATCTGAGCGGTATAGCTGTAAGTATCGCTCACATGGACGGTGAAGCTGTCCCCCACCTTTTTGCCGAGAACCTGCTGCCCGAAGGGTGATTCCTTGCTGATAAGCCCCTTGCGGGGGTCGCAGCGCACGGTGGTGACCACCTGAATGATCTCTGTCTCATCGTCATCGGGAATATATATCTCCACCTTGTCGTATAGCCCCACCTGATCGACGGAGGACTTATCCTCGATTATTCTGGCGGTTTTTATCATGCCCTCGAGATATCTTATACGGCTGCGGTTCTTGTTCTGGGCCTGCTTTGCCGCCTTATACTCAAAATTCTCGCTCAGATCGCCAAAAGCGCGGGTACGCTTGACCTCCTCGATAAGCCCGGGCATAAGCTGGAGCCGGCGGTAATCAAGCTCCTCCTGCATCTTTTTAATATCTTCTTTTGTAAGCTCGTCATTCATAAAACACGATCTCCCGCATTATATATCAATATTGATGGAGTTGAGGCCGTTGCGCTCAAACTCCGACAGGTATTCTTCCATGCGCACGGTAAGCGGCGCAAAGTCCTCCGGGTCGCTGTCCTCAAGCCCAAGATCGCGCCGTGCCAGCTCCTCAGCCAGAATGTCATAAAATACCGCGTCCTCATAGTCGGCGATGGCCTCGTGTATGCCGCCCTCCTGAAATGCGCGGGAGGGATAGATGCGGCCCTGCCACTTCTCGGCAAGCGCCGGCATCCCGGAGGACAGACACTGGGAGAACAGCTTTTCCTCCAGAAGGTCGTAATCCTCAAAGCGGTCGTCGCCCCGGGCGGAGTTCAAAACCCAGTTGCCCACATATATCATATCAAGAAGCCGCCGGAATTCCTTCGCGGTAAGCTCAATTTTCATGTCTATACCCCCCGTCAACGCGGTATTAGTTTATTATATACCTATTATAGCAAAGCACAAGCCCTAAATCCACAATCAATGGGAAACAAATTTTTCTTGTATTGGCAGAATATTTGCTGTATATTAAATACTCAGCACAGCAACAGGAGAACAGCATGGACAACAGACCTATTGGAATTTTTGACTCCGGCCTCGGCGGACTGACGGCGCTGCGCGCTTTCAGGGAGCTTATGCCGGAGGAGGATATTATATATTTCGGAGATACCGGGCGCGTGCCCTATGGCTCAAGACCCGCGGAGCAGCTGCGCATTATGGCTCAACAGGATCTGGATTTTCTGGCGGATAAGGGTGTCAAGGCGATCATCGCCGCCTGCGGCACGGTGTCCAGCATTGCCCCGGAGCTGCTGGCGGAGTATAAGCTGCCGGCGGTGGGCGTTGTGCAGGCCGGGGCGGAGGAGCTTTCAAAGCACGGCGGCACCGGGCCGCTGGGCGTTATTGCCACGCAGGCCAGCATAAACAGCGGCGCGTACCAGCGTACGCTTGCAAGGCTCTGTCCGGGGCGAGAGGTCATAGCCATCGCGTGCCCGGAGTTTGTGCCCCTTATAGAGAGCGGGCACAGCGCCCCGGAGGATGCGCTTGTTCGGGCGGCGGTGGAGCGGCAGCTCCGCCCGATAAAAGACGGCGGGGCGACGGCGCTGCTGCTCGGCTGCACCCATTATGGGATAATCGGCGCGGCCATTGCGAAGTATCTCGGCGCGGGCGTGGAGCTTGTGAGCGCCTCTGTCAGCGCGGCCGAGCGGCTGAGCGGCCTGCTCAGGGAGAAAGGAGTGACCGGCGGCAGCAGCCGGGAGATATATTACACCAGCGGCAGCGGGGAGGAATTTTCCCGGCTGGCCGGGGCTCTGCTCGGCAGGGAAGGCGTTGCCGCCTGTGAAGTCCCCATTATGGAGGCGTGACGAATGATGAAGGATGTTCTTATAAATATAGACAGCACCCATGCCTACGCTCAGGGCGATGACGACAGCCTTGAATTTACTACCGACGGCTATTATTTCTTCGAGGACGATGTGGCCTGCATGAGCTATATGGAGAGCGAGGTCACAGGTCTCGAGGGAACGCGCACCAGCATCATGGCCTACCCCGACAGGGTTGTGCTGGACAGGGACGGGGTCGTCACCAGTCGGATGATCTTCCGACAGGGGGAGAAAAGCTCCTTTATGTATAACACTCCCTACGGCGCGATGGCCATGGGCATCAGCACCGGCAGCATCCGCCGGGAGATGGACGATGACGGCGGCAGCCTGTATATCGACTACTCTGTGGATGTGGAAAACAGTGTTATTGCCAGAAACAGCTTTCATATTACAGTTAAACAGACGGGAGAAGAGACGTATGGCTAATCTGATACAGAACGCGAAGGACAGCGTTAACGATATTTTGCAGGCGGCCTATAAGAAGGCCGCCGAGAAGGGGCAGCTTCCCGCCGGAGCGGAGCTTAAGGGCGGCGTGGAGATACCCAAGGATCCCCGCAACGGCGACTATGCCGCCAACCACGCCATGGCCGGGGCGAAGCAGCTGCACATGGCGCCGAGAAAGATAGCCGAGGCTCTGGCGGAAAACGCGGAGCTTGAGGGCGGCTGGTTCTCCTCAGTCGAGGTGGCAGGCGCGGGCTTTATCAACTTCCGACTGTCGGACAAGTGGTACGCCGACGTGCTCGCCGCGCTCTGCGCCGAGGGCAGGGATTACGGCCGGGTGGACGAGGGTCACGGGAAAAAGCTGATGGTGGAATTCGTCTCCGCAAACCCCACGGGGCCCATGCACATGGGCAACGCCCGCGGCGGGGTGCTGGGCGACGCGCTGGCAAGCGTGCTGGATAGAGCCGGCTACGATGTGAGCCGGGAGTTCTATGTAAACGATGCCGGCAACCAGATAGAGAAGTTTGCCTGCTCCATTGACGCGAGATACCGCCAGCTTATCCTTGGCGAGGATCAGGTGGAGTTTCCCGAGGACGGCTACCACGGGGAGGATATAAAGATCCTCGCCAAAGCCTTTTACGATGAGCATGGCGATGAATATCTCGACAAAAGCGCGGCAGAGCGGCACAAGGCCATGGCCGACTTCGGCCTTGAGCGGAACATTCCCAAAATGCAGGAGGATCTGCGCCGCTACGGCATTGAATACGACAAATGGTTTTTTGAGTCGGAGCTGCACGAGAGCGGCTATGTGAAGGAGTCTGTTGACAAGCTCACGGCGCTTGGCTATACCTATGAAAAGGAAGGCGCGCTGTGGCTCGCAACCTCCCGCATACTGGGCGAAAAGCTCAAAGCCGCGGGCAGGAGCGACGAGGATATAGCAAAGCTGGAGCTAAAGGACGATGTGCTGCGTCGGGCAAACGGGTTTTACACCTATTTTGCCGCCGACATCGCCTATCACCGCAACAAGTTTGAAAAGCGCGGCTTTGACAAGGTCGTCAACGTCTGGGGCGCAGACCATCACGGCCATGTGGCGCGGCTCAAGGGCGCCATGGACGCGCTGGGGCTTGACGGGGAGCACCGCCTTGATATCGTGCTGATGCAGCTTGTCAAGCTCACCCGCGGCGGCGAGGTGGTGCGTATGTCCAAGCGCACGGGCAAGGCCATTTCTCTTACCGACCTTCTGGACGAGGTGCCGGTGGACGCCGCCCGCTATTTCTTCAACTCCCGGCCGGAGACCCCAGTGGAGTTCGATTTGGAGCTGGCCGTCCGTCAGGACAGCGAAAACCCCGTGTACTATGTGCAGTACGCCCACGCGAGGATATGCACGCTCCTTGCGGCGCTGGAAGCTCAGGGGCACCACCTGCCCACAATGGCGGAGGTCAACACCGCCCTGCTCACCGACGATACCGAGCGGGAGCTTATAAAGCAGCTCGCCGCCCTGCCGGAGGAGATACGCCTTGCGGCCCGGGACTATGACCCCAGCCGCATGAACCACTATGTGACGGAGCTTGCCTCCCGCTTCCACAGGTTTTACACCGTCTGCCGCATAAAGGACGCGGAGCCCGGCCTGCTTGAAGCCCGTCAGCTCCTGGCAGACTCCGTGCGGCAGGTGATAGAGATCACCCTGGGCATTATCGGCGTCAGCGCCCCGGAAAAAATGTAAGCAGACGGGAGTCGAACCGTTGCCGCCCGTCGACGGCTAATTTAGCCGCTTTTTCCTCTTTTCATTTTGATGGGCGACAGCCCATCTGCAACTCAAAAAGAAAAAATCAATCAAAATTATCTCGCCGACGGGTGCAAAGCAGTTTTAACAGAGCAAATTTTTCTCAAGACGAGGCAAGCGGCGCAGGTAATATCCGTTGATATTGCCAAGCCACTTAACGAAGTATTGGGGAAAATTTGCCTGTTAAAACCGGTAAGGGTTCGATTCACGTCTGCTTAAATAATACTTGCAAAACCTTTGCTCCGCCGAAAGGCGTGGGCAGAGGTTTTTTGCAGAGAGACAGAGTTCACAGGCTCACCCAAAAGGACTCTCCTTGCGCAGAGGAGCCTTTGACGCGGCGCAAAAAATTCTTCTTATTTTTTCAAAAAACTATTGACAAATGGGCAACCATGTATTATTGTATTAATTGCTTAGTACAACGACACAAGGAGGTGCCAAATGGATTGGAATATCAGGGGCGACCAGCCGATATATTCCCAGCTGGTCGCGCAGATGAAGCTGGGCATAGTTTCCGGGGCGTATAAGCCCGGGGAGCGGTTGGTGTCGGTCAGGGATATGGCTGCCGAGGCGGGGGTCAACCCCAACACCATGCAGCGGGCATTACAGGAGCTTGAGCGGGAGGGCGTGGTCTACGCCATGCGCACCGCCGGGAGATTCGTGACGGAGGACGGTACAATGATCGATGCAATGAAGAAAAAGCTGGCTTCGGAGCAGATCGACAGCTTTCTCGGGGCTATGGAGAAGCTGGGCTACGAGCCGGAGGAAACGATTGGCCTTATCAGGCAGAGAGGACTGGAGGAGAAACATGCCGATACTTGAATGTAAAGCGTTGAGCAAGAGCTACGGCAAAACGCAGGCGCTGGACAGCGTTGATATGAAAATCGAACCGGGGCGCGTTGTGGGTCTGCTGGGGCCCAACGGCAGCGGCAAAACCACCCTTATTAAGCTGGCAAACGGCTTGCTGACACCCACGGCGGGGGAAATACTCATTGACGGGGCAGCACCCGGACGGGATTCGAAGCGCCTTGTCTCATACCTGCCGGATAAGCAGTACCTGCCCGACTGGATGAACGCCCGGCAGCTTATGGACTTTTTCGGCGATTTCTATGAGGACTTCGACCGGGCGAAGGCGGAAGATATGCTGGGTCGTCTTGGTATCGACCCGAAGCAGAACATAAAGCAGATGTCCAAGGGCACAAAAGAGAAGACGCAGCTTATCATGGTCATGAGCCGCAGCGCGAAGCTCTATCTGCTCGATGAGCCCATCGGCGGCGTCGATCCCGCGACAAGGGACTATATATTAGATACCATCATCAAAAACTACAATCCCGAGGCCGCGGTCGTCATCTCCACGCACCTTATCTCCGATGTGGAGCCGGTGCTGGACGAGGTGGTGTTTATAAACGGCGGGCACGTGACGCTCCAGTCCTCGGTGGACGATATACGCGAAGTACATGGCATGAGTGTTGACGCATATTTCAGGGAGGTGTTCAGATGTTAGGAAAGCTGTTTAAGCATGAGCTGTGGGCCATGTCCCGCATCATGCTGCCGGTAACGGCAGTGCTTATAGTGCTGGCCGGACTGAGCAATGTGTCGGTCAGATATATAGATCGTGTTCAGAGCGACTTTCTGGAATTTATCCTGGGGCTGCTTTTAGTGCTGTTTTTCATCGCCATGGTGGCTGCGGGAGTGATTCTCATCGTGGTCATTGTCAGCCGCTTTTATAATAACCTGCTCAAGGACGAGGGCTACCTCATGTTCACCCTCCCGGTCAGCACCCATGAGCTGGTGTGGTCAAAGCTGCTGGCCTCTCTGGTGTGGACAGTCGTGACCGGGCTCGTTGTGACCGGGCTTATCTGGCTGACGGCAATGCACGCTATCAATGTGGCGTCCGCTGCCGTCAATGTGAGGTTCGATCTGGATCTGGGCGGTATGCTCCGCTACATCAGCGAAAACTTTGGTATTACCGGCGGTTATCTTGCGCTGCTGATCGTGGAGGGCGTGCTGGCCGTGATCATTGCTTCGTTCTCGAGCAGCCTGCTGTTCTACGCGGCCATGTCCATCGGGCAGAGCTTTGCAAACCACAAGGTGCTTATGTCGGTGGTGTTTTTCCTGCTCATAAGCCTTGTTGCGCAGATAGTGACACCTTATATCTACATGGGCATTGGGGAGATGTATTACAATCTCAACCTGACCGCCGCAAACTTCAAGCCCGTGATCCAGCAGCTTATTTTGATCTCTCTCGGTATCGAGCTGGTGTACTCCGCGGCCCTCTATTTCATCACAAATATCTTCCTGCAAAAGCGGCTCAACCTCGCATAAAGCATAGAAACAAGTGGCTCCCTCATCAGAGGGAGCCACTTCAGCTTGTCCCAACCAATGGGGCAGGCTTTTATTATCCAATATCGGCTATCGCTGCCGGTCGTAGCCAGAGCCGATCACGGAGTTGAACCCGTAGTAACGGGCCATGTTTATGTTCGGCCAGGCCACCGAATCGTCCGCAAGATCCATGTTATAGCGAACCGGGCAGTAATCCGTGGTGGAGAGGAAAACATCCAGCGCTATATCTGTTTCGCCGTTATCCAGCGCAGTCTGTATCGCCGCTTCCCGCTCCCGGGAGAGCTTGTATGTGATAGCGATGTCGGCGGCGCCGAGGGTAAACTCAACGGCAAACAGCACGGAGAGCGCCGCGCACAGGAGCAGCGAGGGCAGCCGCTTGCCGGCGCCGGCCAGAGCATCCATAAGGATAAGGCTTGCCAGCACAAGGAATATCACCGTAAAGCAGAAGTGCCGCCCCTCAAAATACAGCGCAAAGACAAAAGCCGCCAGCGAGCCAAACCCCGCCAGCACCAGCACGATGGACAGCGCCAGCTTTTTCCTGTCCGTTTTGAACACGAGGCACAGACAGACGAGCACGGCATATATGATAAGCAGCGGAAGAATAAGCTCCTTGGTAAGAGCGACAATGTCATACAGATTATGCCCCAGATGGGAAAAGCTCAGCGGTGCACCGCGGCCACGGGTGGCCCCGGCGCTCATGAGAAACACAAAGCCCAGAACCGCCAGCACTAGCCCCGCCGTAAGCTGCCAGGGCAGGCGTCTGTCCCGCAGGAGGATCATTGCGCTGAGGCACGCGGCGGCAAATATGACCGCAATGGAGCCGTTTTCCGAATAGGCCCCGGCAAAGAAGGCGAGCAGCACAAGCAGCAGATCCCTAACGGTGGAGCGGTGGCGTTCCTTCCCCATAAACACGGCGATATACGGCCAGAGGAACAGCAGAAAAATGCTCATGCCCCAGGAATAGTTTACCGAGCCGTCCAGCCAGAGAAAAATCTCCCCGAAAAACGGCATGAAGCACCAGACCATGAACGCGCCGATCACAAGAAGCAGCGCCCGGTGCTCCTTTTCAAGGCAGCGAGCGAAAAGTGCCGTCAGCAGCATGGCGTTGAGCGCGTTGAGCAGGTTGAACACGGGCTTTGGCAGCATCAGCAGGGTCTGCACGATACTGTGCGCGACAACGCGCCCGTTGACCGTGGCTCTGTGTGCCGCCATGGAGGGGATAATCTGGCCGAGGTTGGTCATGCGGCTGCCGTCGGCCCAACTGAAGCAGTAGTCAAAATCGTCCCCGATGAGGGGCGTAAGCGAGGAGAAAATAAATATGACAGCAAACACAAGGCCGAATATCAGCAGAATACTGCGGTTGCCGCGAAGGGTGCTTTTCATGCTGCACCTCCCAAATCAGTCAGAAATCATCGGTCAAAGCCCACGCCGGTCACGGAGCTGAGCCCGTAGTATTTGGCAAGGCTGTAATTCGGCCAGTTGGCAGGGTCTGGGTCGAGGTCTTTTAATTTGTCATAGGCCACGCCGTATTTTGTGGAGGGAAGGTAGACCTCCAGCTCAACGTCAGTCTCACCGGCGTCAAGCGCTGCCTGTATAACGGCCTCGCGCTCACGGGAGGCCATGAACACCGCGCCCACATCCACAGCCGCAAGGCACAGCTCAAGCGCAAACAGAACCGCTGTCACAGCGCACAGGAGCTGAGCGGGCAGGAGCTTTTTCCTGTCAACCAGGGCGTCCAGCAGGATAAGAATGGCCAGCACCGTGAACACAACGGTGAAGCAGAAATGCCGCCCGGTGAAGTACAGCGCGAAAATGAAGGCTGCCAGAGAGCCGATACCCGCCAGCGCCAGCACCGCGGAGAGAACGAGCTTTTTCCTGTCGGCTCTGAAGGCAAGGCACAGGGCAAAGCACAGCGCATATATAATGTATATCGGCAGCAGCTCCTCGCGGGTCTTGCTGACGATCTGCTGAAAATTGTTGACGATCAGGCTTATATCAAAGCCCGCCGAGCGCCCGCGGGTGGCTCCGGCGCTCATGAGGAACACGAAGCCCAGAACCGACAGCGCAAGCCCCGCCGCAAGCTGCCAGGACAGACGCTTATCCCGCCGGAGAACGAGCGCGCTCAGGCACAGGGCGATGAATATGGCGGCGATTGAGCCATTTTCCGAGTAAGCCCCGGCGATGAAGGCCAGCGGCAGCAGCAGGATGTCCCGCACAGGCGAGGGGCGGCGCTCCCTGCCCAGATACGCGGCCATGTACTGCCACAAAAACAGCAGGAAAACGGACATGCCCCAGGAATAGTTCACGGCGCCGTCCAGCCACAAAAACACCTGACCGAAGGCAGGGGTAAAGCACCAGAGAAGCATCGCGCCCACCGCAAGCAGCAGGGCGCGGCGGCCAGGCTCACAGCCGAGGCAGCGGCCAATAAGCGCCAGCAGCAGCACGGCATTGAGTGCGTTGAGCACATTGAACACGGCTTTTGGCATGATGAGCACGGCCTGCACTATACCGTGGGCAAAGACACGCCCGTTGGTCACTTCCCTGTGCGCCGCCATGGAGGGGATTATCTGCCTCAGACTGTGTATGCGGCTGTTGTCCGCCCAGCTGAAGCAATATGAGAAGTCATCGGCTACCATGGGCGTCAAAAACGAAAAGCACAATACTATTATAAATACAAGGGCGGACAGAAGCCGCAGAGGGACTCTGCCGCCGGAAAGCGTCTTCTTCGTATGCAGCACCTCCAGAAAAGATAACATTGTCAATCAGTGCTAAAAAATCTTATCACATCCGGTGGGTAAAAGCAAGATAAACGGACGATTGGTCAAAATACGTTGAAAAAGGCCCTTTTCATGCAAAACGGGCTAAATTAAACTTCGTTACAAATCTACAAAAATAAAGCAAAATTTTTTTGCAAAACAACGAAATTTCTCTTGACACGGGGCGCTTATACTGGTATATTAAGTAAGCGCCTGTGCGCAGGTATGGGCGTATTATGCGATGAAGCGGGAGATTGCTCACGCGAGTGAGGTAACTTCCGTGGAGTATGTCCGGCACCGGATAGCTTTTCGGTGCGCAATCGGGCGGCTGGGGCATCCGGTACACGCGTATATCGCGGGACAGGGATAGACCGGCTTTTTCGAGCCGGTTTGTTTTTCGGGCCCGGTCTGATACGCACGGTTGTGTGTACAGGAAAATGCCTCATCCGTACGCATTAAAAAAGGCGGTCCCAATGCCGCCGAAAAATCGTACGAAAAAGGAGAAAACACATGGCAAGCACTAACAAGAACATGATCCGCATCCGTCTCAAGGCTTACGATCACCAGCTTATCGACAAGGCGGCAGAGACTATTGTTGAGGCCGCAAAGCGCACTGACGCTAAGGTTTCCGGCCCCATTCCCCTGCCCACTAAGACCGAGATCGTCACCATCCTGCGCGCCGTCCATAAGTATAAGGACAGCCGCGAGCAGTTTGAGCGCCGCACTCACAAGCGCCTGATCGACATCATGAGCCCCACCCAGAAGACTGTTGAAGCTCTGATGAACCTTGAAGTCCCCGCAGGTGTCGAGATAGAGATAAAGCTCTAAGCTCTGCACGAAAAGTCAATGACCCATAGTCCGCAGCTTGCGAGTGCGGACGGGTTAAGTTGCCAGCCTCTGGGCGCGGTTCGCCGCGGACTAAGCGAGGCAACCAATAACCAATAGGAGGAAATAGAATGAAGAAAGCCATCATCGGCAAGAAGGTCGGCATGACGCAGATCTTCGACGAGGCGGGAAAGGTCATTCCCGTCACCGTCATCGAGGCAGGCCCCTGCGTGGTCGTCGCCAAGATGACAGAAGAAAAGGAAGGCTACAATGCCGTCCAGTTCGGCTATGAAGAAGTAGCCGCAAAGAAGCTCTCCCAGCCTGAGCAGGGTCACCTGAAAAAGGCCGGCGTGGGCATGGTCAAGCACCTCAAGGAGTTCCGCCTCGAGGACAGCAGCAAGCTGGAAGTCGGCGACACCGTCAAGGCAGACATCTTTGCCGAAGGTGATAAGGTCGATGTTACCGGCATCAGCAAGGGCAAAGGCTACGCCGGCGTCGTAAAGCGCTTCGGCCAGGGCCGCACCCCCACCAGCCACGGCGGCGGCCCTGTCCACCGTCACGCCGGTTCCATGGGTTCCAGCACTGATCCTTCCCGTATTTTCCCGGGCAAGAAGCAGGCCGGCCACATGGGCGTTGATCAGGTCACTGTCCAGAATCTTGACATCGTCAAGGTCGACGCAGAGCTCAACCTTCTGGCTATCCGCGGCGCCGTCCCCGGCCCCAAGGGCAGCATAGTTTATATCAAGGACACCGTCAAGACTCAGCCCGTCAAGAAGGGCGAGGCTGCCGGTATCAGCCACAACCCGCAGAAGGCCTCTGCTCGTGTCAACCCGCAGAAGGCTTCCGCCCGTACAAAGTAAGGAAAGGAGAGCAGCATAAATGCCTAAAGCTAATCTGTACAATATGGCAGGCGAGAAGATCGGCGAGATCGAGCTCTCCGAGGCCATCTTCGGCATCGAGCCGAACAAGAGTGTCCTGCATGATTCCGTTAAGAATCATCTGGCGAACTGCCGTCAGGGCACCCAGAGCGCACTCACCAAGGGTGAGGTTTCCTACACCACCAGAAAGCCCTGGCGCCAGAAGGGCACCGGCCGCGCCCGCGCCGGCTATGCCGGCTCCCCCGTGTGGTACCACGGCGGCGTAGCCTTTGCTCCCAAGCCCAGAGATTACAGCTACACCCTCAATAAGAAGGTCAAGCGCATCGCCCTCAAGTCCGCACTCTCCGCCAAGGCCGCCGAGAACGAGATCCTTGTCGTTGACGGCCTGAAGGTCGATGAGATCAAGACCAAGGCTTTCAAAGCCTTCCTCAGCAAGCTGGGCGTAGAGGGCAAGGCTCTTGTAGTCACCGAGAACGTGGATGAAATGGTCGTCAAGTCTGCCCGCAACATCGAGGGCGTGAACACCACCATCGCCACCATCCTCAGCCCCTACATGATCCTCACCAACGGCAAGCTGGTTGTGGACAAGGCCGCTCTGGAAAAGATCGAGGAGGTGTACGCCTGATGAAAACCGCATACGATATCATCATTCGCCCCATCATCACCGAGCAGTCCATGGAGGATCTGGACATCAAAAAGTACGCTTTTGAGGTCGCCAAGGACGCAAACAAGGTGGAAATCAAAAAGGCCATCGAGGAGATCTTCGGCGTGACCGTTATCAAGGTCACCACCCTGAATGTCATGGGCAAGGCAAAGCGCACCGGCGCATATCCCATGGGCAAGACCGCCTCCTGGAAGAAAGCCGTCGTTAAGCTCAGCGCCGACTCCAAGAGCATCGAGCTTTTTGAAGGCATGGTCTAAGGGAGGAGTAAAGTATGTCTATTAAAACTTATCGCCCGACTACTCCTGCAAGGAGACAGATGACCGTCTCCGGCTTTGACGGTGTTGAGAAGCATGTCAAGCCCGAGAAGTCTCTGGTAGAGGTTCTCAAGAAGAACTCCGGCCGTAATAACTATGGCCGCATCACCGTCCGCCATCAGGGCGGCGGCAACCGTCAGAAGTACCGCGTTATCGACTTCAAGCGCAACAAGACCGAGATGACCGCCAAGGTCCTCCGCCTTGAGTATGACCCCAACCGCAGCGCGTTCATCGCCCTGTGCGAGTATGAGGACGGCGAGCGCCGTTACATTCTCGCCCCTGTGGGTCTGGCCGCCGGTGACACCATAGTGTCCTCCCCTGCTGCCGATATCAAGCCCGGCAACGCCCTGCCTCTGGCAAATATCCCCGTGGGTACCGTTATCCACAACATCGAGCTCTATCCCGGCAAGGGCGCGCAGCTTGTCCGCAGCGCCGGCGTCGCCGCTCAGCTCATGGCCAAGGAAAACGGTATGGCCACCATCCGACTGCCCTCCGGCGAGTTCCGCAAGGTTCGCATGGAGTGCATCGCCACCATCGGTCAGGTCGGCAACATCGACCACGCCAATATTCATCTAGGCAAGGCCGGCCGCAAGCGTCACATGGGCGTGCGTCCCACCGTGCGCGGCTCTGTTATGAACCCCTGCGACCACCCCCACGGCGGCGGCGAAGGCAAGTCCCCTGTGGGTCGTCCCGGCCCTGTAACACCTTGGGGCAAGCCCGCGCTTGGTTACAAGACCCGCAAGACTAAGAACCGCACCGATAAGTTCATAGTCAAGCGCCGCAACGCGAAGTAAGGAGGGAATAGTTAATGAGCAGAAGTATCAAGAAAGGCCCCTTCGCTGCTCCCGAGCTGCTGAAGAGAGTCGATGAAATGAATCAGAGCGGCAACAAGCAGGTCATCAAGACCTGGTCCCGTTCTTCTACTATTTTCCCGTCCTTTGTGGGACACACCATCGCTGTCCATGACGGTCGCCGTCATGTGCCTGTGTATGTCACTGAGGATATGGTCGGGCACAAGCTGGGCGAGTTCGCCCCCACCCGTACCTTCCGCGGTCACGCCGGCAGCAAGACCGGCAAGTAAGGAGGAGAGAAAATGGACGAGAAGAAAATTGCCCGTGCGGAGCACAAATACGCCCGTATTTCTCCCCGCAAGGTTGAGATCATCTGCAACATGATCCGCGGCAAGGACGCAAAGCTTGCCATGGCCCTGATGGAGAACACTCCCAAGGCCGGCTGTGAGCTGATGATCAAGGTTCTCAAGAGCGCCATGGCCAATGCTGAGAACAACTTTGAAATGGATCCCGAGAAGCTCTATGTTTGCCAGACCTATGCAAACGCCGGCCCCATCCTCAAGAGGGGCATGCCCAGAGCTCAGGGCCGTATGTACCGCATCAACAAGCGCACCAGCCACATCGTTATCGCCGTGGCTGAGAGAGATTAAGGGAAGGAGGCAGAATTATGGGTCAGAAAGTTAATCCCCATGGACTTAGAGTCGGCGTTATCAAGGACTGGGATTCCAGATGGTACGCCAGAGAAGACAAAGTCGGCGATCTGATAGTCGAGGACTACAAGATCCGTCAGTATCTGAAGAAAGCCCTCTAT
Organism: Clostridiales bacterium UBA7103; assembly: GCA_002493305.1. Lineage (GTDB taxonomy): Bacteria > Bacillota > Clostridia > Oscillospirales > Oscillospiraceae > Limivicinus. Next base: position 1,924 of record DKYJ01000054.1, on the reverse strand, counting down.
TCCGCCGGTGTCCCCACCATCGAGATAGAGCGCGATTCCGCGAAGATCCGCATTTATATCCACTGCTCCAGACCCGGTGTCGTCATCGGCAAGGGCGGTCAGGAGATAGAGCGGCTCCGCCTTGAGGTGGAGAAGCTGGTCGGCAAGCCTGTCGCCATCTCCATCGTTGAGGTTCGCACCCCTGACACCAACGCTCAGCTCGTCGCTGAGAACATTGCCCAGCAGCTTGAAAAGCGCATAGGCTTCCGCCGCGCCATGAAGAACGCCATGGGACGTGCCATGAGAATGGGCGCCCGCGGCATCAAGGTCAAGTGCGGCGGCCGT
>DKYJ01000054.1:0-1298 GCA_002493305.1 Clostridiales bacterium UBA7103 | reverse complement strand
CGGCGGCCGTCTGGGCGGCGCTGAAATAGCCAGAAGCGAGTGTTACCACGAGGGTACCATTCCCCTTCAGACCATCCGCGCTGACATTGATTACGGCTTTGCCGAGGCAAACACCACCTACGGCCGCATCGGCGTGAAGGTCTGGATCTACAAGGGCGAAGTCCTCTCCCAGACCCTGCGCACCACTCCCCGCACCATGGATCTGTCCAAGCCCGCCGGGGATCGCCGCCGCAGAGATGACCGCCGCGGTGACCGCCGCAACGGTGGCTTCAATCGCGACAACCGCGGCAATGGCGGCTACAACCGCGACAATCGCGGCCAGGGCGGCTACAACCGTGACAACCGCGGTCAGGGCGGTTTCAACCGCGACAATCGCGGCCCCCGTCCCGCCGCTCCCGCTAAGGAAGGAGGCAACAACTAATGTTAATGCCCAAGAGAGTTAAGTACCGCAGAGTACAGCGCGGCCGCATGAAGGGCAAAGCTACCCGCGGCAATGTTGTCACCTACGGTGAGTTCGGCCTTCAGGCTCAGGAGCCCGGCTGGATTACCTCCAACCAGATAGAAGCAGCCCGTATCGCCATGACCCGTTATACCAAGCGTGGCGGTCAGGTCTGGATCAAGATCTTCCCCGACAAGCCCGTTACCGCGAAGCCTGCCGAGACCCGTATGGGTTCCGGTAAGGGCGCTCCCGAGTACTGGGTCGCAGTCGTCAAGCCCGGCAGGGTCATGTTTGAGATCGCCGGCGTGCCCGAGGATGTGGCGCGCGAGGCTCTCCGCCTTGCCAGCCACAAGCTGCCCGTTAAGACCAAGATAGTCGCAAAGGGCGCTGAGTCAGAGAACGGTGGTGAATAAGATGAAGGCAAACGAAATACGTTCCATGTCCGTCAGCGAGCTGGAAGGAAAGCTTGTTGACCTCAAGAAGGATCTGTTCATGCTCCGTATGCAGCATGCCACCAATCATCTTGACAACCCCACCAAGATCTCCGCTGTCCGCCGTGACATCGCTCGCGTCAAGACCGTACTGCGCGAGAAGCAGAATTGAGGAGGTAAGGAATAATGATTGACGAAAGAACTACTTCCCGTAAGACCCGCGTAGGCAAGGTCGTATCCGATAAGATGGACAAGACAGTGGTCGTCATCGTTGAAGACCGCGTTGCCCACAAGACTTATAAGAAGATCATAGGCAGGACTTACCGCCTGAAGGCCCACGATGAAAACAACGAGTGTGGCGTCGGCGATATCGTCCGCGTGATGGAGACCCGCCCCCTGTCCAAGGACAAGAGATGGCGCGTGGTCGA
>DKYJ01000008.1:531-22399 GCA_002493305.1 Clostridiales bacterium UBA7103 | reverse complement strand
CTGAACCCCACCACCATGCAGCACAACAAGTACAAGATCGTCAAGACCAAGAAGCCCAAGAAGGTCGCCATCATCGGCGGCGGCATCGGCGGCATGGAGAGCGCTCTGGTTCTGCTCCAGCGCGGCCATACTCCTGTTATCTTTGAAAAGACCAACGAGCTGGGCGGCCTGTTCCTGACCGCTTCCGCCATGAGCTTCAAAGAGAACGACAAGGAGCTTATCCGCTGGTACAAGGCCGAGATCGCCAGACAGGGCGTCGAAGTTCGCTACAACACCGAAGTCACCGATCTGGGCACCCTGCGCGGCTTTGACGATATCATCGTCGCCACCGGTTCCGTTCCCAGAACCATGCCTCTCATCCCCGGCTTTGAGAAGACCCTCACCTTCACCCAGCTCCTTAAGGACAAGGTCGAAGTGGGCGACAAGGTTCTCTTCCTGGGCGGCGGCCAGTCCTCCTGCGAGGCGGCTTACGACCTGATCCTCGCCGGCAAGCACCCCATCATCGTCGAGTTCGCAGACGACCTGGTCGCGGCTCAGGCCACCTGCCTTGCTAACACCTCCTTCCTGCGTGACGCGATGGAGTACCACAAGGTTCCCGTCTACCTCCAGTCCACCGTTACCGCCATTCGCGACGGCTCTGTCACCGTTAAGAATGTCAAGACCGGCGAGACCTTTGACGTTGAGTGCGACAATGTTGTCAACGGCATCGGCTTTGTTCCCACTCCTGTGGGCGGCAAGAACAGCAAGGCCTACCGCGTGGGCGACTGCGTGGCCATCGGCAACCTGCGCACTGTTATCTGGCGCGCATGGGATGTCTGCATGAAGATCTGATCTTCCTGCGGCATACAAAAGAACGATTTTTATGGGCGCGGATTTTTCCGCGCCCATATTCTATTCAAAGCGGGCGGCTATGTATAGTTTTGCATGGGGAGAGCGCAGAGAGGGGACGGGAGTCCCCTTTCTGCGTTTAATCAAATGTTTATGCGTGAGTATCCAGTAAAGCTCACGCATAAACCCATCAAGGCATCGACAAAGTCCGATGCCTTGATGGGCGCGGATTTTTCCGCGCCCATATTCTTTGCTCAATCCTGTTTTCTTGGAAATTTTTGTCTTTTTGCCTGACATTTGTTTTCTTTGGATACGGTAGTGTTTACAAAAATAGCATAATGCTGTACACTTATTCTATCGTCTTTTAAACACGAATGATAGGAGTCGCGCTATGGTTACTATCGCCATCTGTGAAGATGAAGTCTTGTGGCTGAATACGGCAAAAAGCATTGTTTATCAGGCGGCGGTGCGTTTTGAGCCTGAACTTCGGCTGTTTTCCAGCAGCGAAGAGCTTCTGCGCGCGGTAAACGCCGGCTATCAGCCGGATATCGCGGTGCTGGATCTGGTGCTGAGGGAGAGCCGCGGTATCGAGACGGCCAATGAGCTGCGCCGGGCATGTCCCTACTGCGCCATAATTTTCATGACCGCGTTCATCTCAGGCGCCTGCAGGGTATATGAAACTGAGGGCAGCTATTACATCCTCAAATCGCAGTTCCGTGAGCGGGTAGCGGAAGCCATTGAAAGAGCGCTGGAGGATCAGCGCGCCCGTTCCACCATCAGCTTCAGGGTCAAGGGCGCGGTGCAGTCTGTCCCGGCAAAAGACGTGTTGTATCTTGAGCGCAGCTTGAAAAAGACCCTGATCATATGCGCGAACGGAGAGCGTCACGCCACCTCCGCAAAGCCCGGGGATATTCTGGACGAGACAAAGATACAGTTTTTTGTCAAATGCCACCAGAGCTTCTATGTGAATCTCCATCAGGTGTCCTCTATGACAGCGGACAGCTTCATCATGTCCGGCGGGCAGAAGGTGCCCATCAGCCGCAGCTGTCGCCAGCAGGCGCGGGACGCTTTCCAAGCCATTAGGAGCAGATAAGCAGGCAAAATGAGAAACAGCCTTCCCAAATGCGGGAAGGCTGTTTCTCCTTTATAGGGCTTGATCTCTCAGTGGCTGTAATACAGGGGGTCATTACCGATATAGGCATAAGAATATGGCGCCTCATTGTAATGCAGCTGCTCTCGCAGCAGCTCATAGCGGGTCGCAAGCTCCATAACGCCAAACTCGTTTTCCCCCAGATAGCGCCAAGTGCTGCCGTTGGGGTCAAGGGTGGTTTCGATGTTCACCTCGCAATTAGGGGCGCACTCGCGCATATGCTCTATCTGCTCCATGGGGATGGGCGTAAACTTGCCTATCCACAGCCGCTCAAGCTCTGTCAGCCCGTAAAGGGGGCTGATATCATGCAGCGCAAAGCAGTAGCCAATGTTGAGATGGCGCAGATTCTTAAGCCCTGCCAGCGGACTCAGGTCGTTTAGCGCGGAGGTCTGTATTTCGGCATACTCCAGCTTAGGGCAGTTGGCAAGAGGGGACAGATCCGACCAGTTCGCCATGGCGACGATGAGCACCTCCAGATCCGGCATATAGGACACAAAGGACAGATCGTTAAGATATGAATTGTGCCCCAGATCCAGATACCTGACCCTGGTGCAGTATTTAAGCGACGCGGCGTTTTCCCCGGTGAGCTCGCCGCCCTTGCCGGGATTGGAGGCCAGTATGCGCTCCACATCGGTGCGCACACTGTAACCTGTGCCGAACCAGATGCGCCAGACCACATCAACACCGGGCAGGCTGTCCCGGATATCGGCCATGGCCTCATCGGACACGCCGCAGAAATCCATATCCAGCTTTTTTAGATTTGGCATACACAGAGCCACCTGCTTTACAAGGGCGCCCTCGTCATCCATTTTTCTATGGTTGAGGTCAAGCAGATTGTCCTGAAGGTTACAGGACTTTCCGAAAAGCGTGAAGTCATAATCAAACTCCGTCCCCTCGGGCGCCGCCTCAACCATGGCGCTGATATCGTCCCACGAAAGGGGATCCTTTTCAGACTCCGTGCCCAGCTCCACCTGCCGTAGCTGCTTCATGCCGGCAATGAAGGTTCGGGCGTGCTCCGCCTCGGCGGAGGGCAGACCCTCGATATTAAGCACCGTGTCCGTCAGCTCGTGACGCTTACCCGCCAGAGTGAAGCCGCCCTCAAGGGCAGCCTCCGGGCAGGCCGCAGCAAGCTTTTCGACCCATTCTGCGCTGACGCTGTCCCCAACGGCGACGGTCTCAAGCTCGGGCAGATACTCAAGCAGAGGCAGCGCCGCATCAAGATCCTCATCACTCAGGCCGCTCATGTCAAGGCGGATATCGTCGCTGTACGCAAGGCTCCCGTCGGGCAGGGGCACGGAATAGCGCACCGATACGTCAGGATTTTTCTCCGCCCACGCGGCGATCTCCGCATAACACTCGCTGCCGCTGAAATCGGCGGCCTCGAGGGCGGTAAATTCGCCCAGCTTCGGCACATCATATGGCATGAGCTGTACCTCAAGCACCTTTGTATCAACGGGGAATTTCCCATTTTCAAGCTTCACCTTTGCAGTGCAGCCGCACAGCAGCACCGCGCACAGGGCGGCGCACAGGCAGCACAGCAGCTCACGCCGGAAATTACGATTCATTGCTTTCAATAGTGATCTCCTTAGCCTGTCAATACAGCGGATCGTTCCACGAGAAGGCGTAGTCATTATCGGTAAAGCCGAACTGCTTTCTCAAAAGCTCATAGCGGGGGTGAAGCACCTCCTGAAGCCAGCCGGTCTCCTCATACAATGCAAGGCTCAGCTCCGTATAGCCGGTGACACGCCACCTGCCGCCCTCAGGGTCAAAGCTCTCCGTGTTTACCTCACAGTCAGGGGCGCTCTGACGCATCTTCTCCGCCTGCTCGGCAGGCACGGGGGTGTTGCAGCCTATCCAGAAACGCTCCAGCTCTGTCAGCCCATAGATGGGTGAAATATCCGTCACATTCGTGTTGCCGATGTTGAGATGCCGCAGCTCAGTAAGCCCGGCAAGAGGGCTGAGGTCTGCGACCTGCGTACTGTGCAGGTCAAGATACTCAAGGTGGGCGCAGCTTGCCAGCGGTGAAAGGTCGCTCACTGGGTTCATAGCCACATTGAGCACTTCCAGATTGGGCATGCCGTACACAAAGGAAAGGTCGTCAATAGCCTCATTATGGCCCAGATCCAAATATTTCAGGTCGCTGCAATATTTCAGAACAGAGGCCTCATGGCTGTCGATCGTGCCGCCGACAGAGGGCTTGGAGGCAAGGATACGCTCCACATCGGTGCGCACGCTGTACTCGTTAGCAAACCAGATACGCCAGACCACCTTGATATTCGGGTAGTCCGTGCGGATGCTGTCCATGGCCTCGTTGGAGACCTTGCAGAAATCCATATCCAGATATGTACAGTTCTTCATATAAGGCAGGAAGGAGCGTACCTCCGCGCCCTCATCGTTCATGGTAGTATGGCTGAAGTTCAAAACCTCGCTGTTTATATTCAGCTCCTGGTCAAAGCGGGTGAAAAGATAGCCAAAGCTGATATTGGGACAGGCGTTCTGGAGCATGCCAATATCGTCCCAGCTCACGCCGCCATCCCCTTCACGACCCAAGTCAACGCTCTTAAGGCTGCTCATACCCGGCAGCAGCTGGGCGGCAAGGAGCGCGTCCTCATGGCTCATGCCGGACAGGTCAAGGTTCTTTGTGCTGTTGTCAGCCTTTTTGCCCGCAATGGTGCAGCTATATTCAAATGAAAGCTCGGGATTCATCTCTCGCAGGGCGGCCATGACCTCAGGTGCTACAATGCGCTGGCTGTCAAGCTTCCCCAAATCAACGCTCTTGAGCTTTGGCAGATATTTGCAGTTTTCCAGCCCCGCAGACATTCCCTGGGCGTCAAAGCCGCTCAAATCAAGGCTCTCCGCGCTGTTATCCACGGTGCTCCCGTCGGGCAGAACCACCGTATAGCGCACCGACACCTTCGGGTGCTCCGCAGCCCAGGCCAATATCTCATCATAACAGTCGCTGCCGCTGAGATCGGCAGACTTGAGCGCGGGGAAATTATCCAGCAGGGCAAGCTCTTCGGGAGTAAGCGCCACGCTTATCTCCTCAGCGTCCACCGGGAAGGAGCCTGCGGCAAAAATCACCTTCGGCTTGCCAATTATCGGCGTGATGACGCCCTCCGGCTGGGCAGCGGCGCGGCTGCTCCAGGAGAAGCCGAACAGGACGACCGCCGCGACAAATATTAAAGATACAACAATAACTACCGGTTTCTTTGCTTTCATTTCTCCGCCCTCCGTATACCTTAAATAAAATTATACCATCATATCCGGGCCATTTCAAGTCAACTGCCGCTTTTTTCGACCGTTCGCGGCGACATTGGCCTGTCCGCTGTTGACAGAGGCGAAAATATAGTATATAATCTTTTTATCCTATTTTTTTAATAGGAATTTATTTCGCCTAAACGGAGAGCGCGCCATGCACCTTTTTACCTGCCGATGTCACCCCTGCCGAAAATCCAAAATATAATGATGATCAGGGGGATATCGATATGTTTAATGATTTGAGGGAGCTTGTGGCCGCGTATAAGGCCAGAGACCCCGCCGCCCGCTCAACTATGGAAGTGCTGCTGCTCTACCCCGGCGTGAAGGCCGTGCGCAGCCACCGAAAGGCACATTGGTGCTATGAGCACGGGTTCATGTTTCTTGCAAGGCTTATTTCCCAGGGCTCCCGCCGCCGCACAGGGATAGAGATCCACCCCGGTGCGAAGATCGGCAAGCGCCTTGTTATTGACCACGGCATGGGCATCGTCATCGGTGAGACAGCCGAGATCGGGGACGACTGCCTGATATACCATGGCGTCACGCTTGGAGGCACGGGTAAGGACGTGGGCAAGCGCCACCCCACCATAGGCAATCACGTCCTTATCGGCACCGGCGCGAAAGTCCTCGGCCCGATAACCGTGGGCGATAACAGCCGCATCGCCGCAAACTCCGTGGTGCTCAGCCCCATTCCGGAGGATTGTACCGCCGTGGGTATCCCGGCAAAGCCCGTGAAGATATCCGGCAAGCGCGTAAACTATGTGAGCGATGTGGATCAGACCAGCGTCACCGACCCTGTGGCTGCCGAGCTTGCCGCCCTGCGGCGCGAGCTGGAGCAGCTCAAGCAGGATAATTCAAAGACTTGATATAACTGCCCCCGCTGTTTGGCGGGGGCGTCAGCTTGTCAAAAAAGTCCCGGCGGGACTTTTTTGACCGCTTCGCCCGCCGAGCGTTTTGAAAGCATTCAAAACGCAGCTTCGCCCGAAAAGCCCGGCACACCGGCCTTTTCTGCGGCGGGTTATTGTGCACGAGGAGGGCCTTGCCCCCTCGTGCACCCCCCGCTGCTCTATTGTCGTTCATTGGCTGCATAGGTTTTTTGACAGTCTCTCGCCCCCGCCAAGCAGCGGGGGCGTACTTTTTTCTTGCCAAGGCCACGCGGGAAAGCTATAATTAGCACATATTTAAAAGAAGGAGCTTTCGATATGGAAGACCTCAAGCTCAGAAAGAAAAATCTGCTCATGTTCCCGCTGGGCAAGATCGGCAGCGACATGGAGTATTACCTCTTCACAAGCTGCATCATGACCTTTGTCCTCTTTACGCGCAGCCTTACTGCCGCGCAGTTTGCGGCGATAACCGCTATTGTTGTAGCCGCGAGAGTCTTCGACGCGCTCAACGACCCCATCATGGGCAACATCATCGAGCGCACGCGCACACGCTTCGGCAAGTTCAAGCCCTGGCTCGTTATCGGTATACTGTCTACAAGCGTTGTGGTATACCTTGCCTTCAACACGGATCTTCAGGGCTGGAGCTTCGTGTGGTTCTTCGGCGTGATTTACTTCCTGTATTCCATCACCTTCACCATGCACGACATCTCCTACTGGGGCATGGTGCCCGCCCTCTCGTCGGACGCAAACGCCCGCAACCAGTTCACCGCGCGGGCGACGCTCTGCGCCGGCATCGGCAGCACGCTTGCAAGTGTACTTATCCCCATGTTCACCGTGGGAGAGAAGGCCATCGGCGGCAGCACCACCACGGCCTACGGGATAGTTGCGCTGATAGTCTGCATCCTCGCCCCGGCGTTTTTATGCTTCACTATTTTCGGCGTGCGCGAGAAGCGCGAATACACCGACGCCCCGCCCGTGAGCCTCAAAAAGGTTTGGAAAACCATCACCGGCAACGACCAGCTTATGTGGATGAGCCTGATTTTCCTGCTCCAGCAGATAGGCAACGGCCTTATCATCGGCGGCCTTGGCTCGACCTATATATACTTTGACTTCGGCTATGACGGCGGGCTTTTCTCCCTGTTTTCCATCGTGGGCATGTCCGTCACGGCGCTGCTCATGATCTTCTACCCCGCCATCTCCCGCAGGCTGCCGCGTAAAAAGCTCCTTGGGATTCTTGCCGTGATTGCCGCCGCTGGTTATGCGATAATGCTGCTGGCAGGTCTGCTCCTGCCCTCCACGATGCTCAAATTCTGGGCCGTCGTCATTGGCTATATGCTCTCAAACTTCGGGCAGTACGGCTTCCATCTGGCGATGATGATCTCTATCATCAACACCGTGGAATATAACGAATACATCTCCGGCGAGCGGGACGAGGCCATCATCGCCTCCCTGCGCCCGTTTATCACAAAGCTCGCCTCCGCGCTCATCATCCTCATCACCAACATGAGCTACATCATCTTCGGCGTGACAAAATACACCGGCAGCATCTCCGAGCTTGAAAACCAGTGCGCGCGCAATCTCATCACCGAGGCGGATAAAATAAGCCAGATTGACAGCGTGATAAAGGGTATCGCGCCGGGGCAGACTCTCGCCCTGTTGCTGTGCATGGCGATAATTCCCTGCCTGCTGATGCTGGCTTCTTATTTCCTGTATAAAAAGCATTACAAGCTGGATGAGGATGAGTACGCCCGCATCTGCGCGGAGCTTGAGGCGAGAAAGGGGCAGGCATGAGCATAACCAAGCTCGCGATTTCCATCGCCGCGCCCCTGCCGAAGCTGGAGAGCTTTGAGCGCTATATGTTCATCGGCCCTCACCCGGACGATATTGAGATCGGCGCGGGGGCGACGGCGGCAAAGCTGGTAGCCGCCGGCAAAAAGGTCTGCTTTCTTATCTGCACGGATGGGCGCTACGGCTCGGTGGAAATTCCCCCGGAGGAGCTTGTCTTTCTCCGGCAGGCTGAGGCGCGCACCTCGGCGGCAGCGCTGGGGGTGGAGGATATCCGCTTCCTCCCCTTCTCCGACGGTGGGTTTTACGACTTCCGGGAGCTGGTTTCCGCCATCGCAAAGGAAGTGGGGGACTTTAAGCCCGATGTGATCCTCGCGCCGGACTGCTGCGTCACCAGTGAGTGCCACATTGACCACCTGAACACAGGCAGAGCCGCGGCAGAGATTGCCTATTTTGCCCCCTATGCCCGGCTCATGGCGGAGCATGGCGCGCAGAGCGCCCCGGTCAAGGCTCTGGCCTATTACATGACGGCGAAAGCAAACCGCTTTGTCAAAACTTCCTCCGCGCTGCTGAACAAGCAGCTTTCAGCGGTGTTTGACTGCCACAAGAGCCAGTTCCCCACCGGCTGCGGCGAAGGTAAGGCCATTGCCCTGTACCTCCGGCTGCGCTCGGCCGATTTCGGTCTGCGCTGCCTGTGCGCCCACGCGGAGGGCTTCCGCGTCCTCGGCGTGACGCAAATGCACTGTCTCCCCGAAGCGGGGGATTGAACATCACACAAAATCACCGTCCGAAAAAAGGCGGTGATTTTTTTCACATATCCTATTGACACGCGGATATGTAAGTGATATTATTTTGATATCAAATCAAGGAGGTTAAGGAAATGAAAGAAAAAATCCTTAACAACAGAAAAAACGGCATGGGTATCATGCTGCTGCTTATTTTGCTCTATATCGTGGGCATCGGGCTTATTGTGCTGGGCGGCTTTTTGTCCCGCTTTAACCGCCCCGCCGCGGTGGCGATGATAGTGCTGGGCATCGTATGGGTGGTTCTGGGCTGGATACCGTTTTGCGGGCTGAAGGTCGTAAAGCCGCAGGAGGCGCTGGTGCTGACGCTCTTTGGCAAATACATCGGCACGCTCAAGGACTCGGGCTTCTACTTTGTAAACCCCTTCTGCACCAGTGTTAACCCCGCCGCCAAGACCCGCCTCAACCAGAGCGGCGATGTGGACAGCGGAAACGGCAAATTCAACATAAAGCTCGGCGACGAAAACGCCGCGAATGTCCAGATAACGAACAACAAGATCTCCCTCAAGGTCATGACCCTCTCCAACAGCCGCCAGAAGATAAACGACTGCCTCGGCAACCCCATAGAGATCGGCGTTGCGGTGATGTGGCGCGTGGTAGACACGGCCAAGGCCGTGTTTAATGTGGATAACTACAAGGAGTATCTCTCCCTCCAGTGCGACAGCGCGGTGCGCAACATCGTGCGCCTGTACCCCTACGATGTCGCCCCCGGCGTGGACACCACCGGCGACGGGCTTGCCGATGAGGGCAGCCTGCGCGGCTCGAGCGAGACGGTGGCAAGACGCATCCGAGATGAAATTCAGCAGAAGGTGGAGGACGCCGGGCTTGAGATCATCGAGGCGCGGATAACCTACCTCGCCTACGCCCCGGAGATCGCCGCGGTCATGCTCCAGCGGCAGCAGGCCAGCGCCATAATCGACGCGCGCAAGATGATCGTCGACGGCGCGGTGGGCATGGTGGAGATGGCGCTTGAGCGCCTGAGCGAGAACAACATCATCGAGCTGGACGAGGAGCGCAAGGCCGCCATGGTCTCCAATCTTCTGGTGGTGCTCTGCGGCAGCAAGGACGCGCAGCCGGTGGTCAACTCCGGCAGCCTGTACTGATTGTCATGTCTGATAACGCAAAGAAGCAGATACCTCTGCGTCTGTCCCCGAAGCTGTACGCCGCCATTGCCGCCTGGGCGGAGGACGACTTTCGCTCTGTCAACGGGCAGATCGAGTATTTGCTGACAGAGTGCGTCAAGCAGAGGAAGAAAAACGGAAAATATGTCTCAGACACAATAGACGAGCCTTTTGAAATTGATATTTGAGGTAAGGAATTATGCTTAAAATAGAGCATCTCACAAAAACCTACGGCGAGAAAAAAGCCGTGGACGATCTGAGCCTGCACATCGCGCCGGGGGAGATATACGGCTTCATCGGTCACAACGGCGCGGGCAAAACCACCACCATCAAGTCCTGCGCGGGCATCCTGCCCTTTGACGCGGGGACGATACTTGTAGACGGCCTGGATGTGACCTCGAAGCCCATTGAGTGCAAGCGCCGTATCGCCTACATCCCGGATAACCCCGACCTCTACGAGTTCATGTCCGGCATAAAGTATCTCAACTTTATCGGGGACATTTTCGGCGTGGAGGCCGGTGTACGCGCTGAGCGCATCAAAAAATACGCGGACACCTTCGGTCTCACCGAGGATCTGGCCCAGCCCATCTCCGCATACTCCCACGGCATGAAGCAGAAGCTGGCGATTATCTCCGCGTGGATACACGAGCCGAAGCTCATTATCATGGATGAGCCCTTCGTGGGGCTTGACCCCAAGGCAGCCTTCTCCCTCAAGGAGATGATGCACGAGCTGTGCGACAAAGGAGGGGCGATCTTCTTCTCCACCCATGTGCTGGATGTGGCGGAGAAGCTCTGCGACAAGGTGGCTATTATCAAGGAGGGCAGGCTCATCGCCAATGGCAGCATGGCGCAGGTCAAGGGCGACTCGTCCCTTGAGTCGGTGTTTCTGGAACTGGAGGGCGGCAATGCTTAAAGCCCTGTTTCGTGTGCGCCTCGCGGCGCTGGGAGCGACATTTACCGGCGCTTCCCGCAGCAAAACGGCGCAAAGCAAACCAAAGCTCATCGGCTTTGCGCTGCTGATGCTCTTCTGCTTTGCCTGCTTTATTTTTCTGTTCTGGCAGATGTTCATGAACATCGCCGCACCCTTCCGGCAGATGGGTCTGGGCTGGCTGTACTTTTCCATGGCGGCACTGATGGGCTTTGCCATGATGTTCATCGGCAGCGTTTTTACCTCCAAGGCGCAGCTGTACGAGGCCAAGGACAACGACCTTTTGCTGAGCCTGCCCATAAAGCCCGCCTATGTGCTTTTAAGCCGCATGTTCATGCTGTGGGTGCTGGCCTTCGGCATGGAGCTTTTGGTAGAGATCCCGGCGCTTGCGGCGTGGATAAGCTCCGGCGGCTTCGGCGGGGCGGAACTTGCGTGGTTCATCGTGATCTTTGTTCTGCTGCTGCCGTTTCTGGCGCTGGCGGTGTCAGCGCTGTTTGGCTGGGTGCTGAGCCTGATAAGCGCCCGCATCGGCGGCAGCAAGAACCTTATAACCGTGGTGCTGAGCCTTATCTTCCTGCTGGCATATATGTACTTTGCCTCCAACATGAACACGCTCCTCTCCGAGCTTGCCATGAACCCGGACGGCGCGGCCAATGCGCTGGGCGCGGTGGTGCTGCTCAAGTGGATAGGCGACGCCTGCGCCGCCGGCTCTGCCGCTGCGGGGCTAAAGGTCGCGGCGGTGATAATCGTCTGCTTCGGCGTTGTGTACCTTATCCTCGCCAAGAGCTTTGTCCGCACGGCGACCGAGCGGCGCGGCGGGGCAAAGAAAAAATATGTCGCTCGCAGGGAAAAGCAGCGCTCCGCCGACGCTGCTCTCTTCTCCCGTGAGCTTTCGCGTCTGCTCTCAAGCCCCGGCTACCTGCTCAACTGCGGCCTCGGTGCGTTTCTCGCCCCTATCGGCGCGGTGGTGCTGCTGATAAAGGGCGGGGAGCTGCTGGCCATGCCCGGCTTTGAGGGCTACCCCGACCTCTTCGCGCTGGTGTTTCTGGCAGGGCTGTGCATGATGGCACCCATGTGCCTCATCTCCGCGCCCGCTGTCTCGCTTGAGGGAAAGAGCCTTTGGATAGCCCGGAGCCTGCCGGTATCCACGAAGGCAGTGCTCTCGGCAAAGCTCCGCCTGCATTATGTGGTGAGTCTGCCCCCCCTGCTCATTGCGGCGGCGTTGATCTGCGCGCTGGTAAGGCCCGGCGGCCTGATGCTTGTGTATTACTTTGCCCTGCCCGGGGTGATGAGCGTGTTCATCGGCTTACTGGGGCTTGCGGCCAACCTCCGTCACCCGAAGCTGGATTATGTCAATGAAACTCAGGCCGTCAAGAGCAGCATTGCCGTGATGATAGCGATGTTCGTAGGCTTTGCCCTGGTCACCATTATGGCTGTCGGTTATCTGTTTCTGGCTGAGAGCTTCAGCTTTGAGCTTTACGGCGGCATAGCGCTTGCGCTGCTCACAGCGGGCTGCCTGCTGCTGCGCCGGTACATCATGACGCGCGGAATAAAGCTCTTTGAACAGTTGCATTCATAAAAAAAGAAAGCCCGAAGAGGCTTTCTTTTTTTATTGTTCTATTTTCTTGCCGTGCTCGGCGAGCATTTTGTCTTTGAGCTCCATGAGCTTGGGTGAGAGGTCAACATAGTGCTGATGTGGGAAATCAAAGCGCTTGACGGACTGCCACAGAGTGCTGACCTGATAGGCGCAGTAGCGCTTGACATCGATGAGCGCAGGCACCTCGTATACAAGCTCGCCGTTTTCAAAGATGGGCACCTGAAGCTCCTTTGCCCGGAAGCTGACATACACCTTGCGCTTCCATCGTGCGGTGGGGTCGCACAGCTCAACGGGCTGCGAATCGTCCAGCACCTCATCATGCATGCAGATATAGTCGGCAACGGCCATATCCGTCTCCTTATCATAGAGGCGGTAGACCTTCTTGAAGCCGGGATTTGTTATCTTGCCCAGATTCTCGCTGACCTTTATCTTGGGGATAATGCCGCCGTTTCCGTCCTCCACGGCGCAGAGCTTGTACACCCCGCCGAAAACCGGAGAGCTTTTGGATGTGATGAGCCGCTCGCCCACACCGAAAGCGTCGATCTTCGCGCCCTGACGGAAAAGCTCGCTTATAAGGCGCTCGTCAAGAGAGTTGGAGACGGTGATGGTGCATTCGGGCCAGCCGGCCTCGTCCAGCATGATGCGAGCCTGCTGGGTGAGATATGCCATGTCCCCGGAGTCAAGCCTGATGCCGCATTTTTTGATGCCCATGGGCTTGAGCACATCGTTAAAGGCGCGGATCGCGTTGGGGATGCCGAATTTGAGCGTGTTGAAGGTGTCCACCAGCAGCACGGCGTTGGTGGGGTAGGTCTTACAGTAGGCAACAAAAGCGTCATACTCCGTGTCGAACATCTGCACCCAGGAGTGCGCCATGGTGCCCGCGGCGGGCACGCCGAATATCTGGTCGGACACGGTGCAGGCGGTACCCGCGCAGCCGCCGATGAACGCGGCTCTCGCCCCGGTGACAGCGCCCGCGATGCCCTGCGCGCGCCTTGAGCCGAACTCCAGCACCGCGCGCCCCTCGGCCGCGCGGCAGATGCGGTTGGCCTTGGTGGCGATAAGGCTCTGGTGGTTAAACTCCAGCAGCATATAGGTCTCCAGAAGCTGAGCCTGGATAGCCGGGGCGCGGACTGTTATAACAGGCTCCCCGGGGAAGATGGGCGTACCCTCAGGGACGGCCCAGATGTCGCCGGTGAATTTGAAGTTCTTGAGATAGTCCAAAAACTGCTCGTTGAACATACCCCGGCCCCGGAGGTACTCGATATCCTCCTCGGAAAAATGGAGCTGCTGCACATAGTCAATGATCTGCTCAAGCCCGGCGGCAATGGCAAAGCCGCCTCCGTCGGGAACCTCTCTGAAAAACACATCAAAGTAGGTTATTCTATCCTGCATACCGTTTTCAAAATAACCGTTACCCATGGTCAGCTCATAAAAATCGCACAGCATGGTCAGGTTGATGCCGTTTGCGTAATTCATTCCCTCGCCTCCGCGTATTTTTTTACAATCACGCAGAGCCCGCATAAAGCCCCGCGCTGATATACTATTATATATTCTTACCCTGAATAAGGCAAGAAATTTGTATATAATGTTAAAAAAATATCGCTAAATGCACTTAACATAGTTGACTTTGACATGTCAATGGTATATCTTAATTAAGAATATAAGCAGGAGTTTATATAGATATGAAAAAATCCTTTTATGTCGCCGGCAGGACGGAGCTTGCCGGCAACCATACTGACCACCAGCGCGGCAGGACGCTTTCCACCGCCGTCGATCTGGGTATCCGCGCCGAGGCTGAGCCTAACGGCAGCGGCATTATTCGCGTGCGCTCTCAGGGCTTCGGCAGCTTTGAAGTCAACACGCGGCAGCTCTCGGTACGAACTCAGGAATTCGGTGAGTCGATAGGCATGGTGCGCGGTGTCGCGGCGGCCTTTGACGAGCTGGGGCTGAATATAGGCGGTTTTGACGCGGAGCTCACCAGCGACCTGCCCGCGGGGGCGGGGCTTGGCTCCTCCGCGGCTTTCTCCGTCATTATCGGGGACATACTTAATGAGCTTTTTAACGGCGGCAAAATTGAGGCAATAGTCATCGCCCGGGCCGGGCAGAAGGCTGAAAACCAATTTTTCGGCAAGCCCACAGGGTTGAGCGGTCAGCTTGGCTGCGCCATGGGCGGCACCATATACGCGGATTTCAAGTCCGGGCAGGTGGAGCGCATTGAGCAGGATTTTGCTTCCATCGGGCTGACCCTTTGCCTCACCGACACCGGCGGCAGCCATGCCGGGCTTGAGACTTCCTACGCCCGCATTCCGGCGGACATGGTTTATATCGCCAACCTCTTTGACAAGGGTGTGCTGGGCGATGTGGATCCGGAGGAATTTCGCAGCAAGGGCTGGGATGTGTCGAACCGTCCCGTGCGCCGGGCGCGGCACTTCTTCAATGAAAATGAACGCGTTCCCCTGATGAGGGACGCTTTGAAAGCCGGGAACGGGGCAGAGTATATGCGCCTGATGAATCTATGCGGGCGTTCCTCGGAGAGGCTTCTCAACAATGTCTTCACCAGCGCCACCGGGGACACAAAGCTTGAGCAGGGGCTTGAAAAGAGCGCGGCCCTGCTTGACGGGCGCGGCGCGTGGCGCGTACAGGGCGGCGGCTTTGCCGGCTGCGTGCAGGCGCTAATGCCCACAGGCTTTTTCCCGGAGTATAAGCAGGAGATGGAAAAGACCTTTGGCGAGGGCTCCTGTATGGAAGTGCGTATGAAAAAGTAAAAGGCCCGTCAAAAGACGGGTCTTTTTCTTTGCAACTTTCTTGAAATCAAGAAAGTTGAGAGCGTCCTTATCAGTACTCCTACACGTCTTGCTCGCACTCTTGCTGCTCCAAATCCTTCAGCGCCATACTTACAGCCGCAACAACAAAAGCAGTGAATGTGCAATCCTTGCCCCCTATCTCCCTTTCTACCTGCTCAATAATGTTGTTGGGGAATCTAATGGTTTTATTAGTTGTGGGCGGTACATTTGGTATGTGAAATCTGCGAATATCCCGACCTATATGATTTTTCTCTTGTCTCATATCCAGCCTCCACCATTACTTTCAAGCAACTTACATACTGATTATACAGGCTATGAGTGTTGCCATGGGACTGATTCTGGTCCACATGTAACAGAAGTTCAGAAATGAAAATTTTTAGTTGTAAGAGCGCTGTCAACTTTCTTGACGCCAAGAAAGTTGCAAAGAAGCGCTTAAGATGGGAAGATTGCGTATTCTTCCCATCTTAAGAATCACCCTAATTGAAACGCCCAAAGGGGACACCGCTACGGCGGTTTCCCCTTTGGATAACCCTTTCCAGGGATTTGGTACGGAGTTTGTCCTCCAAAACTCGGCTCATTTTTTCCTCAACAGGGCAAATTTTTTGTTGACACAGGGGACTGTTTGGGGTATACTTATACAGTAATTTAATTGATGTGTTTGTGTTTTGAAATGTTCGCTGGTGCAAGGGGCTAATAGCCCCATAAAGGCATCGGAGAATATTTTTTTGCTTTTATTAAGTAAACGCTTTATTCGTCGTTTACAGGAAAGGAACACATCAAATATGACAAAGTATATTTTTGTTACGGGCGGAGTGGTCTCCGGCCTTGGAAAGGGAATAACCGCGGCCTCCCTTGGGCGGCTGCTCAAGTGCAGGGGGCTGAAGGTCGCCGCGCAGAAGCTTGACCCCTATATCAATGTTGACCCAGGCACCATGAGCCCCTATCAGCACGGGGAGGTCTATGTCACCGAGGACGGGGCGGAGGCCGATCTGGATCTGGGCCACTATGAGCGCTTTATCGACGAGGATCTGAACAAGTTCTCGAACCTCACCACCGGCAAGGTCTACTGGAACGTGCTCAACAAGGAGCGCCGGGGCGAGTATCTGGGGCAGACGGTGCAGGTCATCCCGCACATCACGCAGGAGATCAAGGACTTTATTTACAGCGTGGGCCGCAAGACCGGGGCCGATGTTGTCATCACAGAGATCGGCGGCACCACCGGCGATATTGAGAGCCAGCCCTTCATTGAGGCGGCGCGGCAGGTGAGCCTTGAGCAGGGGCCGGGAAACAGCTTGTTTATCCACGTGACCCTTGTGCCCTTCCTCAGCGGCAGTGACGAACACAAGACCAAGCCCACTCAGCACTCTGTCAAGGAGCTTCAGGGCATGGGCGTGTCGCCGAACATTATTGTGCTGCGCTGCGACGAGCCGCTGGAGCCGGAAATTTTTCGCAAAATCGCGATGTTCTGCAACGTAAAGCCTGACTGCGTAATTGAAAACCGCACGCTGCCCATTTTGTATGAAGCGCCGTTGATGCTCGAGGAGGAGGACTTCTCCCTGATAGTCTGCCGGGAGCTTGGGCTTTGGACAAAGGCCCCGGAGCTGACCGAGTGGAAGGATATGGTGCAGCGGATAAAGACGCTCCATAAAGCCGTCACCATCGGCCTTGTGGGAAAATATGTGCAGCTTCATGACGCTTATCTCTCGGTGGCGGAGGCTCTGCGGCACGCGGGCTATGCCTGCGACGCGCGTGTAGATATCCGCTGGATAGACAGCGAGGGCATAACGGGCGAAAACGCCTCTGAAATGCTCTCCGGCTGCGACGGGATCATCGTCCCCGGCGGCTTCGGCGACAGGGGCGTTGAGGGCATGATAGCCACTGCCCGGTACGCGCGCGAGCATGATGTGCCCTATCTGGGCATCTGCCTTGGAATGCAGGTGGCGGTGATAGAATTTGCCCGCCATGTCTGCCGGCTTGAGGGAGCGAGCTCCGGCGAATTTGACCCGCTCTCCCCCCATAAGGTGATCGATTTTCTGCCAGACCAGAGCGACGAGGTGGACAAGGGCGCGACTCTGCGCCTCGGCTCTTACCCCTGCCGCGTCGCCGAGGGCAGCCGTATGCGCGAGTGCTACGGCGAGGATATAATACACGAGCGGCACAGACACCGCTATGAATTCAACAACGATTACCGCGAGACTGTAAGCGCCGCGGGGCTGACCCTCTGCGGCACTTCGCCGGACGGGCACATTGTCGAGGCGGTGGAGCTTTCGGACAGACGCTTTTTCATCGGCGTGCAGTTCCACCCTGAGTTCAAGAGCCGCCCCAACAAGCCGCACCCTCTGTTCATGGGGCTTATTGCCGCTAGTTTGCAGACAAAGGCAGGGCCTTTGTCTGCAAACTAAAGGGGTTTCACTCCGAACCGCCGCGTCAGAAGAAGCAGACTCCATTCCGTTTCCGCTGAGAGCGAAAACTGCATATCCGTCAGCTCCTTCTTCCTTCCAAATTCATGACCACCGTGTTGGGTCATGAATTTGATTAAGGAAAAGGCGTGAAAGGGGCAAAAATACACTCTCTCCGTGCAAAGAGTTTTTCCCGAGGTACACGCCCCCGGAAAAAACGGATTTGAAATTTATTCGCCGCTTGCGAGCGGCGAACTCTGCGAGGCTTTATCTACACCTTGAACAACTCCCTGTTAGTGATTTGTTCATCGTTGCATTGAAAGGAGAAGAAAAATGAGAGATTACGCGAAGGAATTTGAAGGCCGGGTGGCTTTTATCCGCTCTCTGGTGGACAGCAGCCACACCGCCGGCATCGTGTTCGGCAACTCCGGCGGTAAGGACAGCGCTCTTGTGGGTATCCTGTGCAAGGCCGCCTGCGACAATACCGTGGGCATCATCATGCCCTGCGCCTCCAAGCGCAATTTTGAGCTGGACGCGGACGACGGCAGGGCTCTTGCCGAGCAGTATGATATTGAGACCCGCCTTATCGACCTGACCCCGGTGCGCGAGGCGGAGATGGCGCAGCTTGCCGGGATAACCAAGCTCAACGACACCGCGATCACGAACATCGCCCCCCGCCTGCGCATGACCACGCTCTATGCCGTGGCCGCCGCCGAGAACCGCCTTGTGGCGGGCACGGGCAACCGCAGCGAGGCATATATGGGCTACTTTACCAAGTGGGGCGACGGGGCTCATGACTTTAACCCCATTGCCGATTTGACGGCGACAGAGATCTTTGAGTTTCTGGAATACCTCAAGGCGCCCCGCTGCATCATAGACAAGGCCCCCTCCGCCGGACTTTTTGACGGGCAGACCGATGAGCAGGAGATGGGCGTGACCTACAAGGCGATAGACGAATTTTTGCTTAAAGGAACGGCAAGCGAGGCGGATATGGCAGTCATCCGGCGCTTCCATGAGCGCAGCGAGCACAAGCGCCGCCCCATTGCCAAGTATAAAGAGCTATGAGCGGGCACGAGTTTTACATCAACCCCCTCTGCACGCGCTACGCGGGCGAGGAGATGAAGCGGATATTCTCCGACGACAACAAGTTCTCCACCTGGCGGCGGCTGTGGCTGGCGCTGGCGGAGAGCGAAAAGGAGCTGGGCATCGATATAAGCGATGAGCAGCTTGACGAGATGCGCCAAAACCTCTATAACATCGACTACGAGGCCGCCGCGAAGCATGAAAACCGCGTGCGTCACGATGTTATGGCCCACGTGCTGACTTTTGGCGAGTGCTGCCCTAAGGCCCGCCCGATAATCCATCTGGGGGCGACCTCCTGCTATGTGGGGGACAACACCGATGTCATCCACATGCGGGACGGACTTTTGCAGATACGCAGGCTGCTCATAAACGCCATCGCCGCACTGAGCGGCTTCGCGGAGAAGAACAAGGCCCTGCCCACCCTTGCCTACACACATTTTCAGGCAGCCCAGCCCACCACCGTGGGCAAGCGCGCGTGCCTGTGGATAAACGATCTGCTTTTTGACCTTGAGCGGCTGGATTTTGAGCTTAAAAATCTGAAGCTCTTAGGCTGCAAAGGCACGACCGGCACCGCCGCGAGCTTCCTTGAGCTTTTCGAGGGCGACGGCGAGAAGGCAGAGCTTTTGGAGAAGAAGATCGCGGAAAAGCTGGGCTTTGAGCAGTGCCAGCCGGTCAGCGGCCAGACCTATACCCGCAAGGTGGATTTCGCCGTGATGCAGGTGCTCAGCGGTATTGCCCAAAGTGCCAGCAAGTTTGCCGGGGACATTCGCCTGCTCAGCCACCTCAAGGAGGTGGATGAGCCTTTTGAGTCCGGGCAGATCGGCTCCTCCGCCATGGCGTATAAGCGCAACCCCATGCGCTCGGAGCGCATTGCCTCCCTCTCGCGCTATGTGATCTGCGATTTGCAGAACGCCGCCGTCACCGCTGCCTCCCAGTGGCTTGAGCGCACGCTGGACGACTCCGCCAACCGGCGCATCGCCATTCCCGAGGCCTTCCTTGCAACGGACGGCATTTTGAACCTGTATATAAATGTCGCGCGGGGTATGCGGGTCTATCCCGCCGTCATGGAGGCGCACCTCAAGGCGGAGATGCCCTTCATGGCCACCGAAAACATCCTCATGTACTGCGTCAAGCATAAAAGCGGCGACCGCCAGACCCTGCACGAGGCTATCCGGCAGCACTCCGTTGCCGCCGCCGAGCAGGTGAAGCTCTACGGGCGCGAAAACGACCTGCTCTCGCGCATCATGGGCGATGAGCGCTTTGCTCTCAGCCCGGAGGAATTGGATTCTCTCCTTGACCCCGCCGCTTTCACCGGCATGGCGGAGCACCAGTGCGAAAAGTTCCTCGCGGAGCAGGTGCGCCCGATACTGGAGCAAAACGCCGGCTGTCTAGGCGCGGGCGGGCAGGTCAATGTCTGAAAACAGTTTATAAAAATTATAGATATAAGGCGGGCACAGCCTGCCGAGAAGGAGAACTGAAATGTTAACTTCCATCGTGGGAACAAACTGGGGCGACGAAGGCAAGGGCCGCATGGTCGATTTGCTGAGCGAGAAGTACGATGTCGTTGTGCGCTATCAGGGCGGCAACAACGCCGGGCACACCGTCATCAACGAAAAGGGCAAGTTCGTCATGAACCTCATGCCCTCCGGTATCCTCCGCGACGAGACGGTGAACGTCCTCGGCCCGGGCATCGTCATCGACCTTGAGCATCTTTTCGGCGAGGCTGAGCAGCTGCGCAGGGGCGGCATTGAGATAAGCCCCGAGCATCTGCGCATCAGTGACCGCGCTACCATATGTATGCCCTATCACAAGCTGCTGGACGGTCTTGAGGAGGACAGGCTGGGCGACAAGAAATTCGGTTCCACCCGCCGCGGCATCTCCCCCGTGTACGCCGATAAGTACATGAAAAAGACCATTCGCATGGGTGACCTTCTGCATTGGGACACCCTGCGCGAGCGTCTGGCCGGTATCCTTGAGTGGAAGAATCTGACGGTCACGGCCTACGGCCACGCCCCCATCGAGCTTGACGAGATGATGACATGGCTCGAGAAGTTCGGCAGGCCCTTCCTGCCCTATATCTGCGACACCACCGAGTTTCTGGACGGCGCCATGCAAAACGGCAAGTCCATCATCTTTGAGGCGCAGCTTGGCGCGCTGAGAGATATTGAGTACGGCATCTATCCCTACACCTCCGCTTCCACCACCCTTGCCGCCTATGCCCCCACCGGCGCAGGCGTGCCCTTTGCCCGCATCGACGAGAGCATCGGCATCATGAAGGCCTACTCGAGCTGCGTGGGTGAAGGCCCCTTCACCTGCGAGCTGTTCGGCGACGAGGCCGAGGCTCTGCGCGCCGCAGGCGGCGAATACGGCGCCGCCACCGGCAGGCCCCGCCGCGTGGGTGGTTTCGATGTAGTTGCCTCCCGTTACGGCGCGAAGATGCAGGGCTGCACCTATATCGCCCTGACCAAGCTTGACGTGCTCTCCTATATGGAGCAGATCCCCGTCTGCGTGGCTTACGAGCTGGACGGCAGGCGCATAGACCGCTTCCCCGCCGATATCGACGAGCTCAACGCCGCAAAGCCCGTGTACGAGTATCTCCCCGGCTTCCACTGTGACATAAGCGCCTGCCGCAAGGTGGAGGAGCTGCCCCAGGCCGCGCTGGATTATATCCGCTATATCGAAAAGGCCGTGGGCTGCCCGATAAAGTATGTCTCCGTCGGCGCGGAGAGAGACGAATACATCACCATGTACTGATAGAAAGTAAAGTCTGGATAAACCGCCGCAGGCGGTTTATCCAGACTTTACATGGAGGTTTTTATGGACAATCAAAAGGTTTTGATCCTTGATTTCGGCGGGCAGTATAACCAGCTCATCGCCCGCCGTGTCCGCGAGTGCGGCGTTTACTGTGAGGTAAAGCCCTACGGCATGAGCCTTGAGGAGATACGCCGATTTGACCCCATCGGAATCATTTTCACCGGCGGGCCGAACAGCGTCTACGCCGCCGGTTCTCCCCATGCCGACAAGGGTGTGTTCACGCTGGGCGTGCCGATCCTGGGCATCTGCTACGGCTGCCAGCTCATCTCTGCGGAGCTGGGCGGCGAGGTCGTCGCCGCGCAGGAGGATACCGCCCGCGAATACGGCAAGACCCTCACCGCGTTTGACACCGGCTGCCGCCTGTTCAAGGGGCTGCCCGAACAAAGCGTCACATGGATGAGCCACGGCGACTATATG
>DKYJ01000008.1:0-158 GCA_002493305.1 Clostridiales bacterium UBA7103 | reverse complement strand
CACCCGGAGGTGAACCACACGGAGTACGGTGCGCAGATGCTTAGAAACTTCCTCTTTGAGGTCTGCCATGCCCGCGGCGACTGGACAATGGCAGACTATAAGCGTATCGCCATTGACAATGTCCGCGCGAAGGTCGGCAGCGGCAAGGTGCTGCTGGC
>DKYJ01000025.1:53216-53778 GCA_002493305.1 Clostridiales bacterium UBA7103 | reverse complement strand
CTGCCGCAGACAGCGCATTTGTGGTTATAGAGCTTCTGCTCCTGCTCGCGGCGGATGCGCTTTGATTCCCGGCGGAAGTTCACGGCGCTCGCGCTGGAGCCGCCGCGGACGCGGCGGATATCGCGGAAAAGGTCCCCCCCGCAGAAGATGAGGAAATTGAGCACCGCCACCACCGGCAAAAGGTTCGCCGGGAAGGAGCCGGAGATCA
Source organism: Clostridiales bacterium UBA7103 (assembly GCA_002493305.1). Lineage (GTDB taxonomy): Bacteria > Bacillota > Clostridia > Oscillospirales > Oscillospiraceae > Limivicinus. The sequence goes on along the minus strand of DKYJ01000025.1, from coordinate 53,570 downwards.
CACCGATGATAAAATATGCAGCGTCAATATACGCAAGATATTTTATTTTTATGGGGATTATGAAAAACAGCAATACTTCCAAATTTGGAAAAAGCGCAGCGAAGGAGAAGAACATGGAAAGGTAAATGTACTGTGCGTCCAGCATAAAGCTCACGCCGGTGATAAAGTACATCAAAAAGCCGTATATAATGGTGAGGATAACACCTGTGAAAAAGTAGATATTAAACTGCCCGGTACCCCAATGGGCTTCCAGCGTGCTGCCTATCCAGTAATAAAAATAAAACGCGATAAATGCCAGCAGTCCCATGCTGGGCGGATAGAATACAAAGCTCACCAGCCGCCAGATCTGCCCGT
>DKYJ01000025.1:27489-52974 GCA_002493305.1 Clostridiales bacterium UBA7103 | reverse complement strand
TCACCAGCCGCCAGATCTGCCCGTGGAGAATGGCGCGGGGGTCAAAGGCAAGATAGCTCAAAAAAGCGGGCTCCAGCGTACCGATCAGCCAGAAGGCAACATTGGCGATGCAGATATAGCGCATAAGGTTCCTTATGCCGAAATTGGGGTGCTTGTAGCAAAAACGCTCCACATAATTCATCGGATCTTTCATCAGAGCTTCCTCTCAGTCATTCAATATGTAGGTATAATAACCTCTTTATGAGTTAAAGTCTACAAAATTTTGTAAACAGTAAAAATAACACTTTTAATTTACATAATATTGTGCTATTATAGCAAAAGAGTGTACAAAATGTTGTTTGGAGCGTGCCAAATGGAAGAAAATGGAATCCAAAACGAGCTCATCGAGGGCCGCAACGCCGTTATAGAGGCGCTGAGAGCCGGCAGAGCCATAGATAAAATATATATTGCCCGCGGCGATGTGGACAAGACTCTGGGGCATATCGCCTCCAAGGCTAAGGAAAAGGGCATTGTCGTTGCTGACTGTGACCGCCGCAAGCTCGACTTTATGAGCCGCACCCATGCCCATCAGGGCGTTATAGCGGTTGCCGCCGTGCGGGAATACTGCTCGGTGGAGGATATCCTTGACGTGGCTGAGGAGCGGGGAGAAGAGCCGTTCGTTATCATCTGCGACGAGATAAGCGACCCGCATAATCTGGGCGCGGTCATCCGTTCGGCCGAGTGCGCAGGTGCTCATGGGGTGATAATTCCAAAGCGCCGCAGCGCAGGCTTGACGGCGATAGTCGACAAGGCCTCCGCCGGTGCGGCGGAGCACATGGCTATTGCCAGAGTGCCCAATATCCCTGCGGTCATAAAAGAGCTTAAAAACAAGGGACTGTGGATATACGGCACCGCCGCCGAGGGCAGCAGCCCACTGTGGGAGACGGATTTTTCCGGGCCGCTTGCACTGGTCATTGGCTCCGAGGGGGACGGTATGGGCAGGCTCGTTGCCGAGAACTGCGATTTTACCGTGAGCCTGCCGATGAAGGGGCAGGTCAGTTCCCTCAACGCAGCCGCAGCCGCGTCGATCACAATGTACGAGGTGCTGCGCCAGAGGAGTGGGAAATGAACCTAAGCCCACGATGAGTGGGATATAAAAACAAAAAGCGAGAGATAGATATGGACGAGCTGTACCGGGATTTGGAGCTGACAACTGAATACGGTGAGTGGACGGTCGAGTCTATCCTTGCAGAGTTCAGGGTGAATGATATGCTTGATAACATGAGCGATTTATCAGTCGAGCAGGAAAATAGAAAAACAGAACTCACGGACGGGTCTATGCAGGTAGCTTCCGGAGGGCAGACCGCCTATCCGGAAAAGAGCTTTTCTGCCTCCGCTGAACAGGAGGATACATATAGGGCAGAGGACGATTTCAGCATGGCTGAGATCGATGCCGCCCTTGCCGAGATGGGTTTTAGCTTTGATGAGGCTCCGGCGGAGCCTGAGTATGCCCCGGTGGAGAATTTTGAGCTTGAGTACAAGGCCGAGCCGGAGTATGACTATAAGCCCGATTTTAAGGCTGATCCGGTATTTGATACAGCGCGGGACAACGAGCAGGCTGCCGCATATGCCGCGGCTGATCTCAAGCCGACCGCCCCCGCCGCTAAGGAGGACGATTTTGATATCGACCCCCGCTTTAACCTCAGCGGGCGCCGCAACAGCTATTTTTACGACGGCGTTGAGCTTGACACCGGCGCTGAGGAGAACTATGCCCCAAAGGTTCAGACGGATTTTGTCTCCGCATATACCGGCATGGAAGATCTGGAGATCCCGGAGGTGGAGGAAAAGCCCCAGCCGGAGGAAAAGCCGGAGCAGGAAAAGCTTGAGGCGGAATACAACGATGATGAGCCGGAGGAAGTGCGCCCCAAAAAGCGCGGGATAAAGCTCGGCTCAGGTAAGAAAAAAAAGACCCGGGTGACGGCAGCCGCAATACCCACCGACGCGCCGGCAGAGGATTTTGCCGAGGGCTTTTACGACTATGACGGAGAGGGAAGCTATGCTCCCAGCCGGGAATATACCGCCGACGCGGAAGAGGAAGAGGACAGAGGATTTCCGGGATTTTTAGAATTTTTCCGGGGCGAAATAGGCACCTTCCTGCTGCGCATGAAGGGAAGCCCTGCCGAGGATACGGCTTTCGTTCAGGAAGAGGATAATGATGAGCTTGGCGCGGAGGTAAAGGCGGACTTCGCTTCAAAATATTATGGCGCCCATATCCACTCGCTGCGCCTGCGTTTCCGCATATGCCTCGGCGTGCTGCTGATAATGACCTACATATCCGTGGGTCTGCCAATGACGGGTATGCTCAAGACTCTGCCCACTCAGGCGGCGGTGATCCTTGGGCTTCAGCTGTCGGTAATGCTGCTGTGCCTTGATGTTGTCACCGGCTCTGCAGTGAACATGGCCCGTGGCCGCTTCGGGGCGGACAGCCTTGCGGTTCTGGCCAGTGTGCTGACGAGCATTGACGCGCTGTCCGTTGCTCTCGGCGGCTTCGGCAGCAGCCACACGCCGCTTTGTGTGCTCTCCTCCATGTCCCTTACAGGAGTGCTGGCCGCGTCCCTGCTCAGCGCGAGGGGACTGAGAAAGTCCCTGCGTGTCCCGGCCATTGCGAAAAATATTTACTCTGTCTCCGGGCAGAACGGCCTGCGTCAGGACGGTATGACTCTTGTAAAAGAGCCCAGGAACGCCAGAGGTTTTGTGCACCGCAGCGAGGAAGCGCCGCCCGATGAGGATATGTTCCGCCGCGGCTCGCTTATCATCATAGCCGCCGCGGTGCTCTGTATGCTTATAATCTGCGCCGTGAGGAAGAGCTTCAATGATGCGCTCTTTGTGTTCACCGCCGTGCTCTGCCCTGCGATCCCGGTCACGGCGCTGCTGTGCTTTGCCCTGCCTTTCTGTGTAGGCTCCATGCGCATTTTCCCCAGCGGTGCGGCTATCGCAGGCTGGTCAGGCCTCTGTGATGTCGGACGGAGCAAGAATATCATCATTACCGACAGAGACCTGTTTCCGGAAGGCACTGTCAGTATTGAGACGGTGCGCATCTCCGGCGGCGAGCCGCAGCAGGTGATCGCCTGCGCGGGCACCATGATGGCGGCCTCCGGCTCCGGTATTGCCTACTGTTTTTCCGAGCTTATGGAGAAAAACGGCTGTAGCTTCAAGCCTGTTGAAAACTTTGAGTATCTTGCAGGCGGCGGTATGCGCGGCATTATCGACGGGCAGACCGTTCTATGCGGCGGCATAGAGTTTATGCGCCTTATGCATGTTATGATACCTTATCGGCTGCTCGGCAGTACAGATGTGCTGCTGGCGGTTGACGGTGTTCTGCGCGGGATATTCAATCTCAATTACGAGGCTCAGCCCCAGATACGCAAGGCCCTTGTGTCTCTCGTCCGGGGCAGCCGCCACCCGATCTTTGCCGTGCGTGATTTTAATATCACCCCGGAAATGCTGCGCGAATGCTTTGATGTGGCCACCGACGGCTACGATTTTCCGCCGTACTCGGAACGCTTTGATATTGCCGAAGCCAAGGCGGGGAACGACAGCCGCGTATCAGCTCTGGTATGCAGAGAGGGGCTTGGCGCGTATTCCCACATGGCGAATGTTGGCCGAAGCATGTATCTGGCAACGCAGATAAACCTGCTGCTGACGCTTATTTCCGCGGTTCTGGGCGTGTTTTTGGTAATGACGAAGCTTATCTCTTTCGGAACGATAAGCCTTGCCTTTATGCTGCTGTTCATGCTGCTGTGGCTTGTGCCCGTTCTGGCGGTCAGTGCGTTTATGAAGGTATAGACGAAAAATAATCGGTAATAACTCCGGGCCTTTTTGAAAAAAACAAAGGCCTGGAGCTTTCATTTTCACACAGGGAAATTTTTTGTTGCAAAGGGTGCTGTGTATAGTGTATAATAACTGACAAGTGTGAAATTTCTATTCATCTATATATTCTGACAGAGAGGAAGCAAAACATGGAAAGCAAAAACATTCGCAACATATGCCTGTTAGGGCATGGCAACAGCGGTAAGACAAGCCTGGCGGAGAGCCTTCTTTTCGTCACCGGCGGCACTGACCGGCAGGGCAAGACCAGCGACGGAAACACCGTCTGCGATTACGATGCCGAGGAGATCAAGCGCCAGATAACCATATCGGCTTCTGTGGCTCCGGTGAATTTCGGCGGCTGCAAGGTCAACGTGCTCGACTGCCCCGGCTTCTTTGACTTCGTGGGTGAGGCTCTGTGCGCCATCCGCGCGGCTGAGACCGGCGTCATCCTCTGCTCCGCTAAGGACGGTATCTCCGTCGGTGCAGAGCGCTCCTGGAAGTACCTCAAGGCTGCCAACAAGCCCGTTATGTTCTGCGTCTCCAAGTGCGACGAGGAGCATGGCGATTACTATGCAGTGCTTGACGCGCTCAAGGCAAAGTACGGCAGCATCGTCTGCGCCGTCACCGCTCCCATGAGCGACGGTACCGGCGTTATAGATTTGGTTCATAATGTGGCATACCAGACCAAGGGCGGCAAGACCGCCAAGGTTCCCGTGCCCGCAGCTGACGCGGACAAGGTCGCAGAGCTGCGTGAAGCTCTGATGGAGACCGCTGCCGGAGCTACCGAGGAGCTGATGGAGAAGTTCTTTGAGACTATGGAGCTTGAAGAAGCGGATATCGCCGCCGGTATCAAGGCTGGCCTTAAGGATCGCACCGTCGTGCCCGTGCTTGCAAGCTCCGCCATGCAGAATATCGGAACCGAGGCCTTCCTTCAGGCCGTGGTGGACTATGTCCCCGCCCCCTGCGACGTTGAGGGTATCGATCCCGCCGCTCCCACTCTGGGCTTCGTATTCAAGACCATTTCCGACCAGTTTGGCAAGTACAGCTTTGTGAAGGTCATGGGCGGCAATATCACCGCCGATATGTCCCTGCGCAATGTCCGCGCCTCCAGCACTGATAAGCTGGGCCGTCTCTACACCGTCTGCGGCAAGAAGACCACCGAGGTGAAGGACGCCTGCTGCGGTGATATAGTTGCCATCGGCAAGATGGACTGGAAGACCGGCGATACCGTGTGCGATCCCAAGAACGAGGTCGAGCTGCCCGCGATAGAGCTGCCCGAGCCCTGCTATTCCATGGCTATCTCGCCCAAGACCAAGGGTCAGGACGATAAGGTTGCCGCCGGCCTTGCAAGGCTCAATGAGGAGGATATATCCTTTAATCTCGTCAACAACGCCGAGACTCACCAGATGGTAATCTCCGGCGAGGGCGACATTCAGGTCGATGTGCTGTGCGCTAAGCTCAAGAGCCGCTTCGGCGTTGAGACTGAGCTTAAGCCCGCCCGCGTGGCCTACCGTGAGAAGATAAAGGGCAGGGTCGAGGCTCATGGCCGCCATAAGAAGCAGTCCGGCGGTTCCGGCCAGTTCGGTGACGTGTGGATCCGCTTTGAGCCTCAGGACGAGCAGGACGACATGATTTTTGCTGAGGAAGTCTTTGGCGGCTCCGTTCCCAAGAACTTCTTCCCCTCCGTTGAAAAGGGTCTGCGCAACGCTGTTGTAAAGGGCGTCCTTGCGGGCTACCCGCTGGTCGGCCTGAAGGCCACACTGTACGATGGCTCTTACCACCCTGTTGACTCCAATGATATGGCTTTCCAGACGGCCGCCCGCCTTGCGTATCAGGATGGTATTCCCAAGGCAAAGCCCACCATTCTTGAGCCTATCGGCCTGCTTCAGGTCACCATTCCCGATGCAAACCTAGGCGATATCATGAGCGATATCAGCTCCAAGCGCCGCGGCACCGTGCTGGGTATGAACGCCGAGGACGGTATGCAGACGGTCGAGGCTGAAGTCCCCATGGCTGAGATGAGCTCTTATACCATCGACCTGCGCTCCATGACTCAGGGCCGTGGTTCCTTCACCTGCAAGTTTATCCGCTATGAGGAAGCTCCCGGCAATGTCCAGCAGAAGGTCATTGAAGAAGCCAAGGCCATGGCCGAGGCCGAATAACAACTAAAGTGCACCATAAGCGCGAGGGGATTTCTCCTCGCGCTTGACGAATAGTAACGGAGGCGGCCTATGGGCGGCAAGCTTAACGGACTTAAAAACATAATATGGGCCTTCTCCATTGTCATCTGCCTTGTGGCAGTTCTGGTAGGGCTTATTTTTGCCGCCGCGTCGAAATATGACGGGGAGCAGGAGCACGGCGATATTATGCTGGGCGAGGTTGCCGAAAAGGATGCCGGAGGAGCTCCGGACGGCGAGGCGGAGCCTCTGCCTGCTCTTTCCGGGGATGGGACGCTCCATGAGCTGGCAGAAACTGCCGACGCGGGGCAGGACTATATAGATTCGCTGACCTTCCTATGCGACAGCATATGGCTTGGCCTGCGGGACTATGGTATGCTCACTGCGGGCACGGCTACAAATCAGGTCTGGGCAAGCGCGGCGGGCAATATTCCTGCCGGCAGCCTTGCTGGCTTCAACATTGTCTTTCCGGGTGACGGCTCCGAAATAACTCCGTCAGATGCGGCGCTTATAACAAAACCCCAGAAGCTGGTTATTTCTCTGGGTATGGATTCCCTTGCCAATGTGACGCAGGACAGCTTTATCTCCGGGTACAGCGCCCTCATCAATTCCATACACTCCTCAAGCCCGGATACGGTCATCATCTGCTGTGGCCTGAGCTCTGTGACGGTTGATTACCCCGGTATTGACGGGCTCACCATAGCAATGGCGCTTGAGGCGAACAACTGGATAAAGCAGGTATGTATTGATACCGGTGCCTATTATGCTGATCCTGCCGATGTTCTCCGTGACAGCAGCGGTTCCCTTATGTCGGAATATTCCTCCGCTAACGGTAAGGCGCTTAACTCTGCGGGGCTGACCGAAATTCTGAACTATCTCAGAACGCATGTGGCATAATAAGAGGAGAAAATCATGAGACTTGTCACCGGTTATATCTGCCTTGCCTGCTTTGTTCTTCTGGCGGTGAAATATCCTCTGCGCAAGCTTGGGCTCCATAAGCTCAACACAGCGCTTATGAAGATCCATGAGCATGCCAGCGGCCTGCTGTTTATAGCAGCCATTGCGCACATTATTTTGATTTTTCCCGCTGCGCTGTCAAAAGGCTTTGCGCTCCCGGTTCTGGGCGGGGGGAGCTTTGCGCTGCTTTTCTGGCTGGTTGCAGCCTGCCATACGATGAAAGATGTAAAAAAACGCATGAGCTGGCACCGCTGGCTGTCGCTTGCGTCCTGCCTTGCCATTGCCGCCCATGTCGTGGTCTATTGGGTATAATTATGAATCAGAATGTAGAAAAATTTTTTGAACTGTATAACAGCGACGAGGCGCTCCGCCGCCGCATTGAGCAGGCCGAGGCCAATTACCCCGGAAGCCTTGAGATAAGGGACGCGGTGGTCGAATATGTCCTCCTGCCGATAGCGCAGGAACTGGGGCTGCCATTCACGGTAAAGGAGCTGCGCGCCTATGAGACCAAGCTCAAGATGGAGCGCTTCCGCGACGGCGACAACGGGGAGGACTTTGACCTGAGCAAAAGCGAAGTGCCCTACTGGCTTGTCGATAGGGGCTGGACATATGACGAGGATGTGTTCAAAACCGAAGAATGAAAAATAAAACCCACTCTCATTCCTATGAGAGTGGGTTTGGTTTATTACAGCTCGGCTTTTACCTTGTTGAGCGCGCCCTGATATGAGCGGACGATCATGTTCGCGTCAATGCCAAGTGTCGGCGCCTGATAGCCAAGCTTAATGTGGCTGACGGCGGCCTCGGGTGTACTGGAGAAGATGAAGGAGAACTTATTTGCCGTGCGGCAAGCGGCTTCAATGCGCTTGAGCGCGTCAATAAATTCGGGCCTGTCGAAGCGGCCGGGTATGCCCATATCGAGCGAGAGGTCAAAGGGGCCGACGTATATCCCGTCCACGCCCTCAATAGCCACGGCCTCCTCGATATGCTCCAGCATATCTACCGTCTCGCACATAGGCAGCAGCAGGGTCAGCTCGTTGCTGGCGCGCAGGTATTCGTCAATATCCCGGGCGTTTTCATCAAAACCGAAGCCCGCTCTGCGCCCGAAAGCAAAGCCGCGGCGCCCGATAGGGGGATATTTGCCAAAATCAACAAGGGTCTTTACCTCGTCAACACTGCGCAGATTCGGCACGATGAGCCCCTCCGCGCCAAGATCCAGCATTTTCATTATGCCGGGACGGGTGCAGTCCTTGGCGCGAATAATGGGGCTTAGCCCCTGAGCCTTAGCCGCGCGCACCATGTTTACCGCGCCTTCGGTGTCGATAGGGCTGTGCTCCGCGTCGATTATGGCGTAATCAAGCCCCGCGAGTCCGAAGCACTCCGTCACCATGGTGCTTGCCGTCCAGTTGAAGCTGCCGAAAACTATCTGGCCGCTTTCAAGCTTATTTTTAAGTAGGTTTTCCATATCTATACCTCCGATCTAAGTACATTGTGAGTATAGCTTGACCGGCGCTGTATGTCAAAGCTAAATTAATATTTTGACGAATTTTAAGGAGCTTTTTTTGTTGACAAGAGGGAAAAACTGTGTTACTATCCACCAGTATCCATGAGGGAGTAGTAGGCGCGAGAGCGCGGCAAGTCAACATACCCGGCCTTCGGCCTGGCTTGCCTTAATTAACAAGACTCATGTATAGCAGTGCTATACATGGTATATTTGACCAAGTATAGCGTGAAGTTATGCTTGGCTTTTTTTATACGCAATAGCTGTGTATAAAGCTTTATGCCGGGCGGATATGGAGGAAAGGAAATGCAGCTTACTACCGTTGTCATTCTGTTCATCGTGGGTATTGTTTTCATCGTCAAAGGCGGGGACTTCTTTGTGGACGCAGCCTCCTGGATCGCCGAGGTAAGCGGCGTGCCGAAGCTTATTGTCGGCGCGACTATCGTCAGCCTTGCAACCACTATGCCGGAAATGCTTGTCTCCGTTATGGCCGCGGCTGAGGGCAAGGTCGATATGTCCATCGGCAATGCGGTCGGCAGCGTGACGGCCAATATCGGCCTTATTATGGCGATTTCTCTCATCTGTATCCCTGCTGCGATCAAGCGTCGGGACTATCTGTTAAAGTCAATTTGTATGCTGGCGGCGGCAGTGGTCATTGTCGTCTCCGGCGTCAGAGGCCAGGTCAGCCTTGCCGCTTCCGCTGTGCTTGTGGTGATATTTCTCGTGTTCCTTTGGGAAAATGTCAGCTCCGCAAAGCGCGCCATGCTCTCAAGGCATGAGGAGGAGACAGAAAGACCAAAGCCCGAGCGCAGGGAGGTCATTAAAAACATTCTGCTTTTCATCGTGGGCGCGGCGGGTATTATCATCGGCGCTGATCTGATGGTGGATAACGGCAGCGAGCTTGCCCGTTATATGGGTATTTCCGAGCGCATCATCGGTGTCACCGTCATCGCTATCGGCACATCGCTGCCGGAGCTCATAACCACTATCACAGCCATCGTGAAGAAGGAATCCTCTCTCTCGGTGGGCAATATCCTCGGCGCGAATATTATAGATCTGTCCCTCATCCTGCCTGTAAGCGCACTTGTCTCCGGTAAGGCGCTGCCGATCGCGGCAACCTCCGCTGCGCTGGACTTTCCGGCTTGCTTGCTTGTGGGCGGCGTTGCCATCATCCCTGCGATGATAAGCGAAAAATTCCAGCGCTGGCAAGGTATACTTCTGCTGGCAATATATGTAACCTATGTGTATATGACCTGCGTGGCGTAAAACAAAAAAATCCTGAAAGGTTATCCTTTCAGGATTTTTTGTTTACGAGAACCGTCTCCGCTTGCCGTCGGCAGGGGGGATGTACCCAAACTTAATTTCGGGGTTGAGCTCGGCAAGGCGGGCGTGGATAGTATCCACATCGCGCTCCTCATTAAATATGAGGTTTGCAAACTCCTTCTCGCCGTGGACGAGGATAAGCCGGTAGTAATGAATGATCGGCCCGTCGTCCGGGGCGCACTCGTTGATGCGGGTAAAGGCCCGGTCAATGTACTCATAGGGCACATAGTATTTGACGCCCAAATCGCGGTAGTACAGGCAGAGCTTTCCAAGGCGCACCCGGCCAATGACCTCGGCGGCGTTGTAGTCGTCTATATGCGCCTGATCTTTAATGTATTTTTTATCAACACCCTTGAATTTCAGTCCGAAGAACATTGCGCGTCTCCTTTCTTCTTGAAGAAATTCATGCTGAACCACTTTTCGGGCAGCTTGCTGTTGATGATGACCGCCGCGACGCCGGCTATCGTGCCGACAATAAGACCGCCCAGCACATCGGAGGGGAAGTGCACCACAAGATAAATGCGGGATACGCCCATCAAAAACGCGAACACCAGCGCAAGCCAGCTAAAACGCTTATTGCCCAGCGCAAAGACTGGGATCATGCTGGCAAAGGCAGCGGTCGTGTGCCCGGAAGGGAAGCTCTTGTCGCTCTCCATGTGCATACCCATCATCTGCCACAAGGGATAGAAAAAGCCGTTTTCGTCCGCGTATGGACGGGGCCGCGCGACCCATATCTTTATGCAAAGATTCGTCATTAGCGCGCCGAGGATAAGACCGATGAGCATGGCCGTACCGAAGCGCCGTGTTTTTGGCAGGAGCAAAAGCAAGATAGACAGGGCGATAAGAAACAGCCCGTCATGCCCAAGCAGGGAGATAAATTCCATGACCGGCGTGAAAAAGCCTCCGCCGATCTCGTATAATTTATGCACCGCCGTGGTCACTGCCTGGTCAAAGCCCGCAAAAGCAGTGTTCAGCCACAGTGCTGCCGTTGTCAGTTCCATAGTAGATACCTCGTTTATAATGATATTCGATGCAATAATACCATAACAGCGCTGCCAAAGTCTACCTTAATTTGAATATTTACCCTTAGAGTGCGTAAAATAGTGATATGTGGGGGCTTGCTGCTCCGTCATATCAATTTTCTGGGAATATCTTTGGAGGAAAGTTATGAAGCGAATGCTTATTTCCCTGCTGGCGCTTACAATGGCGCTGTTCATGTTTGCCGGAATGTATCCGGCTTATGCTGAGGGATCGGCTCCCGTGGCGGAAAATCTGGAGCTGAAAACCTACAAAAATGTGTCCGTTGGCGGTAAGCTGTCCGCATTTGACCCTGATGGCGGCGTTTTGAGCTTTGAGATAAGCACCGAGCCGGTGAAAGGCAAAATTGAGTTAAGTGAGGACGGCAGCTTCGTATACACCCCGGCGGAGAACAAAAAAGGCAGGGATTATTTCGGATATAAGGCTGTTGACGAGCAGGGAAACTATTCTCAGGAGGCCACGGTCATAATAAAAATCGAAAAGCAGAAAAAGGGCGTTTTTTATCCGGAGCTTCACGGCACGGCGGACGAATACGCCGCTACCGCTCTCAGCGAGGCGGGGGTCTTTACCGGGGAGCAGTTCTGCGGTGTGTATAATTTTGACGCGGACAGGGAAGTGAAGCGGGGCGAGTTTCTCAGCATGTGTATGGCACTGTCGGGGGAACCCATAGTTTCAAGTGTTATGTCAACTAAATATAATGATGACAGCAGCATACCTGGCTGGATGAAGCCTTATGTGGCCACGGCCTCTATCATGGGCGTTGAACCTGTAAGCTCCGGCAGCGCGTTTTTGCCGGAGGAGCATATAACAAGGCAGGAGGCGGTGCTGATGCTAGACAGTATTCTGGGCCTGAGCCCTGTGAGCTATATCAGCCTTGACGAGAGCATGGACGGGGAGCTTGCTCAAGCCTGCGCAAATCTGCAGGCCTGCGGCATCGTCGATGCCCCGGCCACTTCCGACGCTCTCACCCGCAGGGATGCCGCGCATATGCTTGTAAACGCGCTTGATATGATGGAGAAATAATTATGCACTTGACTTGTCTCTGCCAAAATTATACAATGATACAGGCACGGTGATTGCCGTGCCTGTTTTTTGTGGAGGTATGATCATGCACGAGCTGAGCATTGTGACATATGTGATAAAAGAAGTCGAGAAGGCGGCGCAGGAGAATAATCTTACGCAGATAGAATCCGTCACTCTGGAATTTGGCGAGGTTTCGGGCATAGTCCCCGGCTATCTTGTGGACTGCTGGGATTGGTATGCCAAAAAGACCCCGCTTATCAGCGGCTCGAAGCTGCTGTATGAGACTATCCCGGCGGTCACATGGTGCAACGCCTGCAAAAAGACCTATCCCACCCTGCAATACGGCAAGACCTGCCCCTACTGCGGCAGCGGGGAGACATGGCTTCAGCAGGGGACTGAGATGAATATAAAACAAATAGTGGCGTGCTGAGCCTAAATGCAAAGACAAAGCCTTTGCATTCAAAGTGAGACTTTTGATATTATAACTCCCTCCGCACTGCGGAGGGAGTTATAATTTACAAAATTTAGTTTACATAACACAATCAATAAAACGGAAGCGGAGCTTTTTCATGGGCTTTAAGTGCGCGTAGCTCTGCTTTATAAGCGCGTCTGTCATGTTCCGGCAGGCTTTCACATCCTCTCGGCTGACGGTATGCGGGCTGAAGGCCGCCTTTTCCGCGCAGCTTTTCACCGCCTCAGGCGCTTGAATGCCGTATTTTTGCAGCTTCTCGCACACATGCCACAGCTCGATAACGGCGCGGTTGTTGTCCTTCCCGCGCCGCTTTGCCATGGAGCGGGTAAGAATTATCCGCCGGCGCAGCAAAATTGTAAGCAGGACGAGAATAACAACAAGCATAGGAGCGATAATTATCCAATTTATCTTGGCTTCCCGCTCCTGCGTTTGAATGGGAACAGGCTCGCCGCTGATTATGCCGCTTGGCCGCCCGTTATCAACAGCCGGGGTTGGCGTTGGCGCTTCGGTGGTCTGCGACTCAGGCTCATCAAGGGGCGCGCTTTCCTCTGGGGCAAGGCTCTCCTTCGGCATTTCCCCGCCGGGGACGCCCTCTCCCTCCTCCGAGGACGGCGTTACCTCCACGGGTATCCAGCCCAGCGCGTCCCGGTAAACCTCGACCCACGCGTGGGCGTTTGCACCGGTGACCTCCGTCCAGCTGCCTGCCTCGGCGTAGAACAAAAAGCCTTCGGTCACACGGGCGGGAACGCCCAGTGCCCTGTACATAGCGGCGGCGGCGCTGGCAAAATGCACGCAGTAGCCACGCTCGGCCTGGGTGAGAAAGTAAACCGCGCTGTCGTCGCCGGGGAAAGGCTCGACATTCAGATCGTATTCTGCGCTGGAGCGCACGAAGTCCGCAATGCCGGAGATAATGTCCCCATCCTCGGCGCTAATGCCGTTTTGCGTGGCAATGTCCAGCATGGCGCTGCGGGTGCTGTCCGGCAGGCGGGTGTAATAATCATAGGCAAAGGCGCGGTAATCAGCCTCCTGCTGAGCAATATCCTCCGGGAGACTTGCGCTCTGCGTGTTCAGCGTTGCGTAGACTGTGTTCTGCCGCTGACCGCCGCCATAGATGGCCTTAATATCCGACGGACTGCCGGAAACGGAGTAATATGGCATAAACTTTGCGTCAGCCGGGGTGATGTACCTCAGCTCCAGCTCGTGCTCCGCCCCTCCTGAGGCGGCGGCAGCCCGGGCGGCAAAGTCCAGCGAGGAGCTCTGCTCCGGCTCCGCGGCGTTAGACCAGCCGCTGCCGGTATATTCACCGAAGGAGCTGCCGCGAAGGTAGATATAGCCCTCGCTGTCGCTTCTGGCGCGGAGAAAAACGATGTCCTCGGCTCCGGCGGGGGAACCGTCAAGGGTCATGCCGCCCTCGGAGCTCCACGAGGAATATGGCTCTGCGGGCTCCGGCGTCTCAATTATAGTCCCCGATGCCTCACCAAAGCCGTTTTCGCTTTGGACGACCTCTCCCTGAAGCAGGGCCGCAAGCTTGTTTATCCTGCGCGTGCGCGCCACGTCCTCGTCGGTGAAGCTGTAATCAGCGGGGGACTTGACCAGCAGCAGAGCTGCCAGCAGCAGGGCGCATGGCATAGCGGAGACAAGCACCGTGCGCCATGCGGCGTTTTCCGGCGAGTAGCCGTGCCCGCTTACAAGCACCAACACCCAAAACAGTATCATGCCCACGATATAAAGCGGGGAGGGTATGCCGTTAACGGCGATGCAGCAGAAGAAAAGCGGCAGAGAGCCGAGCAGCGAGAGGGTGATACGGGTGCTTTTGGCGGTGAGCGCGGTTATCATATATGAGGCGATCAGAAAGGCAAAGACAATGAAAATCATCGTCTGATGCTCTGTGACGATTGAAAAGGCGTATTGCGCGCCGGGAGCGTAAAAATGCTCATAATAGGCCCCGGCGAGCTTATCCAGCACATCCACAAGCTCCGCGGAGATATCCGGGGAATAGTAGCGATATGCCCCGTAGAGCAGCCCCACGGACAGGGGAAGACTAAAAAATATCCCGTGCCGGAAAACCCCGGCGAACCATACCGAAACACACAGCGCCGCTAACCACAGCGCAGCGGCAGGGCTTACAACGATATTGAAGCTCTCGGCCAGAAGATAGCTCTGCGAAAAGACGAAGAGCAACAGCAAAACGAGAGCAAAAATGCGGTTCATGGCTTTATTCATTTGCTGCGCACCTCCCCGCCGTTGACGAGAAAAACGCAGCGGGCCATGGCCTCGTCATAGCCGCAGGGCTCGCCCAGGGGCACGGACAGCAGAGAACGCATGGCCTCCATGGCTTCCTGCTCGTTATAGACTTCATACGCACGATCCGCGATTATATAGTGGCTCAGCTCCATGTTGCACAGATCAAGGGACAGGCGGTATAGCTTTTCAAGGCCCTCGTCATTTGTCCCGGCGGCAGCCAGCACAAGATAAATATTGTCGTTTTCACGCACCAGCGGCTCACGGACGATCACCTTGTCGGTCTTTGAGCTCAACTTCCAGTGTATGGAGTTGACGGTATCACCGGGACGGTACTCGCGCAGGTCGTGCTCCTCGGAATAACCGCCGCCGTACTTGGGCTTGAGCCGCTGCCTGGCGTTGAGCGCGGAGAAGATCTGCACGTCAAGATCCTCAGCGGGGCGGGGGATAACGGCGGTATCAACGACGGTACCGAGCTTTCGCCGGAGCTTAAACAGCCCCAGCGCGTCATAACATTCATAGCTTACGACACGGCAGGAGAGCATACCGCAAAGCTCTGTCGGCAGGCTTATATGGCGCGTCCCGCCGGCAACACAGCGAAAGACAAACTGTTTTTTCGTCTGCTCCGCGGTGAAGCGATTAGTAAGCTCCAGCCTGACCGCGACAGTGCTTATAGGCATGACGCCCCGACCGGAAAAGCGCAGCTCCAGCGTGCCCTCGTCGCCTCGATAGACCCATGGGCGCGCGCTGATATTTAGCCGCAGCCGCAGCATGGCGGGCAGAGAGAGCAGCAAAAGCAGCAGCGGGAGCGCTATCGCCGCTGCTACTATATATGGCCCGAACCAACCCAGATAGCTCAGGCGGAAAAAAACTATCGCCGCCAGAAGCAACAGGTATAAAACAAAACCGAAAGTGGGCATATGATCACCGAATGTCCGGTTCTTTTACAGAGGCAAACATCTCTGAGAGCGCCGCCTGCTGAGAGGCCGCGTCCGGCGCGTCCTGCCCCCATATAAGCCTGTGGGCGATGCAGTCGCGAAACACAAAGCGCACATCGCGCGGCAGAACATAATCCCGCCCCTGTATCCACGCCGTGGATTTAGATAGCGCGGTCAGGGCAAGGGAAGCGCGGGGACTTGCGCCCTGAAGGACACGGGGGTCACGGCGCGTGCGGTCGCACAGGCGGATAATATAATCTATCAGAGCGTCCTTGATGAAAACCTGCTCGGCCTCATGGCGCAGGGCGATAAGCTCCGCCCGGTCAACCACCTGCTGCACTGTGGCGGTGGTCACGCCGCTCTGCTTGCGGCGGATCATTTCCATCTCATCCTCGTGCGAGGGATAACCCATCGATAGGCGCAGCATGAAGCGATCCATCTGGGAATCGGGCAGCATCTGGGTGCCCTTGGCGCCGGTGGGGTTCTGAGTCGCGATGACGATAAAGGGCTGCGGCACTTGGCGCGTCACGCCGTCAACCGTTACCTCGCCCTCCTCCATGGCCTGAAGCAGCGCCGACTGGGTGCGGCTGGTGGCGCGGTTAAGCTCATCGGCCAAAAAGAGGTTGCACAGTACCGCGCCCTGCTGATAGCTCATAAGGCCGGTGTTCTTGTCATATATCGAATAACCCGTGATGTCCGAGGGGAGAATGTCCGGCGTAAACTGCACGCGGTTATACTCAAGCCCCAGCGCGCGGGAGATGGCCACGGCGAGGGTCGTCTTGCCTACGCCGGGGATATCCTCCATGAGGATATGACCTCCGGAGAGAATGGCCAGCAGGGACTTAATGACTGTCTCCTCCTTGCCGACAATGACCTTGCCCACCTCGCGGACTATCTGCTTTGCTCTGCCAATGGAATTAAACGAATCGCTCATAGTAAAACCTACCGTCTGCAACTAATTTGTAATTTATTATAGCATGGCTCGTCTGTATATTCAAGGAAAAGCCGAGGATTTAAAAATAATTAAGGAATAATTTGTAATGATGACTATGCAGAGGCGGCGATCACGGTCTGATTCCGATTGACAGAATCCGCATCTTCGTTTACTATTGAAAATTAGAATACACAATATTACAAAATGCTATGGAGAAAGAGTAAGTACATGAGACGCTTTATTTGCCTGCTGCTGATATTTGCGCTGTGCTTTGGCCCGCTCTGCGGCTGTGGAAGAACGGGTGAAGAAAGCCGGTCAGGCGACGGAGAAACGGAAGAACGGATCGAGAGACAGAGCTATTACCCATTTGAACCCGGATACACCGTTTGCGGCATTGCCAGACAAGGCAATATTCTACTGGCGGCTGCCGAAAGAGATGAGAACAAGAGCCTTAAGCTCTTCAAAATCGAGGACGGCAGCGTGAAGGAAAAGCCCTGTGCGATGACCTTTGACAGGCCGGACGCGCCCGAAAAAGAAGAAATTAAGGCCGTGGCGGCGGCACCGGACGGTCAGTTTGCCGTCCTCACCGGGGAATTCGGAAAACAGTATTACGACCGGCAAATGAAGCTCGTGGATAACCCGGACTATCAGGGACGTTATTCTATCTCACGCTATGACGCGGAAGGGGCGTTCATCTCGGAAGCCCGGTTCAGCCTGAGCTTTGATGATGCGCGCGGGCTCTGCTACGATGACGGGGGCAAGGCGTATGTCTACGGGAAAAACTACATCACCGCCATAGACGAAGAAGGGAAAATCACTGCGGAGCTTGAGTTTGTACCCGATTTTGAGCTTTATTCTGCTGCTTTTTCGGAGGGACTGCTTATCCTCTCTGGCTTTGATTATTCAAGCTCAGCCCCGGTGTACCTCACAGGAAATTTGGAGGACGGGCAGAGCCTTGAGCAGTTGAATATTCAAATAAACGCAGCGGGTGAGCTATATGGCAGCAGCGCTGTTATGCAGCCGCTGGAAGACGAGTATCTGGTTTGCGATGACCGCCGTTTCTTCGCGTATGACATCAAAAGCGACAGCTGCGAAGAGCTTATGCGCTGGGGACTTGAAAATCAGTATGACACTGTATTTAACTATGTCTGCCGTATTGGTGAGCGGGAGTTTATAGCTGTTGGAGCGAGAGGAGAGAGCCTGATATATATACGCGCTGAGACAGTTCCAACAGAAGAAAAGAGTATTGTAAAGGTCGCTGTATGCGCGGAAGAGGACAGGTGGGCGCAGGTTCAGGGCAGGGTAGAGGAATTTGCTCTTGCAAACGGCGAGTATGAATACAGCTTCGCGTTTTATGACGGGCTTGACATGAGCGGCTTTTACGCTGACTTTAACAGCGGAAATGTACCGGATTTGGTGCTGTTTGAATCAGGCCTGAACACCAGCTCAAAGCAGTTTGAGAACATTTATGATTACATCGACGCAGACCCGGATATGGACAGGGGGGACTTCGTTCCCGGATTGCTTACATCTCTTGAAACCAAGGGTGAGCTTCGCCAAATATGGACTGGCTTTCGTCTGGAGACAGCGCTTGCCCAAACCGAGAATCTGGCAGAGCTCAGGAAACAGGGCGAGTGGGAATACCTCAGCGCTGCCCTTGAAAACGGAGATACAGCCATGTTTAACAGAGCTTCGCCCGAGTATATTGCCGCCTTGCTGACAGCGGAATATATTGACAGAAGCGGTGGGCAGAGCTTATTTGATGATGAGTCTTTCCCACGTTTTTTACAGCTTTGGGGCAGGAGCGCGGACGATCCGGAAAAAAGCCTGTTTTTCTGCCAGAGCGTACCTGTGCCGCTGCTGCTGGAAAATATCCTCCATCGCGACGGGGAGAAATGGGAGCTTACGGGCCTGCCGATCTGCCCCAGCGGCGGGAGCTATTTCCGGATCGGCGCTGCCGTGCGCGGGGCGGCTATCCCCGTATCCTCAGGGAACAAGGCGGGGGCCTGGGCTTATATAAAAAGCGAACTGACGATGGAGTCTCAGCTTGGGCAGGAGTACAACCTACATGTTATAAAAAGCGCCCTTGAGCGTCAGGCTGCCGCCCAGCTCAGCGAGGAAAACTGCCAGATGTTCTTAGAACACATTGCCATGACAAACCGGGCTATTCTGGGCGGGGACGAGGCTTTGTATGATATGATTAAGCGCGCCGCGGCGGCCTATATGGATGGCAGCATGACCCTTGACGAAGCTGCGGCGGATATTCGCTCCCGTGCAGGGATATATATATATATATATATCGGAGCAATACAGTTGAATATAAATCAGCCTCCGCCGGAAAATCCGACGGAGGTGTTTTCATTTCCCCTTGACTTTATTATTCACCCTCATGATAAGATTTATTGCCCGGTGCCGGCGGCGCTCTATCAGATAGAGCAGGAGCTTGAGCTTTTTTGGCATTTGCCGCACATAGGGGTTTTGGCGGTAATTCGGGAACTTCGCGGTGTAATCTTGAAGCAGCTTATCCTGCAAATCGCTCTGCGGGTCGATGAGGTTTACACGCGTGGTGGATGTGATAAGCTCGTGATACAGCGCCATGTACTCAAGCTGAGGGGCGTAGCGCTCATACAGGCCCTGAGCCTTGAAAAAGCCTATGGCCTCGTCTACGGCGGTGATTATCTCCGCGTTTCGGCCTATACTTGCGGAATTTGTGATAGAGCCGGCACGCAGCAGGTATTCATACCACACTTTGGGCACATAGCGGATACACTCAGCGCGAAGATAGAGCTTCGGAACGGTATACAGATCCTCAAACCAGAGCCTGCCGGGAAAACGGATATCCGCCCCGAAGAGACTGCGCCGGAAGAGCTTGACGCAGGCGTTGGGCGGCTGGAACAGCAGCTCCGGGTACTCGGCAAGAGAAAACTCGCCCTCTCTGTCGCAGCCGTGGGTGACCTTCAGAGGCTGCCCGCTCTCGGTCACGCTGACATGGTCAAAAATACAGATGTCAAAGCCTCCGTCGGCTATGCCGAGCATCTCCTCCAATGCCCCGGCAGAGAGCCTGTCGTCGCTGTCGAGAAAGAGCACATAGTCCCCATTGGCCGCGTCAAGCCCGGTGTTGCGCGCATGGCCGAGGCCGCCGTTAGGAGTGGAGATAAGGCGAATGAGCGAGGGGTATTTCTCCGCGTACTCCCGGGCGATGGCAGGGGAGGAGTCCGTTGAGCCGTCGTTTACGATAATGACCTCGTAATCCTCATGACAGGGCACGATCACCGACTCTATGCAGCGGGCAAGGTATTTTTCCACATTATATACGGGGATAATAACGCTCAGTCTCATTTTGGCGCACCTCAATAAAGATACATTTTACGCTGATTTTAACACAAGGCGCGCCATGCTTCAAGGAAAACTGTTGCAGTTTGTATTCTGTTGGGTGTATAATCACCATGAATAACTCTGTGATAAGGAGATAGTTATGAGCAGAGAAAAAAACGATGTAAAAAAAGAAGAAAAGCGCAGCTCCGGTGCTGAAATCTATGACTGGATACAGTGCATTGTCACGGCGCTTATAATATGCATTGTGGCGTTTTTGTTCGTGGTGCGCATTATTGACGTGAACGGGACTTCCATGAACCCCACGCTCAACCACGGGGATAAGATGCTGGTGTCCGACCTGTTTTATAAGCCCCACGCGGGGGACATCGTGGTCTTTCACGCGGAGCATTATGACGCGGACAAGGCTCTTGTCAAGCGCGTCATCGCCACCGAGGGGCAGGAAATAAACATCGACTTTGATAATGGCATAGTCTATATCGACGGTCAGCCTATCGAAGAGGACTATATCATGGAGCTGACCCATAACAAGCTGGACTTTATCGGCCCGCAGACCGTGCCCGACGGCTGCGTGTTCGTCATGGGCGATAACCGCAACGCCTCCACCGACAGCCGCAAGACCGAGATCGGCATGGTCGACGAGCGGCTGATATTGGGCAAGGTCTACGCGGTACTGTTCCCGCTCAGCGACCTGAGATTTGTGAAGTGATGGATAATACAGGCTTTGAAAAACTGAATATCCAGTGGTTTCCCGGGCACATGACAAAGGCCCAGCGTATGATAGAGGAAAACCTTTCCATGGTGGACGCTGTGTGCGAGATACTGGACGCGCGTATCCCACGCTCCAGCCGCAACCCGGATATTGACAGACTTGCCGCGGGCAAGCCCCGGCTCATCGTCCTCAACCGCTGTGATCTTGCAGACCCCGCGATAAGCACACGCTGGAAAAGAGAGTTTGAGCGCCAGGGCTGCGCAGTGTTGGAGACGGACGCGAAAAGCGGCAAGGGCGTCAGCGCCTTTCCCGCCGCGGTGCGCAGGCTGCTTGCGGATAAGCTGAGAGAATACGAGGCCAAGGGGCAGACCGGCAGACCTCTACGGGTGATGATCCTCGGCATACCGAATGTGGGCAAATCCACATTTATTAACAAGGTCGCCGGGCGCAAGGCCGCCATTGCCGGCGACAGGCCGGGCGTGACGCGCGGCAAGCAGTGGATAAACATCGCTCAGGGGCTTGATCTGCTGGACACTCCGGGCATACTCTGGCCAAAGTTTGACAGTCAGGAGGTCGGGGAGATGCTGGCCGTCACCAACGCCATAAAGGCGGAGGTTCTCGACAGGGAGACGCTGGCGGCAAACTTTATCCTGCGCCTTGCGCGGATGTACCCCTCCGCCCTTGAGCAGCGCTATAAGATAAAGCCCGAGCCGGATATGAACGGCTTTGAGCTGCTGGAGCTGGCAGCGAAAAAGCGTGGCTTTCTTATCTCCGGCGGTGAGTATGATATCGAGCGTATGGCCGGGGTGCTGCTGTCGGAATACCATGAGGGTAAATTGGGCAGACTCAGCCTGGAGGAGCCGGATGACTGAGCTTTGGGAACTTGAAAACGAGATATACGCCTCCGGCGTCGGCTCTATCTGTGGGGTGGACGAGGCCGGGCGCGGCCCGCTGGCGGGCCCTGTGTGCGCGGCGGCGGTGATGCTGCCGAGAGGGCTTGAGATATCGGGGCTTAACGACTCAAAAAAGCTCTCCGAGAAAAAGCGCGAGGCGCTTTTTGATGAAATAAAGGCCAAGGCGATTTCTTATGGCATCGCTTTTGCCGCCGTTGAGGAAATTGAGCGGCTCAATATCTTAAACGCCACTTTTCTCGCCATGAACCGGGCGATAAACAGCCTTTCCGTAACACCGGAGCTTGCGCTTATAGACGGCAACCGCAACAGCGGCATAGAAATGAACAGCCGCTTTGTCATAAAAGGCGACGGCTGCTGCGCGGATATCGCGGCGGCCTCCATCCTCGCAAAGGTGACGAGGGACAGGTATATGCTGCAAATGGCCGAGCAGTACCCCGGGTACGGTTTTGAAAAGCACAAGGGCTACGGCACAAAGCAGCATTACGAGGCCATACGGGCGCTGGGGCCAAGCCCTATCCACCGCATGAGCTTTCTCAGGAAAATGCACTGATGGAGAGTTTGGATAAGCGCCGCCTTGGGCGCTGGGGGGAGGAGCAGGCGGCAAGGTATCTGCGCCTGCGGGCCTACACCATACTTGAGATGAATTACGCCTGCCGTCTGGGTGAGATAGACATTATTGCGCGCCGGGGGAGATACATCGTCTTTGCCGAAGTAAAGCTTCGGAAGGACGCGGCCTTTGCCGAGGCAAAGGAGTTTGTCACCCGCGCAAAGCAGCGGCGCATCATAGCCACCGCTCAGATATATCTGAGCGAAAAAAATATAGATCTTCAGCCGCGCTTTGATGTGCTGGAGGTCTACGCGCCCCACGGCATGGACGGGAAAGCCAAAATAATCCACACCGAAAACGCCTTCGGGGCAGATTGAAGTAATAAGTAATAGGTAATAGGTAATAGTGAAGAAGTAAGGTGTCACTTCGTGACGATTAGACGAGCCAAAACCTCCTCCGCACCTACACTTGGCTCCCCCTATGGGAGAGCTGGCGGCGAAGCCGACTGAGAGAGTATGTGGAAAACATCGTCGCGCCACACTAATTGCTTTATCCCGCCCGCAGGCGCCCCAAAACAAAATCACGACCCAGCGTAGCGGTCGTGATTTTGAAAGGAAGAACGGGGGAATATAGCGACAGCTTTCCGCCATGTTCACCTTCACCAGCGCAGAGCCCAGCGTCAGCGGGTCTGCGCTGGAAAAGGAAGACGGAAGCAATGGATATGCAGTTTTCCGAGCCTGCGAGGGAAACGGAATGGAATTGCTTTCGTCTGACGTCAGCAGCAGCCCCTCGGGCAGAAGGTGGAGCAGTAGGTCTCGCCCTTGGTGGAGGCCTTTTCGTTCTGGACGCTGATGCGAGGCGCACTGCACTTGCAGTCAACGGTGTTGTACTTGCAGCCGGTCACATCGCAGCCCACGCCGGGGTTGGTGTTTTTAATGTTTTTATCAGCCATTTTAATTTTCCTCCTTCAATTTGGAAATATGGCTTTATTTTGTGCCAAAAGCACGGTTTTATTCACGCAAAGGGGGCGAACATAGGCTCTATGGCGCTTTACGCAATTGGAGATCTGCATTTATCCATGGGCAGCGATAAGCCTATGGATGTTTTTGGCGAGCGCTGGGCAAACCACACCGATAAGCTTAGGGAAGGCTTCGCGGCCTTGAACGATGAAGATGTATGCGTTTTATGCGGTGATTTGAGCTGGGCGATGGGGCTTGACGCATCGGCGGAGGATTTTCGATTTATTGACGCTCTGCCGGGCAGAAAAATCGTTTTGAAGGGCAACCATGACTACTGGTGGAGCACCGCCTCAGCCGCAAAGCGAATGTTCGAGAGAAACGGGATAGACAGTATCGAGATACTGTATAACAACGCTTTTTTCTACCGCAATTATGCTATATGCGGAACAAGAGGCTGGTTTTATGAGGAGGAGACCGGGGCAGAGCACGACAAAAAAATCATGCGCCGGGAGATAATGCGCCTGGAGGCCTCCCTTAAGACCGGGGGGGAGCAGGAAAAGCTCGTATTTCTCCATTATCCGCCCATCTTTCAGCGCTACCGCTGTCAGGAGATACTTGATCTGCTCAGAGAATACAGGGTCAGCCTCTGCTGCTATGGGCATATCCACGGAAAGGGCTGCGCCGGCGCCTTCAACGGTCTGCGCGAGGGAACAGAATTTCGTCTGGTTTCG
This sequence comes from Clostridiales bacterium UBA7103, assembly GCA_002493305.1. Lineage (GTDB taxonomy): Bacteria > Bacillota > Clostridia > Oscillospirales > Oscillospiraceae > Limivicinus. The sequence goes on along the minus strand of DKYJ01000025.1, from coordinate 29,328 downwards.
GCGGATTTTGTAAATTTTTCGCCGGTCAAGCTGATGGATTGAAATAAGCTTGATTTTATAGTTATTATCTGTTAATATATTAAGGCGTGTTTCGCCACATATGAGGAGGAGATCAACAATGATCGTCAAGAATTTAGAGAAAAAAGAACAGAACACTGCCAGCTTTCAGGTCGAGTCCGACAAGGCCGAGTTTGAGGCCGCCGTCAACGGCGCTTACCTGAAAAACAAGAAGGATATATATATTCCCGGCTTCCGCAAGGGTAAGGCCCCCCGTGCCGTCATCGAGGGTATGTACGGGAAAGAGGTTTTTTATCAGGATGCCATGGACGAGCTGGCTCCCGCCGCTTTCGAGTTCGGCCTCAAGGAGTACGAGCTGAAGATAGTCGGCGCCCCCGCCATAGAGGACGTTAACATCACCGAGGAGAGGACTGTTTCCTACACCTTCGGTGTGACGCTCTTCCCGGAGGTCACTCTGGGCGAGTACAAGGGGCTGTCCGCTCCCAAGACTGTCAAGCCCGTCACCGATGAGGATGTTGACAAGGAACTTGACGAGGTGCGTCATCGCAACGCCCGCCTTGTGGCCGTTGATGACCGCGCCGCCCAGATGGGCGACACTGCCACCATCGACTTTGAGGGCTTTAAGGACGGCGTGCCCTTTGACGGCGGCAAGGGCGAGGACTATGCTCTTGAGCTTGGCTCGAACACCTTTGTCCCCGGCTTTGAAGAGCAGATTGTCGGCATGAAGGTCGGCGAGGAGAAGGAGCTTGACATCACCTTCCCCGAGAATTACACCGAGGAGCTTGCGGGCAAGGCCGTTGCCTTCAAGGTGAAGCTCAACGAACTGAGCTATTCCGAGCTTCCCGAGCTGGACGACGAGTTTGCAAAGGACGTCTCCGAGTTTGACTCTCTTGATGAGTATAAGCAGAGCCTGCGCAAGGAGCTTGAGCAGACCAATGAGGAGCAGGCCGAGGGCGAGTTCCGCACCGCTATCATGAAGCAGGCCTGCGACAATATGACCGTTGAGATCCCCAAGGTCATGGTCGATGACAAGGTCGAGGAGGCGCTGCGCAATTACGCTGCCAACTTCGGCATGACTGACAAGGACATGAGCCTTGACAAGCTCATAGAGATGTTTGGCTTCAGCGAGGAAGTCGTCAACAACAATCTGCGCCCCAACGCTGAGATGCAGGTCAGAACAGAAATGCTCATTGACGAGATAGTCAAGGCCGAGGATATCCAGGTCACCGACGAGGAGACAGAGGAGTATCTAAACAAGATGGCCGAGAATATCGGCGCAAAGCCCGAGGACGTCAAGCAGTACTTCGGTGATGCTTTCGTTGCCGCCGAGCTTAAGAAAGAGAAGGCAAGCAAGCTCATCTTCGACAGCGCTGTCGTTGCCGAGTAATTTTGGGATAGAGATATAATTGGAAGCTGACATAATTAAAGGAGAATCCGATAAAAATGAGTTTAGTCCCCTATGTTGTAGAACAGACTAGCCGAGGAGAGCGTTCATATGATATTTTCTCCCGCCTGCTCAATGACCGCATTATAATGCTCTCCGAGGAAGTCAACGACACAACGGCCAGCCTTGTTGTTGCGCAGCTTCTGTATCTTGAGGCGCAGGATCCTGATAAGGACATCCAGTTTTATATCAATAGCCCCGGCGGCTCCGTCACTGCGGGCATGGCGATATATGACACCATGCAGTATATTAAATGCGATGTGTCCACCATCTGCATCGGCATGGCCGCCTCCATGGGCGCCTTTCTGCTGTCCTCCGGCGCGAAGGGCAAGCGCATCGCCCTGCCTAACGCCGAGATCATGATCCATCAGCCCTCC
>DKYJ01000025.1:23708-27199 GCA_002493305.1 Clostridiales bacterium UBA7103 | reverse complement strand
ATGATCCATCAGCCCTCCGCCGGCACTCAGGGGCAGATAACCGATATGGCTATCCACCTCAAGCGCCTTGAAGTCATCAAAAAGCGCATGAACACCATTCTGGCCCAGAACACCGGCAAGCCTCTTGAGGTGGTCGAGGCCGACTGTGAGCGCGACAATTTTATGACTGCGGAGGAAGCAAAGGAATACGGCCTTGTGGATAAGGTCCTCTACAAGCGCTGATAAGCATACTGTTTTCAGGGGGAGCATTTTTTGCTCCCCTTGTGGGCTATTATTGCGGTGGTATTTTTTTAGAAAAAATGGAGAAGTAAATGGCAAAAAATGATGAAAGAAGAAGCATAAGATGCTCGTTCTGCGGCAAGCCACAGAGCCTTGTCAACAGGCTCATCGCCGGTAACGGCAGTTATATCTGTGACGATTGCGTGCGCATGTGCATGAGCATTGTGGAGGAAATGCCTGACACCGGCGGAGCCACAGGCTATGACGGGCTTCCTCTTGTGTTTGAAAAACTCCCGAAGCCCAGGCAGATAAAGGAAAAATTAGACGAGTATATTATCGGGCAGGAGCGGGCGAAGATCGCCTTGTCCGTGGCGGTATATAACCACTATAAGCGTATTCTTCACGCCGGGCAGGATAAGGACGGGGTAGAACTTCAAAAGAGCAACATCCTGCTCATCGGCCCCACCGGCAGCGGCAAGACACTTTTTGCCCAGACCCTCGCCAGGATGCTTGATGTGCCCTTCGCCATTGCCGACGCCACTACTCTTACAGAGGCCGGTTACGTGGGCGAGGACGTGGAGAATGTTATTTTGAAGCTGCTTCAGGCGGCGGATTTTGATGTGGAGCGCGCCCAGCGCGGTATTATCTATATCGATGAGATAGATAAGATAGCCCGCAAGAGCGAGAACACCTCCATCACAAGAGACGTCTCCGGTGAGGGCGTACAGCAGGCGCTTTTGAAGCTGCTTGAGGGTACAGTTGCAAACGTTCCGCCGCAGGGCGGGCGCAAGCACCCCCATCAGGAGTTTATCCACGTTGATACTACCAACATTCTCTTTATTTGCGGCGGCGCTTTCGATGGGCTGGATAAGATAATCGAGAAGCGCACCAATAAGAAAACAATGGGCTTTGGCGCGGATATAACCGTCAGCGCCGAGCGTGATGTGGGTGAGATATTAAAGCAGGTGCAGCAGCACGACCTGCTGAAGTTCGGCATCATACCGGAGCTTGTGGGCAGGCTGCCTGTCATTGCGTCGCTGGATTCTCTCAGGCGGGAGGATCTTGTGCGGATACTGGTGGAGCCGAAAAACTCCATGACGAAGCAGTATAAGGCACTGATGAAATTTGACTCGGTGGAGCTCGAGTTTGAACCGGGCGCGCTGGAGGCGGTGGCCGACAAGGCCATAGAGATGAAAATAGGCGCCCGCGGCCTGCGCAGTGTTATGGAGGGCGTCATGACGGATATCATGTACACCGTGCCCTCAGATATAACGGTGAACAGGGTCATCATCACCAAAGAATGCGTAAAGGACGGCGCACAGCCGATAGTAAAGCATATTAACGACAAAGAGTGAAAAATTATGCCTGATACCAAGGAAAGAAACAACGAAATAATAAGGCTGCCGATGCTTGCCCTGAGGGGGCTTAATGTGTTCCCCGGCATGATGATAACCTTCGATGTGGAGCGCCCTGCCTCCGTTGCGGCGCTCAACGCTGCGGTGGGCAGCAGCAGGAGTATTTTCCTTGCCGCACAGAAGGACCTGGCTGAGGACGCCCCGGACGCTGATGGCATTTATAAGGTGGGCACGGTCTGCCGCGTGTGCCAGCAGCTCCGACAGCCCAAGGGCGGGGTCTGCCGAGTGATGGTGGAGGGGCTTTACAGAGCGGAGGCTGTGAGCATTAGTCCAGACCCCAAGGGATATTCCGCTCAGGTGCGCCGCCTGCCGGATAAGAAGGAACGGGTGAGCAGTGAGCGCATGGAGGCTCTGGTTCGCAGCTGTCTGAGCCTTTATGAGCAATATCTGCACCTAAATCCCGACATTCCGCCGGAGCAGATACTCTCTGTTCTGGCCAACCCCAGCCCTGCCAAGGTCGCAAGTCATATTGCACACAATGTGCGCTTTACTTTGGAGGAGCGGCAGAGCCTGCTTGAAAACCTCTATCCCAGCCGCAGGCTTGAGCAGCTGAACCGTTATCTTGCCAAGGAGATAAATGTCCTCGGTATCGAAAAAGAGATAAGCGAGGCGACTCAGACCCGCATGGACAGAGCCCAGCGGGAATATTACCTGCGGGAAGAGATAAAGGCTATCCAGGAGGAGCTTGGGGAGGACGCGGAGGATACCGAGGCCTACCGGCTCAAAATACAGGAGCTCGACGCGGCTGATGAGGTAAAGGATAAGCTCAACAAGGAGCTTAACCGCCTCACAAAGCAGCCTTTCGGCTCGTCCGAGGCGGCTGTACTGCGCAATTACCTGGATGTCTGCCTTGAGCTGCCTTGGGGCAAGTACACCAAAGAGACGGTGGACATTGCCAAAGCGAGAAAGATTCTTGACAAAGAGCATTTTGGCCTCGATAAGGTCAAGGAGCGTGTGCTCGAGTACCTTGCCGTGCGGAGGCTTGCCCCCGAGGTCAAGGGCGGGCTTCTGTGCCTTGTCGGCCCCCCGGGGACGGGGAAAACCAGCATAGCCATGAGCATTGCCGGAGCCACAAACCGCAAAAGCGTGCGCATTTCTCTGGGCGGCGTTCATGACGAGGCGGAGATCCGCGGCCACCGCAAGACCTACATAGGCTCCATGCCCGGGCGTATCATACAGGGCATTATTCAGGCCGGAAGCTGCAATCCCCTCATGATCCTTGACGAGGTGGATAAGCTGGGCGCGGACTACCGGGGCGACCCTTCGGCGGCGCTGCTCGAGGCGCTGGACGGGGAGCAGAACGGCACTTTCCGGGATAATTTTCTCGAACTGCCCTTTGACCTTTCAAATGTGTTTTTTGTTACCACCGCAAACTCCCTTGACACTATACCACGCCCGCTGCTTGACCGCATGGAGGTCATTGAGCTTTCGAGCTATACCGATGAAGAAAAGCTCCAAATAGCAAAGCGGCATCTGCTGCCTAAGCAGAGACAGAAGCACGGCCTGAAGGCAAGCCAGCTCAAAATGGGCGACGCGGTCCTTCGTGAGCTTATAAGCTCTTACACCAGAGAATCAGGTGTGCGTCAGCTTGAGCGGCAGTTGGCGGCGGTCTGCCGCAAGGCGGCCGGCGGCATCGCGGAGGATAGATATAAATCATTGACCGTAAAGCCCGGACAGCTTGAGCCGCTGCTTGGCCCTGCCCGGTATAAGCCGGAGCGGCTGCGGGTCAAAAACGAGGTGGGCCTTGTCCGCGGTCTTGCCTACACGGCTGTCGGCGGCGAAGTCCTTGATGTTGAAGTCTCCGTGGTAGAGGGCAGCGGCAAGCTGGAGCTTACGGGCAACCTCGGCGATGTGATG
>DKYJ01000025.1:7317-23482 GCA_002493305.1 Clostridiales bacterium UBA7103 | reverse complement strand
AACCTCGGCGATGTGATGAAGGAATCAGCGCGCGCAGCGGTGACATATATCCGCAGCAAGGCGGCGGATTTCCGTATCGACCCTGAATTTTATAAGAATAAGGATATCCATATTCATTTCCCGGAGGGCGCTGTGCCAAAGGACGGTCCGTCCGCCGGTGTGACGGTTTGCGTGGCTCTTGTCTCCGCCCTGACGGGTACGCCGGTCAAGAGCACCGTCGCCATGACGGGAGAGATAAGCCTACGGGGCAGAGTAATGCCCATCGGCGGCCTGCGGGAAAAGACAATGGCTGCTCTCAGAGCGGGTGTACAGACTGTGATAATTCCCGTTGACAATCTGCCTGATTTGGAGGAAATTGACCAGACCGTGCGCGGAAAGCTGAATTTTGTCCCGGTGGACAGGGTTGACGGCGCTTTGGCGGCGGCTCTGGAGGGAGGCAGTATAGAGCGCTGCCCAAGCCCCCTCGCCGTGAAAGAGCGGCGCGAGCGCGTGAGACAGTAGGTGAAAAGATGGCGACACTTAATGTAAACAAGGCGGAATTTATCCGCTCTGCCGCAGCTCCCGCCCAGTTTATACACAGCTCTGTGCCGAAGGTGGCCTTTGCGGGCAAGTCAAATGTGGGCAAGTCCTCGGTCATCAATCGTATGCTCAACCGCAAAAACTTTGCAAGAGTCGGTTCGGAGCCGGGGAAAACCATACATGTCAATTACTTTCTTATTGACGGCAAGCTCTATTTCGTGGATCTGCCCGGTTACGGTTATGCAAAGGTCTCCCGCAGCGAGAAAGAGCGCTGGGGAAAGCTCATGGAGAGCTTTTTTGCCGCTGAGGGGCTTTTTGATCTGGGCGTCATGATCGTTGACTCCCGGCATAAGCCCACGGCGGACGACGTGACAATGGCGGAGTGGTTCAAGGACTCCGGCTGCGCGCTGGTGGTGGTTGCCAATAAGCTGGACAAGCTCAAAAAGAGCGAGATCGAACCGAATCTGCGCCTTATCAGGGAGACGCTTTCGCTGCCGGAGGAGGTGCCACTGATCCCGTTTTCCGCGGAAAAGGGGCAGGGCAGAGAGACTTTGATGGCAGAAATACTAAAATTGCTCTGATTTATGGGGCGGGAAGCATAAAATTTGCTTCCCGCCCTTATTCTGTTGTAAAGTCTTTCAGACTTTACAACAGATAGTTGCAGCCTGCTGCGCGCATAATTTGTGCGCAGTTTGCACACAAATTCCACACTTGCAGGCTGAGAAGTATTTTCTGTCAGGTACACGCCCTGACAGAAAATGAAATTGAATTTTTTTGCCGGCAGGCGGCGAACTCTGCGAGGCTGATTAAATCCAGCGATATTCTCATAAAATTTGCTTCCCGCCCTTGTATTTTGTGGGTAAATTTGTTAATATATCTGTATATATGGGGGTGAGTTTGATTAGCGGCGCGGTTCGCTCCATTTGGGACGGTTTGGATTTTACCTATATACTGAGTATTCTGCTGGGGCTTATCCCTTCGCTGCTGTGCATCACTCTGCATGAGCTGAGCCACGGTTATGTGGCTTACCGTCTTGGTGACAATACCGCCAAGGAACGCGGCAGGCTCACGCTCAATCCCCTGAAGCACCTTGACGTCATGGGGCTTTTGATGATGCTGGTGTTCCATGTGGGCTGGGCAAAGCCCGTCCCTGTGAATATGTACAAGTTCAAAAACCCAAAGCGCGGCATGGCTGTGACGGCGCTGGCCGGGCCTGTCAGCAATTTTCTTATAGCCATTGTGTTTTTGTTCATTTTCGGCGCGCTGTATTTGCCGCTGTCGGCTTCAAAGGCAGGCATGTATGTGCTGAGCATGCTCCAGCTCACCGCCTATATGAGCCTTGGCTTGGGGATATTCAACCTTATCCCTCTGCCCCCGCTGGACGGGTCGAAGGTGCTGTTCTCTGTCCTGAGCGACGATGGCTACTATAAGCTCATGCGGTATGAGAAATACGGTATGCTGCTGATGCTTGTTCTGGTTTCGACGGGCGTAATAGGCAGACCCCTTTCCCGGGCAATCGATTTTGTTTATGACGGCCTTGTGCCTATCGCGCAGCTTGCCCTTAACACGGTGTACAGGCTGTTCTATATCTGATGAAATTTGGTTTAAGATGGAAGATCTGAGCTTTTTCCTTGAAGGAGTTGTTAAAGACAGGGATCAGCAGCAGGATTTTGAAGGGCCGCTCAGCCTTATCTTGATGCTCCTGTCCAAAAATAAAATAGAGATCCGGGATATCAGCATCTCCGATATCCTTGACCAGTATCTCGAGTATCTGGACAGGATGCAGAGCATGGATCTGGAGGTCGCCAGCGAGTTCGTGCAGATGGCGGCGCATTTGCTGTATATCAAGACAAAAACCCTGCTCACCGCCGACGAGGAAGTGTCCGAGTTGCAGGAACTGATGGATTCGCTGGAAAAGCTCAAATGCAGGGATACCTTCGCCGCAGTGCAGAAGATAGTGCCGGAGCTAAAAAAAGCGTCGGAGCTGGGGCTGCTGTACTATCCGAAGCCGCCCGAGCCGCTGCCCCAGACCGGCAGGGAATATGAATATAAGCATGAGCCTGTGGAGCTTCTGATGGCGCTTAAAAATGTTTTTTCAAGGGGCGTGAAAACCCCGGAGGACGAGGCCGGGGAGCTTACAGCCGCCGTGCCGAAGCGGATAATATACTCTGTGCGCAGCAAGAGCAGGGAGATTATCGCCTGTCTTAAAAACGGCGGGCAGCAGCTCAACGAGCTTTACGCCCGGTGCAAGTCCACGACGGAGATCGTCGCCACGTTCATGTCGGTTCTGGAGCTGTGCAGTATGGGCAGTGTCCGCCTTGACAGGCAGGGAGAGGGTTGGTTCGTGAGCTTCATAGGCGGCGACGAAGATGAAATCATAGAAAAAATTGTTGAGTAGGAGCATTGATGACGGATATTTCTTCAGCCATTGAGGCTATACTTTTTGCAGCCGGGGAGAGCGTGCCTCTGGCTCGGCTGTCGCTTATTCTGGATACTGACGAGGCTGAGCTTGGCCGAATAGCCGCTGAGCTTGCGGAAAAATATGAGAGAGAGCAGCGCGGTATGCGTATCCTGCGTTTGGGCGATAAGCTGCAGATGTGCTCCGCCCCGGAGTACGCGCCCTTTATCGCAAAGACCATGGAACAGCGCCGCCCGCCCATGCTGTCCCAGTCGGCGCTTGAAACTCTGGCGATAGTTGCCTATTTTCAGCCTGTCACAAGGGCGTATGTGGAGCAGCTGCGCGGTGTGGACAGTTCATATTCTATGGGCTCCCTTGCGGATAAGGGGCTGATAGAGCCCTGCGGGAAGCTCGACGTTCCGGGCAGACCTACGCTTTTCAGAACGACGGACGCTTTTCTGCGCACCATGGGTGTAAGCGAGCTTTCTCAGCTCCCGCCCCTGCCGGATATCGGCAGCAGCGAGGGCGTGCAGAGGCTGCGCGATGAGATAAATAAACTGCAAAATGCCGGGGAGGACGGGCAGATCAGCCTTGAAGAAGTCGTGACCGTGCAAGCAGAGGAGTGATGTAATTGGTAGCACTCATTATATTAGGCGTTATAGCGCTGTTGATAACGCTGATAATGCTGATTCCCGTAGGGGCTGATGTGGGCTATGAAGGCGGAGTGTTCTCCGTCTCGGCCGTGGCCTGCGGTATGCCCATCGTCAGGCTCTTTCCAAAGCCCCCGGAGGACGGCACCAAGCCGCCCAAGCACCCCCGGAAGGAACGAAAGAAAAAGGAGCCGCCTGCCGAGGGGGAGGCCAAGCCAAAAAAGAAGCTCAGTTTCGATTTCACACCGGACGAGCTGCTTGCGCTGCTGAAAAAAGTGCTCAGGGGCTTCGGAAAGCTCGGCCGGAAGTTCAAGGTGGACAGGTTCCTCCTGCGCTTTACCGCAGCCGGCGATGACCCCTACAAGACCGCTGTGACATATAACTATGTTAACGCCGCCCTTTCGAGCCTTGGCCCCATATGTGCCAAGCGCTTTCAGGTCGATGACTGTGAGGTCATGACCGCGGTGGACTTTACGGCGGATAAAATGAACATTGATTTTGGCATAGCGATGACCATACGCATCGGGCAGATTTTCGGCGCGGTGAACACTATACTTTTCGGCGCATTGGGTATACTTATAAAGAACAAGCTGCGCCTGGTGAAGGAAAAACGGCAGAATAAGGGCGGCAATGGCGAGGCAGCGCCGCTTGAAACAATATAAAAAGATAACAATACACAGGCAGAGGAAAGGATGGCTCAAAATGGATAACAACCCTATCGGCGAACTCATGCAGAACACAATGGAGAGTGTGAAGAACATTCTCAAGGTGGACACCGTTGTCGGTGATCCCATCTTCACCCCGGACGGGATAACTCTGGTGCCCATCTCCAAGATCAGCGTCGGCTTTGGCGGCGGCGGCATTGAGCTGACGAGCAAAAAAGCGGGCGAGGCAAGACCCTACGGCGGCGGCAACGCCACCGGTGTAAAGATAGAGCCGATAGGCTTCCTTGTCATCAAGGACGGCTGCGTGAGGATGATAAACGTTACGCCTCCCGCCGACAACACCGTGGACAGGATCATAGACCTTGTTCCTCAGGTGCTGGACAGAGTTGACGCTTTTATTGACAAGCAGGGTAAAAAAGAATAATATTACAGCGTAAACCGTAAATAATAAGCACTGCCCAAATCTTGAAGGGTGGTGCTTATTATTAGGAGATCTATTATATTTCTGCTGGCTTTCGTGCTGCTTCTGCCGACCACGGCATATGCTGACGGCGCACCCGGCGTCAGCGCAAAGGCCGCCATCGTCATAAACAGCGGCGGGGAAGCGGTGTTTGAGAAAAATGCCGATGAGCATATGCTTATTGCCAGCACAACAAAGATAATGACCGCGCTGGTGGCTCTCGAAAACGCCGATTTAGAGGACAAGGTAGAGATTCCCGCCCAATGCTGCGGCGTGGAGGGCTCGTCCATGTACCTCTGCGCTGGCGATGTTTATACGATGGGAGAGCTTATCCGCGGGCTGCTGCTGGTTTCGGGGAATGACGCGGCCTCCGCCATTGCCGTGCATACAGCCGGGAGCGAGGCAAAATTTGTCGCCATGATGAACAGCCGTGCCCGGAGCCTGGGTATGACGAACACTCATTTTGAAAATCCCCACGGGCTTGACGCCCAGGGGCATTACTCCACGGCGAGGGACATGGCGCGGCTTATGGCCCACTGCATGGATAACCCGGATTTCGCTCAGATCTGCGCCATGACAAGCAGCACGGTGGGAGGGCAGACGCTCATTAACCACAACCGGCTTTTGAGCCTGTGTCAGGGCTGCATCGGCGGCAAAACCGGCTACACCATGGCGGCTGGGCGCTGCCTGGTCAGCTGCTGTCAGCGGGGGCAGAGCCGCTTTATCTGCGTCACCCTTTCCGCGCCGGACGACTGGAACGACCACGTAAAGCTCTATGACTGGGCGTTTTCAAATTTCTCCGCGCGCCTTGTGACGCAGGGCGTGAGCTTTGATGTGCCGGTCATCTCCGGCAGCGCCGAGAGCGCAAGGCTTATTCCGGAGGATATGAGCCTCTTTCTCCCAAACTCCGCCGAAGTGGAACTGAGGGCGGAGCTGCCGTGGTTCGTGTTTGCGCCTGTTAAGGGCGGAGAAGAGGGCGGAAGCCTCGGCGCATACCTCAACGGCGAGGAGATAGGCCGGTGCAGACTGATATATGAAAAGGATATTCCCGCAGCAAAGAGAATGTTCAAAGAAACTTATACGGAGTCATTGAAATGACGGAAAGAATACAAAAGATAATATCCGCCTCGGGGCTCATGTCCCGCCGGGCGGCGGAGGAGCTTATCGCTGCCGGAAAGGTGACAGTAAACGGCGTGCGGGCCGAGCTTGGCATGAAAGCGGACGGGGAGAGAGATATAATTGTCGTCAACGGCAAAGCCCTGCCCTCCCCGGACGATAAGACGTACATAATGCTCAATAAGCCACGCGGCTATGTCACGACCCTGAGCGATGAGAAAAACCGCCCCTGCGTCACTGAGCTTGTGAGCGATGCGGGTGTTCGCTTATATCCTGTGGGGCGGCTGGATATGTATTCCGAGGGGCTGCTTATCCTCACAAACGATGGGGATTTTGCAAACCGCCTCATGCACCCATCGCATGAGTTTTCCAAGACCTATTTGACATGGGTAAAAGGGGAGAATATAAGACCCGCCATAGCGAAGCTGCACAAGCCCATTGAGCTTGACGGCTGCACCGTTCAGGCTAAGGATATACAGCTGCGCGAATGCCTTGAGGACAGGGCGGTGCTGCTCATCACCATCGGCGAGGGACGAAACCGTCAGATACGCCGTATGTGCGAAAGCTGCGGCCTGAGGGTCACGAGGCTGCGCCGTGTAAGCGAAGGGCCGCTGTCGCTTGGAGAGCTGAAATCCGGCACATGGAGAAGGCTTACAAACAGCGAGATAAGGCAGGTAATGAAATGAGCGGCGCGGAATATGGGCTTGTGGTCATCGGCGGCGGAGCAGCGGGGCTTATGTGCGCCGTGACTGCGGCGGAGCGCGGCATAAAAACCGCTATTATTGAGCCTAACGACAAGCCGGGGCGCAAGCTGCGCATAACCGGCAAGGGTCGCTGCAATGTGACTAACAACTGCGACATCAGACAGTTTATGGAGAATATCCCCGGTGACGGGCGCTTTCTTTACAGCGCCGTCAGCCGCTTCACTCCGCAGGACGCCATGGCATTTTTCGAGGGCTTGGGCGTCCCCTTAAAGACCGAGCGAGGCAGCAGGGTTTTCCCGCAGTCGGATAACGCGAATGACATCGCGGACGCACTCTCGCGCCGATGCCGGACGCTGGGTGTGGATATTATCAAGACCAGGGCCAAGAGCATCGAGCGGCGCGACGGCGCTGTATGCGCCGTGGAGACGGGGAAGGGGAGAATTCCCTGCTCCGCCGCCGCCGTATGCACCGGTGGCTGTTCGTATCCGCTCACCGGCTCCACCGGGGACGGGTACGGCTTTGCCCGGGAAATGGGGCACAGTGTGAGCAGCCTCCGACCCTCGCTTGTGCCCTTGGAGAGCGCTGATGCTTACTGCGCCGCGATGCAGGGCTTTTCGCTCAGAAATGTGACGCTGTCCGCTTACGAGGACGATAAGCTCATTTTCAGGGAGCTGGGTGAGCTGCTGTTTACGCATTTTGGGGTCTCCGGCCCTTTGGTTCTCTCGGCAAGCTCACATATGCGAAATTTTCCGGGCGCGAAATACCGGCTGAGTATCGACCTCAAGCCCGCTCTTGATGAGGAGAAGCTGGACGCGCGGATACTGCGCGATTTTGAGAAATACTCCAATAAGGAGTTCAAAAACGCGCTGTCAGACCTTGCGGGCAGAACGATGATACCGGTGCTGGTCGAGCTTTCAGGCATTGACGGTGATAAAAAGGTCAACAGCATCACCCGGGCGGAGAGGCGGGAGCTTGTGCGGCTGTTTAAAGCTTTTCCTGTTTCCGTTACCGGGCCGCGGCCCATTGACGAGGCCATAGTCACCGCCGGGGGTGTTAATACGAAGGAAATAAACCCCCGTACCATGGAGTCAAAGCTCGTAAAAGGACTGTATTTTGCCGGGGAAGTGCTGGATCTGGACGGCTACACCGGCGGCTTTAATTTGCAGATAGCTTGGTCAACGGGACGCGCGGCGGGTATGGCGGTACAGGCAGATACTAAGCACGGAGGATGAATATGAACGGACATTATTCAGTAGCGATCGACGGGCCATCAGGCGCGGGAAAGAGCAGTCTTGCAAGGCGCTGCGCTGCCGCGCTGGGTTTCGTGTACGCCGATACAGGAGCCATATACCGCACGGTGGGGCTTGCCGTGGAGCGCGCCGAGATAGACCGCCGCAGCGAGAGCGCTGTCACGGAGCTTTTGCCGCAACTCAATATTCGTGTGGGCTATGATGAGCACGGCGAGCAGCATATGTTTCTCAACGGGGAAGATGTTTCGGCGCTTATCAGAAAGCCGGAGATATCACTTCTGGCCTCCGACGTATCAGCGCTGCCGGCGGTGCGGGCATTTTTGCTGGATATGCAGCGGAAGATGGCCCGGGAGCATGACATCATCATGGACGGGCGCGATATCGGAACCGTCGTTCTGCCGGACGCAGAGGTGAAAATTTTCCTCACCGCCAGTGCCGAGGCCAGAGCCGAAAGACGCGTACTCCAATTAAAGGAAAAGGGTATCGAGGAGAGCTTTGAAAAGGTGCTGGAGGATATCCGCTACCGTGATAAGCAGGATTCGGGGCGGGCTGCCGCGCCACTCAGAGCTGCGGAGGACGCAGTAAGGCTGGACACCAGCGATATAGATTTTCAGGAGAGCTTCAGGCGAATGAGCGCCATCATATGCAGGGCACTGAATATCTCCCTGCCGGAGGAAGCAAAATGAAAGAACTGAGACTTGCAAAAAGCGCAGGCTTTTGCTTCGGCGTGCGCCGCTCGGTTGAAATGGCGGAGCGCCTCATTGAGGAAAAGGGCGGCTGCGCCTGCCTTGGTATGCTCATACATAACGAGGACGTGGTATCCGAGCTTGAACGCAGGGGTATGCGCGTTATAAACGAGCCCTCAGAGGCAAAGCCCGGCGAGCCGGTGCTTATCCGTGCGCACGGCGCTGACATGGAGACCTACAAGCGCCTTGAAGAGGCAGGCGCGGAGATACACGACGCCACCTGCCCCAAGGTGAAGGAGATACATAAGATAGTCTCGGCCACGGCGGAAACAGGCGGATGCACCGTCATAGTGGGTATGCGCAAGCACCCGGAGGTGGAGGCCATCTGCGGCTGGTGCGGGGAGCATCTGGTGGTGGAGAACACGCAGGAGCTTGCCGAAGAGCTGGAAAAAAATCCCGATTTTTGGAAAAAACAGATAAGCGTAGTGGCTCAAACCACCCAAACCCACAGTAATTTTAACGAATGTTGCGACTTAATAAAAAAAAGATGTACAAACCCGGAAATATCTGATACAATATGCCTTGCTACATCTACGCGGCAGGCGGAGGCCGAAAGCCTTTCCGCCCAATGCGGCGCGATGGTCGTCATTGGCGGCAGGCACAGCGCGAACAGCCGCCACCTTGCAGAGATCTGCCAGCTTCACTGCCCAAATGTCCAATTTATTGAAAGGATAGGGGAACTGGATATGGACAGGCTCCGCGGGGTTGATATTGTCGGGCTCACTGCGGGCGCGTCTACACCGGCGTGGATAATTAAGGAGGTAAGTAACAAAATGAGTGACGAAATTAAAATTGAAGAATCCACAGTAGAGAAGGAGCTGTCCTTCGATGAAATGCTGGAGGAGACTCTCAAAACTATATATAATGGAGATAAGGTAACCGGCGTTGTCGTTGCTATTACCGGCACTGAGATCAGTGTTGACCTCGGCGCCAAGTATTCCGGCTTCATTCCCACTTCCGAGTTTACCGATGACGGCATCAAAGTCGAAGACGCTGTCAAGGTAGGCGATGAGATAGAGGCTGTTGTTGTCCGCGTGAACGATGTCGAGGGCACCGCGATGCTCTCCAAGAAGCGCCTTGACGCTGCCAAGGTTTGGAACGATGTCGAGAATGCCGTTGAGGACGGCACTGTTCTTGAGGGCGTTGTCACCGAGACCAATAAGGGCGGCGTTGTCGTCAGCGTGAAGGGCGTGCGTGTGTTCGTCCCTGCTTCTCAGACCGATCTTCCCCGTGAGGCTGACCTCAATGAGCTGGTCAAGAAGACCGTCCGCCTGAAGATCACCGAGGTCAACAAGGCTCGCAAGCGTGTTGTCGGCTCTATCCGCCGCGTTGCTCAGGCTGAGCGCCGCGAGCGCACCGAGGCCATCTGGAACGAGATCGAGGTTGGCAAGAAGTATCACGGCGTTGTCAAGTCCCTCACCAGCTATGGCGCTTTTGTCGATATCGGCGGCATTGACGGTATGGTTCATGTGTCCGAGCTCAGCTGGGGTCGCGTCCACAATCCGTCCGAGGTCGTTTCTGTCGGCGATGAGATAGATGTCTATGTCATCGGTTTTGACAAGGAAAAGCGCAAGATCTCTCTTGGCTACAAAGACCCCGACGCCAATCCCTGGGCCATGTTCAACGCCAAGTATCAGGTCGGCGATGTGGCCGAGGTCAAGATCGTTAAGCTCATGCCCTTTGGCGCTTTTGCCGAGGTTCTGCCCGGTGTTGACGGTCTTATCCACATCAGCCAGATTGCGAACCGCCGCATAGGCAAGCCCGAGGATGTGCTGACAGTCGGTGATGTCGTTGAGGCAAAGATCATTGCCGTTGATGATGACAAGCACAAGATCTCCCTCTCCATCCGCGCCCTGTCCGAGCCTGCTCCCGTCCCCGCCGTTGAGGAGGAAGAGCTTGACGACGCTCCCGCCGCGGAGGGTGACGCGCTGGTTTACGAGATCTCCGCTACCGGCGAGGCCACCGGCATAGCTCCTGAGGTCGACGAGTAATTCAAAAAAATGTTCTCCCCGAAAGCTCAGCTTTCGGGGAGAATTTTTAACTATAAACGGAGTTAATCAGCTTATTTTTTCAAGTTTTTCGTTGAGCCAGTTGAGAATGTCCTGATAGACCTGATCCTTATTTGTCTCATTGAGCATTTCATGGCGTCCGCCGGGGTAGAGCCTGATCATCACATCGTGAAGCCCGGCCTTGCAGAAGGCCTTGTAAGCCCGGTCAACGCCTTTGCCATAATCGCCCACGGGGTCGCTGTCGCCGGACATGAAGTAAATCGGCTGCTCCTTGCTCATCTTGTCAATATTGCTCTGGTCGGTGACGAATTTCACGCCGCTGAGCATATCGCGGTAGAGACTTGCTTTGCAGACAAAGCCGCACATGGGATCGGCGATATATTTTTTCACGTTATCATAGTCCCGGCTGAGCCAGTCAAAATCCGTCATCGGGAAGTCGACCTTTCTGTTATAAGTGCCAAAGGCAATGTCGTTTAGCATCTTCCCGTCAGCCCGGGGGCCGTGGAGCTTCACAACGGCGTTGCCCATGGCAAGCCCCGCGAAGACCAACGCCTTTGACTGATGCCCCGTGCCGCTGATGATGGCGGCGTCATATTTGTCAGGGTTCTGGATGATAAAGGTGCGGGTCAAAAAGCTGCCCATGCTGTGCCCGAAGAAGATATAAGGCACATCGGGAAACTCCCTGTGCATCATCTCACGCAGCGTGCCGACATCGGCCACGACCCTGTCCCAGCCGTTTTCATCGTCAAAAAAGCCCAGCTCCTCCGGCCTCGTGACGGACTGCCCGTGCCCCAGATGGTCGTCGCCAGCGACGGCAAAGCCGTTATTTGCGAGGAAAAGCATGAAATCGTCATAGCGGTTTATATGCTCGGCAATGCCGTGGACTATCTGGATAACGGCGCGGGGCTTGCCGTCAGGCAGGCACTTGCGCGCGTGAATGGTGTTTTTCCCGGTACTGGAGGGGAAAAAAATATCCTGAAAACTTGGCATGGAAAAATCCTCCTTCGTATGCTATTATATACTTTGTTTTAAATAATTCTACATATTTTGTAACCGATAGTCAATATTCATATAGGGGGAAATGTATGAAAATTTATATCAAGTATTTTGCCGATATTGAGAAAATAAACAAGCTCAGCGTTGGGGACTGGATAGACCTGCGCGCGGCTGAGGATGTGGACATGGCGGCGGGGGAGTTCAGGCTCATTCCGCTCGGCGTGGGTATGAAACTGCCGGAGGGATACGAGGCCCATGTCGCCCCCCGCAGCAGCACATTTAAGAATTTCGGCATTATTCAGGTCAACAGCGTGGGAGTTATCGACAATTCCTACTGCGGCGAGCAGGACGAGTGGAAGCTGCCGGCCTACGCTGTGCGCCCGGCGCACATTAAAAAGAACGACCGCATTTGCCAGTTTCGCGTGATGCAAAAGCAGCCGGAGCTTGAGTTTGAGCAGGTGGAGCATCTGAGCGAGAAAAGCCGCGGCGGCTTCGGCTCGACCGGAAAATAAGACAGCAGCCCGCGTCGTAATTTCGGCGCGGGTTTTTCTTGACATATTAGTAACTTATTACTATAATAAGAGCAACAAGTTACTAATGAGGTGGGCTTTATGAATATTGACGACCTGATAATTCGCTTTTCGGGTTCAACGGAGAAACAACAAAAGGCAATTTTCAGCACATTGTTTATTGCGGGCAACAAGCTGCAAACGATTTTTGATAAACATATTCCGCTGCTGTCGCTCAAACAGTTTATGCTGCTGTCGATTGTGCGGCAGTCAAAGGAGCAGATGACATTCACGCAGCTTGGCGAGCTGCTGGGCTGCTCAAGGCAGAATATCAAGAAGCTGGCGGAGGCGTTGATGAAAAAGGGCTTTGTGACGATAGAGCAAAGCCCGCAGGACACGAGGGCAATGTGCATTTGCCCGACGGAGAAGGTTGAGTTCTTTTTCAAAAACGAGTTTTTTAGTTATCAGGAAGAACTGAAATTTCTGTTTGAGGTCTATACGGAGGATGAGACGGAAACGCTTTTCCGGCTTTTGTCTAAGCTATACGCCGGAATTGAGAATCTTGAAAATAAGGTGACTGAGGGGGCACGGATATGAAAACAATAGTGATATACACCTCGCAAACTGGCTTTACAAAGCGCTATGCCCAGTGGATAGCGGAGGCTTCCGGAGCGGACTGTCTTGAACTTTCAGCCGCGAAAAAGACGGACTTGAGCTCATATGAGGCGATAGTTTACGGCGGCTGGGCTTGCGCGGGTGGCATCAGCAAAATTGGTTGGTTCAAAGGCAATATGGACAAATGGAAAGGAAAAAAATTAGTTGTTTTTTGCGTGGGAGGCAGCCCTGCGGACAGCCCGGATATAGACACGGCGCTTAAACAAAATTTTACCGAGGCGGAGAGGGAAAAGGTGAAGGTTTTCTACTGCCCGGGCGGCTTTAACTATGAGAAAATGTCTGCTATGTCTAAACTTACGATGAAGGTATTTGTCAAAACGCTTAAAGCGAAGAAGGACAAGACCGAAGCGGAGCAGGTGATGGCTGAAATGATCTCTTCCTCTTATGACATTTCGAATAGAAAATATATTGAACCGATTTTGCAATATCTGGCGAAATAACAGGCAAAGATATGGTATAAATGTGAAGCATATTACTTAATTTTCCTTAAATTCCCATATGATGATTGTAAATCCCACACAATAATGTTATAATTAAATACATATTATGTCATGAAAAGGTGGGCGTGCCATGAAAAAAGCGGTCTTGCTCCTGTTGTGCCTGTCTCTTTTGCTCTCCTGCTGTGCCTGCGGGAAGAAGGAGGAAGAACCCCTGCGCGACAATTCGGACGATGTGGCCTACGGCGGCAGCCTCAGCGGAGAGATGGACGGCGGCAGATATTTTGAGCGCAGCGCGCTCAAAGCGCCGGAGCTTGGCTGCTATTTCACCAACGCCGTCGAACTTGCGGACGGGCGGCTCATCCTGCGTGCTGAAAAAGGGGAGGAAAACAAATTTTTTGTCCTCTCGCTTGACAGCCTTGAATTTACACCGCTTGAATTGGAGTTGAGCGGTAGGTTTTGCTCCATGTGCGCGTCTGACAGTGGGGAGTTGTATATCCTCTGCTGCGAGCAGGACGGGAGCTACACTGTGAGTGTGACGGACAATGAGCTTGCGTTTAAGGAAAAATTTGCCCTCAGCGGTATGCCGGAGAGCAGCAGCGGGGGAGAGCTTGCCTACGCAAACGGGCAGCTTTTGGTACTCGTGGAGGATACGGAACGCTATGCCTGCGCTATTAGCGATGAGGGGAGTCTGGGAGAGGCGATTGTCTCCGATTTTCTCGCCGGGCAGATAATAAAGGCGGGGGAAAACACACTTATCATCAACCAGTCGGGCATCAATAATAAGAAAACGGTTTATGAGCTTGACAGCTCAAACGCAGTCGCGGCAAAGTACGAGTATGAAGCGCCGGGAATCTTCGCGGGCGGCAGAAACGGAGCGCTGCTTTGCAGTGATGGCAGCACGATTTTCGAGATAAACTACAAGACCGGGGAGAAAGTACCATACTGCAACTATAAGCTTAGCGGCTGTTTGCCAAACGCCTTTATTTATCTTGATGATGAGAGCTTTTTCAATATACAGAATGGCCAGCCCACGCTGTGGAAAGCCTCAGACCTCGAAGGTGTGACGGTCATCACCCTTGCGGCGTACAGCGGACCTAACGGGATACTGCGCTTTGACATCGCGGACGTGGTGAAGAAATTCAACGAACGCAGTGCGGATGTGAAAATCGTCTATATCGATTACGCCGACTATGACACGGACACTGAGGCGCTGGGCATGACGCATCTGTTGGCGGATATCCTCTCAGGCAGCTGCCCGGATATTTTCGAGCTGACCGGCTTACCTGCAAAGCTCTACGCCTACAAGGGAATGTTCGAGGATCTGCGCCCGTATTTCGATGAGTCGGAGAATATATCCTATGACGCCCTTCTGTCCAGCGCGGCGCAGTGTATGTATGACAGGGGAGAGCTGTGTTACATTATCCCCGCCTTTAAAATAAAGACCTACTACGCAAATGGAGAAAATATACAGGGCGCTGCAAGCTGGGAGGATATGTTTTCCCTGGCCGGGGAGAGGGGCGCATATAACACCACCGGCGGCTTACCGGAGCAGTTTATGCGGGACGTCCTTGCCTACAACGGCGATAAATTCATCGACTATGACAGCGCGGGCTGTAATTTTGACAGCGCGGAGTTTATCAGCCTGCTGGAGTACGCGGCGCAGCTCCCGCAGGACGCGGAGGAGACCGCTTACTGGGGCCGCGCGTACATGGGTAATCAGGTTTTCTGCTCCTCGGAGGGTGAGCCTGTTCAGGTTTTAAGTGAGATGTTCGGCGTGTTTCACGGCAATTTCATAAACTCCGGCTTTCCGGAGAGCGGCAGCGCCGCCAAAATGCTCCCGGAGGCGCGGTTCGCCATGTCCTCCGCCTCGGAGCATAAGGAGGAAGTCTGGGCGTTTTTTGAGTATCTGTTAGGTTATGAGCTTCTCAACGAGAACAATGTCTTCAACGGAAAGGTGAGCGAAAACTCTTTTGTGGTTGACGGTATCCCTGCCGTGGAGGAGTATATTGACCTGCGGCTCGATAGACGTATGAATGTGATGCAGCGCCACTCGGGCGATGTCATGATCGAGTATGACGGCGAGGGATTTGTGGAGATCCCGGTAGGCCACACGGACGAGAACACCAAGGCCGACGCTTGGGCGCTTTTGCGCGGCACAGACGGAATATATGAGTACGACAGCGCGATACTTGACATCATAATGGGCGAGGCGGCCTCGCTCTTTAACGGTGACAAGTCCGCCGCCGATGTCGCAAAGCTCATCCAATCCAAGGCGAGCATATATCTGGCGGAACAATTTGCATGATAAAACAGCCCGGTTCAAAATGAACCGGGCTGTGATTATAGTATCTGGCTTTATCAGCCGACGATGTCGCGGGTGTCTCTGGCGATGACAAGCTCCTCATTGGTGGGGATGACAAAGACCTTTACTTTGGAGTCGGCGGTGGAGATCATGACATCCTCGCCGCGCTTCTTGTTGGCTTCCTCATCGAGCTTGACGCCCAGATAGCCAAAGTACTTGACGATTTCGGCGCGGGTGTCCTTGCTGTTCTCACCGATGCCGGCGGTGAAGACGATGGCGTCTACACCGTTCATGGCGGCGGCGTAGGAGCCGGCGACCTTGGCGACCCAGTAATGGAACATGTCCAGAGCGAGAGCGGCGCGCTCATTGCCCTCAGCGGCGGCATTGTCAAGATCGCGGAAATCGGAGGACACACCGGACACGCCCAGCACACCGGACTTCTTGTTGAGGATATTGAGCATCTCGTCAATGCCGATGCTGTACTTGTTCATGATGAACTGGATAACGCCCGCGTCCAAATCGCCGCAGCGGGTGCCCATGGGCAGACCTACCAGCGGCGTAAAGCCCATGGAGGTGTCAAGGCACTTGCCGCCGTCAATGGCGCAGATGGAAGAGCCGTTGCCCATATGGCAGGAGATGATCTTCAACTCCTCAATGGGCTTTCCCATAAGCTCGGCGCAGCGGGAGGAGACATAGCGGTGAGAGGTGCCGTGGAAGCCGTAGCGG
>DKYJ01000025.1:0-6999 GCA_002493305.1 Clostridiales bacterium UBA7103 | reverse complement strand
TGCCGTGGAAGCCGTAGCGGCGAATACCGTCGTTCTGGTAATACTCATAGGGCACGGCGTACATATAGGCTTTGCCGGGCATGGTCTGATGGAAGGCGGTATCAAACACGGCGACCATGGGAACATCGCCCATAACGGCCTTGCAGGCGTTGATGCCGGTGATATTGGCGGGGTTATGCAGCGGCGCGAAGGGAATGCACTCCTCGATGGCGGCCATAACGGCGTCGTCGATCTTCACGGAGCTTGCAAACTTCTCTCCGCCATGGACAACGCGGTGGCCCACCGCGTCGATCTCCTTCATGGAGGACACAACGCCGTACTCGGCGCTGGTGAGCTTGTCGATAACAGCGGCGATAGCTTCCGCATGAGTGGGCATGGGGACGTCCTCGTTGAATACGGGCTTATCACCCACCAGCGGGCTGTGCTTGAGATGACCGTCGATACCGATGCGCTCGCAAAGACCCTTGGCCATCACATTCTCAGTCTCCATATCAATGAGCTGATACTTGAGAGAGGAGCTGCCTGCGTTGATAACAAGAATTTTCATGTAATTTTTCCCTTTCTATTGTAAATTTACCTTAGATTAAGTAAAATAAATCCAATCACTATTTTAATACAAAAATGCTAAAACGCAAGTGTTTTTTGGAAAACGGCGATTCATTCAGCGATTATATGAGGAGCGAATATGAAAAGCATCGGTATTGTCTGCGAATATAACCCCTTCCACAAAGGGCACGAGTATCACAGCTCCCAAAGCAGAGCCGCCTTGGACGCTGACGCGGCGATCATCTGCGTGATGAGCGGGGATTTTGTCCAGCGCGGGGAGGCGGCGGTGTTCTCCAAATACGCGCGGGCGGAAGCGGCCTGCCGCAGCGGGGCGGATCTGGTGATAGAGCTGCCGCTGCCGTGGTGCTTAAGCTCGGCGGAGGGCTTCGCGCGCGGTGCGGTGGGGCTTTTGGGCGCGCTTGGTGTGGACTATCTCAGCTTCGGCAGCGAGGCGGGAGCGCTCGCACCGCTTCAGGCAGCGGCGGAGCTTCTCTGCCGTGAGGATTTCACGGCGGAGGTAAAGGCGCTCATGGCCACGGACGGCAGCATGAGCTATGCCCGCGCGCGTCAGCTTGCCGCCGAAAAAGAACTCTGCGAGGGGGCAAACGTGCTTGAAAGCCCGAACAATATCCTTGCCGTGGAGTATCTTAAAGCGATAAGACAGCTTGATTTGAATATTCAGCCCTATACTCTCCGGCGCTGCGGCAGCGGGCACGATAAGGCCGACGGAGAGCTGCCTTCGGCAATGGAGCTTAGAAAGCGCCTGCGCCGTGGGGAGAGCATAGACGATTTTCTTCCACAAAACGCCGCTGCGGTGCTCCGCAGGGAAACGGAGTTCGGGCGCAGCCATTGCGAGAGAGAGCTTTTTGATGCAGCGCTTTTATCACGCCTGCGCATGCTTGACAAGGAGAGTTTTCTCAGCTTGCCGGACGCGGCGGACGGAGCGGGGGCGCGTCTTTACGCCGCCGCAAAGCGGGAACCCACGCTGGACGCAGTGCTGGCTGCGGCAAAGACGAAACGCTTTGCGCTTTCCCGGCTGCGGCGTATGCTGCTGTGCGCCTGCCTCGGCTTAAGCAGCGGGACAGTGGATGCCCTGCCGCCCTACGCCCGGGTGCTGGCGGCCGATAAAAAAGGCTGCGAGCTGCTGCGGGAAATATCCGGGAAAACGGCGGTTCCGGTGCTCACAAAGCCTGCCTCGGTCAAGGAGCTTGATGAACGCTGCAATCAGGTGTTCGCGGTTAACGCATCGGCACACGACCTGTTTGTGCTCGGGTACAGGGCGGAACAGGCCCGAATCGGCGGTGAGGACTGGAAAAAAAGCCCGATTATTGTGGATAATCACTAATTCACGTTATAATTACTGTGAAAAATTGCAAAAAAAGTACAGTTGCTTTTTCATTTTAATTAGTTCATAATCAAAGTATCGCCGGACAAAAACATGTGTCCGCGTATTGCGGACACGACCCGGCAAAATGGGAGGAATTAAAATGAAAAAGTTTTTAGCAATTATCCTCGCGCTTATTATGGTACTGGCGCTGTGCGCCTGCGGCAGCAGCCCCGCTCCCGCCGCTTCCGGTGACCCCGCCCCTGCAGCAGATGGGGAAAAGGTCATCAAGGTGGGTGTGTTTGAGCCTACTTCCGGTCAGAACGCCGCCGGCGGTAAGAAGGAGATCCTGGGTATTGAGTACGCTCAGTCCCTGTTTCCCACAGTTGATATAAACGGCGAGACCTATAAGATCGAGCTGGTTTATGCCGACAACGCCTCTGACGCGGCCAAGGCTCCCACTGCTGCCCAACTTCTCATCAGCAACAATGTCTCCGCCGTTATCGGCACCTATGGCTCCGGCTGCGCGATCGCCGCGGGCGACCTCTTTGCCGATGCTAAGATTCCCGCTGTCGGTACCTCCTGCACCAACCCCCAGGTCACCGTTGGCAATGATTACTATTTCCGCATAGCATATATCGACCCCTTCCAGGGCGCTGTAATGGCGAACTATGCCCTTAAAAACGGCTGTCAGAACTGTGTTGTCATAGTTGAGGCGGGCGATGATTACTCCGCAGGCTTCGGCAACTACTTCTCTGAGGCCATGGTCAATGCCGGCGCAAAGTGCGAGACTGTCACTTTCCAGACCGGTGAAACTGACTTCTCCACCATTATGGCAAATATCAAGTCTCAGGGCTATGACGGCATTTTTGCTCCTGTCTCCATTGAGACCGCTCCTCTGATCATCAATCAGGCCCGTGAGGGCGGCGTTGAGTGCCAGATCATGGCCGGCGACACATGGGACGATATTTCCATAGCTGAGCGTGCCGGTGCCAACGCAAACGGCGTGTTCTTCTCCTGCTTCTTTGATGCGTCCGATACAAGCAACACCGCAGGTGTTGAGTTTAACAGCGGTATCCTTGAGTGGATCGCTGCCGACTCTGCAAGGGTCGAGAATAACGGCGGCACGGCAGATGCTATCTCCTCCGTTACCCCCTGCGGCTATGACGCTTACATGGCGGTCTACAACGCCATCCTCGCCGCCCAGAGCACTGATAGCCAGGCCATTCGTGACGCCCTTGCCAGCCTTGAGGTCGAGGGCCTTGTCACCGGCGATCTGAAGTTTGACGAGAACGGCGACGCTATCAAGAACTATGTCGCGATCAAGACCTTCCAGGACGGCCAGATCGTTTTCTCCGACGCGTACACCGGCGAGTAATTTCGCATAGTACAGCAGACATTATCCCCGGCGAAAACCGCCGGGGAATGTTCTGTTTATTGGATTTGATTATTAGGAGGCTGTAATATGCATACTGCCACATATTACATAGATCTGCTGCTGTCGGGAGTGACCGTCGGCAGCCTGTATGCGCTTATTGCTATCGGCTATACTATGGTCTACGGCATACTGCGTCTTATAAACTTTGCCCACGGCGACATCTTTATGATGGCGGGCTTTTTCATGGTATATGCCAGCGCATCCATGCCTATGGCAGCTGCTATTCCTCTGGTTCTCGCCATGACGGTGCTGCTGGGTGTTTTAATAGAGAGAGCGGCATATAAACCCCTGCGTTCAGCGCCGAGAATGTCGGTCATGATCTCCGCAATTGGCGTGAGCTATCTGCTGCAGAATCTGGCCACATACCTGACGGGCGGTCTTGCCCGTCCATACCCTGAGATTTCCTTCCTGAAAGGCTCGTTCATGCTGGGGGCGCTGAAGGTCAAGGTCATTACCGTCGTGACCCCTGTGCTCACCATTCTGCTTGTCATTGCGCTGGTGCTGTTTATAAAGCACACCAAGACCGGTATGGCCATGCGCGCCGTTTCAAGGGATTTTGAGACAGCTAAGCTCATGGGTATAAAGGTCAACAGCATCATCTCACTCACTTTTATCATCGGCTCCTTCCTTGCCGGTGTAGGCTCTATTCTTTACTTTACAAACTACGGCCAAGTCAGCCCCACCATTGGCGCCATGCCGGGACTGAAGGCCTTTGTCGCGGCCGTGTTCGGAGGGATAGGCTCTATCCCCGGAGCGGTTCTGGGAGCGTATATAATCGGTATCTGCGAGTCGCTGATCAAGGCAAACGACGCTGTGGCTATATTCAGCAATGCGTTTACTTTTGCGCTGCTGATCCTTGTGCTTCTTTTCAAACCCAACGGAATGTTTGGAGAGAAGCTGACAGAGAAGGTGTAAGGCTATGAAAAACAGGAAAAGAGATTTGATTCTGTCGGCGGTTTTGGCGGCTGTTATCCTCGCGCTGCTCATCTATGTGGATAAAGAACAGCACTATTCCATGCTGGCCTCGGTCATTCAAAAGGCATCTATTTATGCGCTTCTGGCTGTGTCACTGAACCTGCTCAACGGTTTTACGGGGCTTTTCTCCCTCGGGCAGGCTGGATTTATGATGGTTGGAGCGTATACTTACGCGATTTTGACAATTCCCCTTGAAAGCCACGCCAGCGTTTATCAGTATTTTAACGGCGGAATTGTGAATATCTGTCTGCCGCCGTTTGTGGGCGTTATTATCGCGGGACTTGTGGCGGTCATTTTTGCCTGGCTCGTGGGTAAGCCCTGCCTGCGCCTCAAGAGCGACTATCTGGCTATCGCTACTCTCGGCTTTGCTGAGATCCTGCGTGCCATTATCCAGTGGGATGTGCTGGGGCCTGTTACGAACGCCTCCAATATCCTCAAAAAGTTCCCTAAGTTTGACAGCATCCTGACCCCGGTCATTGTCTGCGCCTTCTGCATCTTCCTCATCGTCCTGCTCATCAACTCCTCCTACGGCAGAGCCTTCAAGGCAGTTCGTGAGGATGAGGTGGCAGCGGAGGCCATGGGCATAAACCTTGCAAAGACCAAGATGCAGGCATTTTTGACCAGCGCTTTCTTTGCGGGGATAGGAGGGGCGCTGCTTGCTATGTTCCAGGCCAGCGTTCAAGCCCGCTCCTTCACCTCAGCCATGACATATGAGATACTGCTCATAGTTGTCATCGGCGGTATCGGCTCAGTGACAGGCTCGGTGCTTGGAAGCTTCCTGTACATAGCATGCTCAGAGTGGTGGCTGCGTTTTCTGGACGATTCGCAGACATATCTGCATGTGAATATCCCCTTTATGCGGGGCGGCTTTCGCATGGTGGTGTTCTCGGTCGTTATTATGTTGATCGTGCTTTTCGCCCGTCAGGGCATCATGGGAACCAGAGAGTTTTCGTGGCAGGGGGTAATTGACTTTTTCAAAAAGCCCTTTGCAAAGCGGAGAGGAAAGGCGGCGAATGACAATGGCTGAAAATGTGCTGCATATTGAAAATGTGACAATGCAGTTTGGCGGCGTTGTCGCCGTCAACAACTTAAATCTCGATGTGAACAAGGGCGAGATCGTCGCCCTCATCGGCCCAAACGGCGCGGGTAAGACCACGGCCTTCAACTGTGTCACCGGAGTGTATGAGCCTACCAACGGCAAAATCGACTTTTTGGGCGAGACCATTGTTGAAAACTTCCCCAAGGGCAAGATGAAAAAGCTCTACGCCGGTGAAAATGACGGCATGTATACCCACGCGGTGTCCCACACGCCAGATGTGATAACTTCTAAGGGCATTGCCCGCACCTTCCAGAATATCCGACTGTTTTCAAAGCTCTCGGTGCTGGAAAATGTGCTTATAGCAAAGCATATGCACGCAAAGCAGAATTTCTTCACCGCCGCTCTGCATCTGAACCGTGCGGAGGAGAAGCGTATGCGCTCTGAGTGTATGGAGCTTTTGGAGGAGCAAGGTCTTGATAAGTATAAGGACGATGTGGCCGGCAGCCTCCCTTATGGTATCCAGCGCAGGCTGGAGATCGCGCGCGCCCTTGCAACCGACCCAAAGCTCCTGCTACTTGATGAGCCGGCAGCGGGTATGAACCCGCAGGAAACGCTGGAGCTTGCGGAATTTATAAGCAGTATTAGGGATAAGTATGATTTGTCCGTCTTCCTGGTGGAGCACCATATGGATCTTGTTATGAACATCAGCGACATGATTTATGTTCTGGACTTTGGCAAACTCATTGCAAAGGGAGTTCCCGCCCAGGTGCAGAACGACGAGAGGGTCATTGAAGCCTATCTGGGGGTGAGTGAGGATGAGTGACGCCATACTCAAAGTAAAAGACCTTAAGGTCAATTATGGCAATATCGAGGCCATTAAGGGTATCAGCTTTGAAGTCCGACAGGGCGAGACGGCCACCCTTATAGGTGCCAACGGCGCAGGGAAATCCACCACGCTCAAGGCTATTGCCGGGCTTGTGTCACCCAAGGAGGGCAAAATCGAGTTTGACGGCGAGGATATAACCGGCAAGGACTCATCTCTTATTGTCTCAAAGGGTATTACTCTTGTGCCGGAGGGGCGAAGGGTGTTTGCCAATATGACCGTGCTTGAAAATCTAAAGATCGGAGCATATTTGCGCAAGGACGATCTTGAGGAGGATCTGGACTGGGTTTACAGCCTCTTCCCCCGGCTGAAGGAGCGGGCCTGGCAGGCGGGCGGCACCCTCTCCGGCGGCGAACAGCAGATGCTGGCCGTGGGCAGGGCGCTTATGAGCAGACCGAAGCTCATGATGATGGACGAACCGTCTCTGGGTCTTGCGCCGCTGGTCGTGAGGGACATTTTCAGCATCATAAGAGAGATCAACAAGCGCGGCGTTACTATTCTGCTCATTGAGCAGAATGCCAATATGGCGCTGAAAACCGCCGATTACGGCTATGTGATGGAGACGGGCAGAATATCCCTCTCCGGCCCCGGAAATGAGCTTTTGCAGAACGAGGCCGTCAAAAAAGCCTATCTTGGACAATAAAACAAATTTATCAAAAGCCGGGATCTTAAAAATCCCGGCTTCAAGGTGTCAACTAAGTCGACACCTTGAAGCGTTTATGCAGGAGTATTTAAAATACTCCTGCATAAACAATAGATTGAACGCAAAAAGGGGACTCCCGTCCCCTCTCTGC
>DKYJ01000059.1:20267-59419 GCA_002493305.1 Clostridiales bacterium UBA7103 | reverse complement strand
CTTGCAGATCTTGCGCATCTCCGCTTCTAACTGTTCCAGTATCTCCGGGGTTATGGCGAAGGGCGCGTCAAAGTCGTAATAAAAACCGTTTTCGATAGCCGGGCCTATCGCAAGCTTCACTTCGGGGTACAGGCGCTTGACGGCCTGAGCCAGAATGTGGCTTGTAGTGTGGCGATAGGTGTCCTTATATTCGGGGTTTTCAAAAGTGAATTTTTTCTCGTCCATAATATCTCCTCCTCAAAAAATAAACACACCCTCAGCATAACGCCAAGGGTGCGGTAACGCACGGTTCCACCTTGAATTTTAACTCATTCGGTCAAATAACGCCGACCCTGCGGGAGCGCTTACTGTTAATTCGGCACACCGGCTCGTGGAGCGGTCACCTTGCGTTTTTACGGGGCAGCTTCCAGCCAAGGCTGCCCTCTCTGAGCAAACAATGATTAAATTGTCCGCAAAGCACCGCAGACGATTTATTCAACGTTTACCTGTACGGTATTACGCAGGCGTTCTCCGTCATCGCCTTTTACCCGGCTATGATAACACCGGTTTTTCGTTCTGTCAACTCGGAATTTTCAAATCGTCGCCAAAGCCAAATGGCTTTGACGACGAAAAGGCTTGCACTTCATTCGCGCCTCAATGTACGCCTACGGCGTACATTTCGACACTCATTGCGCGAGAAGTGTTTTTGGCAGGTACACGCCCCGCCAAAAACTTATTTGAATTTTATTCGCCGCCCTCGTGCGGCGAACTCTGCGAGGCTTTGTCCACAATCGCATCAAACCTCCGCGTGGGGCAGGTTCCACTTATATTCCGTCGCCAGAATACGCAGGCCGATTATCAAAAGCATGGCCACCACCGCGCCCGCCATATGGCTTGCGCCGTTGTACAGCAGGAAGTAGTACAGCACCGCCCCGGCGAGGGACGCCAGAGCATAGACCCGCTTTCTCAGCACCTTCGGCATGGAATTTGTCAGCACATCGCGCAGCACTCCGCCGCCGACGCCCGTGGTGACGCCGAGCGCGACTATCAGCATGGCGTTACCCATG
Organism: Clostridiales bacterium UBA7103; assembly: GCA_002493305.1. Taxonomy (GTDB): domain Bacteria; phylum Bacillota; class Clostridia; order Oscillospirales; family Oscillospiraceae; genus Limivicinus. Next base: position 58,373 of record DKYJ01000059.1, on the reverse strand, counting down.
CCCTGCTCCTCAACGGCGATGTCCATGCTCACGACCGTGAAGGCCGCAAGCCCAACCGCGTCCAGCACATTCATTATCTTATCCAGCTTGTCCCGGTGCTGCCTGTACTTTTCGCGCCGGATATACGCGTCCAGAAACACCAGCAGCCCGCAGGCAGCGGAGACAGAGACATATATGACATTCGTAAACATCCTCGGCGGCAGGTGCCCCAAAAGCGTGTCGCGCAAAATACCGCCGCCCAGCGCGGAGATTATTGCGAGGAAAATAACGCCGAAAGCGTCCGCCTTCCTGTCAATGGCGGCCATAGCACCGCAGACCGCGGCGGCGGCGACTCCGATAAGCTCGAAGATATACATTTTCTCGTCTGTCCCTCAGCTATACATTAGTCATACGTTGAATCTGAACAGCGTCACATCGCCGTCGCGCATGACATATTCCTTGCCCTCGCTGCGCACAAGGCCCTTTTCCCTGGCGGCTGTCATGCTTCCGCAGGCCTTGAGGTCGTCAAAAGCAACTATCTCCGCCCGGATAAAGCCGCGCTCAAAGTCACTGTGTATCTTACCGGCGGCCTGTGGTGCCTTGGTGCCCTGCTTTATAGTCCATGCCCTGCACTCGTCAGCGCCGCAGGTCAAAAACGAGATAAGCCCCAGGAGGCTGTACGAGCATTTGATCATTCTGTCGAGGCCGGATTCCTCGAGCCCCAGTTCCTCAAGGAAGAGCTGCTTGTCCTCCTCATCAAGCCCGGTCATCTCCTCCTCCATCTTGGCGCAGATGGGCAGCACCTGAGAGCCCTCAGCCTCCGCGATAGCGGCGACGGTCTTGTAATAATCATTGTTGTGATAGTCGGCAACGCCGTCCTCGTCCATGTTCGCCGCATAGATAACTGGCTTGATCGTCAGCAGGTCAGAGCTGCGGATAAGCTCCGCCTCCTCCTCGTCACACTGGAAACTGCGGGCGCTCCTGCCCTCGTTGAGATGCTCCCTGAGCCTTGAAAACAGCTCCGCCTCCTGGAGGAATTTTTTGTCGGCCTTGGCGGCCTTCTGCGCCTTGTCGATGCGCCGCTCCACCATCTCCATATCGGCCATGATAAGCTCAAGGTCGATTATCTCAATATCGCGGCGTGGGTCGGCGCCGCCCTCCACATGGATGACATTGTCATCGTCAAAGCAGCGCACCACATGGATTATCGCGTCCGTCGCGCGGATATTGCCCAAAAACTTGTTGCCCAGCCCCTCACCCTTGGAAGCGCCGCGCACAAGCCCCGCAATATCCACAAACTCGATGACGGCGGGGGTCAGTTTTTTGGGGCTGTACATTTCCGCCAGATAATCAAGCCTTGCGTCCGGCACAGTGACCATGCCCACATTCGGCTCAATGGTGCAGAAGGGGAAGTTTGCCGACTGTGCGCCGGCGTTGGTGATGGCGTTAAAGAGGGTGGACTTACCCACGTTGGGAAGCCCCACGATTCCAAGCTTCATATGTATGCTCCTTACTCAAGCAAAATATATAAGGTCTTTCACACAGTCCGACAGGGCGGACAAATGCCCGCCCTGATTCAATATTTTATTCCCTGTTTTCCGGCTCTTCCGTGCCTTCGTGTTTCTCCGGGGCGGGAGCTGACTCCCCTTCCGGGACGCTCCGGCTCTCTTGCCCGGCTGACTCGTCGGCGTAACCGTCGGTCATGGAGATTTTGCGAGCCGGGCGCTCGATGGTGTTATCGTGCTTTACATTGCGCGCCGCTCTCACCGACTCCGGCATAAACTCGCCATACTCGAAGTAGTAATTAAACTCATCGGCCTCCATCGTCTCATGCACCAGCAGGTACTCCGCCAGATCGCGCAGCTGGTTTGCATGCTCGGTGAGTATCTGCTCGCAAAGGGCGGCGGCCTTGTCGAATATGGCCTTGACCTCCTCGTCAATTATGCCAGCAGTCTCCTCGGAATAGCTCTTGGTCTGGCCGAAGTCACGGCCGATAAAAATGCTGTGCCCGGAGGTGTCATAGGAAATGGGGCCAAGCCTGTCGCTCATGCCGTATTTCATGACCATATCGCGCGCGATGGAGCTGGCCTGCTGGATATCGCCGGACGCGCCGGTGGAAATATCGTCAAGGAACAGCTTCTCCGCAACTCGCCCGCCCAGAGCCATAACGATGCTCTCAAACATCTCTTCTCTGGACTTGAAGTTTTCCAGATCCTCCTGCGGCCTGAAGAGCGTAAAGCCGCCCGCCATGCCTCTTGGGATGATGGTTATATAGTGCACCGGGTCAACATGCTTGAGGTATCTGCCCGCGACGGCGTGGCCGGACTCGTGATAAGCGGTCAGGCGGCGGGCCTTCTCGCTCATCTTGCGGCTCTTCTTCTCGGGGCCCATCTGGACCTTGAGTATCGCCTCGTCCACATCCTCCATGGTGATAAAACGGTGCCTGCGGCGCACAGCCAGCAGCGCCGCCTCATTCATCAGGTTTTCAAGATCAGCCCCGGCAAAGCCCGGGGTACCCTTGGCGATGCTGTTAAGGTCAACATCGTCTCCAAGCTGCTTGTCTCTTGCATGGATCTTGAGGATAGCCTCTCTGCCGCGGATATCGGGCAGACCCACATACACCTGTCTGTCAAAACGGCCGGGGCGCAGCAGCGCCGAATCCAGAATATCCGCACGGTTTGTGGCCGCCATGACTATAACGCCCTCGTTATTGCCAAAGCCGTCCATCTCCACCAGCAGCTGGTTGAGCGTCTGTTCGCGCTCATCGTGACCGCCTCCGAGACCGCTGCCGCGCTGACGGCCGACAGCGTCGATCTCGTCGATAAAGATTATCGCGGGGGCGACCTTCTTGGCCTGCTCGAAGAGATCCCTCACACGGCCCGCACCGACGCCCACATACAGCTCCACAAAGTCGGAGCCGGAGATGGACAGAAACTGTACGTTTGCCTCGCCCGCCACAGCCTTTGCAAGCAAAGTCTTACCGGTTCCCGGGGGGCCGACGAGCAGCACACCCTTTGGTATGCGCGCGCCCATGGCAGTATAACGCTTGGGATCTTTGAGGAAATCGACGATCTCCGCCAGCTCCTCCTTCTCCTCCTCGCAGCCCGCGACATCAGCGAAGGTCTTTTTGTTTTTCTCCTCGCTGCCGAGCCTCGTGCGCGCTTTGGAGAACTTGGCAACGCCGCCCGCTCCGCCGCCGCTGGCCTTGTTCATCATCACATACCACAGCGCCATCGCCGCAACCATGATAACAAGGTAGGGCAGGAAGCTTGCCCACCAGGGCACCACAGCACTCGGGGTATAGTCGTACTTCTCCAGAACGCCGCTTTCGTACTGCTCCTTTATCAGGTCGGAGAAATCCGAATAGAACACGGAGAAGCTGTACATATCATAGCTTTTCTGTTCTGTTACCTCGGGATCCTCAGTGCGAAGGGTGAGCTGTATCTCGTTGTCCTTTGTGATAAAGGACTGAACCTTCTCCTCATTGAAAAGATCCGCCAGGTCAGAATAGTTTTCGATCTTATTGCTGTCCACATCCCGGGTCAGAGTGAAAATGACGGCTATCATGATGACCATTATCAGGATATAAAAGCCAAGATCTCTTGTCCTGTTGCGTTGGGGTTTCAAACAGATTTCACATCCTTTTCATGAGCGCATATCGCCTCACGAATAAATTTGCGGTTTAAGCACGCCGATATACGGCAGGTTGCGGTATTTCTCATTGTAATCCAGCCCGTAGCCTACCACAAAAGCGTCGGGTATCTCAAAGCAGGAATAGTCCGCATAGATATCCGCCTTGCGGCGGGCGGGCTTATCCATAAGGGTGGCAATGGTAATGGAGGCGGGGCGGCGCACCATGAGATAGTTTTTGAGATAATTGAGCGTCACACCGGAGTCCAGAATATCCTCCACCAGTATAAGGTGCCTGCCCTCGATATCCTCGCTCAGGTCTTTGTTTATCTTCACCGCGCCCGTGGAGGTGGTGCCGCTGTATGAGGATACCGCCATAAAGTCCATGGAGCAGTTAATAGTCACATAGCGCATCAGATCCGCCATAAAAATGAAGCAGCCCTTCAAAACGCCCACAAATATAGGCTCCTTGCCCGCAAAATCTTTGGAAATCTGCGCGCCTATCTTGGCCACCTCTCTCTGTATCTCCTCTTCGGAGAGCAGAACGCTTTGGATATCTTTTTCCATCTCACCCATGCTATTGTCTCCCAGTTTCTATATTATCAGTATTTTCAAAATAAATGCGAATTATCTTGTCTCCGGCTCTTGCCGCGGCGCGCTGGGCGATGCACAGCCCGCGTACAGCGAGGATACCGTCATCGTCCCTGAAAACCAGCGCGGTCTGGCGCTGCTGCCGGGTCATCTTATTCTCGGCAAACAGGCTCTTCAGGCTTTTTGTGCAGCCCCTCCCCAGTGGCCGCAGCCTGTCCCCGTCAAATTTGCCGGTGCAGATAATATTACCACATATATTGTCATAATAAAAGGCGCAAGTTTTGAACAAGTCGTTAATTTCTGTCTCCTGACGGCAAATTTCGCTTCTCAGGCGCAGGTTCAGTTCCGGTATTTCAAGCGTCTGCCCGGGTATGAGCCGTCGGGGGCTGATGCTGACTTCTGGGGCTTCATTAAAGTATATGCGCCCCCGCTCCCGCCTTATCCGTCTGCCGCTTATATCCGCCTCGGCATATTCGCTTCCCTCGAGCAGGCTCATGGCTCGCTCGGTGCACGCCATGCTCTGGCTGCCGCCGCATAGCCTTCGCAGCACTCTGGACGCTATTGCCGGGTGCAGTTGCCTAAGTTCCTTCTGAGGCAGGCTCTCTCCATCAAAATGCCGCTCTATAAACTCCCCGGCCAAAGCATCGAGACAGTCCTCGTCCTGCCGGGAAAGCTCCGCCGCTCTGTTTGCCGCCGCGGCCATGGCAGGGTTTAATTCCCGCAGCACGGGCATGACCCTGTGGCGGATAAGATTGCGGCTGTAATCGTCGGTCATATTGCTGCTGTCCTCAACATGGGGGACAGAGTTTTCGCGCAAATACTCTTCTATCTCCGCTCTGGTGCAGCCCAGCAGCGGACGGACAATGTTTAAGCGCACCGGAGGTATGCCTCTCAGGCCCGCTCCGCCGGTGCCCCGGCAGAGATTGAAAATAATAGTCTCCGCGTTATCGTCGGCGTTGTGGGCGGTAGCTATCCTGTCGCAGCGGAGCTCCTCCGCCGCGCGGCTGAGAAAGCCGTATCTCAATTCTCTTGCGGCCTGCTCGGTGCCCGCTCCTTTTTCCCTGGCATAAGCCGCCACATCTCCGTGTTCAACGATGCAGGGTATGCCGTTCTCAGCGCACCACGCGCTCACGAACTCCGCCTCAGCCAGCGACTCCGCTCCTCTAAGGCCATGCTCATAATGGGCGGCAAAAAGCTCAATGCCCAGCTCCCGCCGTTTCGAAAACAGCAGATGCAGCAGGCACATTGAGTCCGCCCCGCCGGAGACGGCGCAGAGCACGCGGCTGCCTTCGGGGAGCATATTATATTTTGAGATAAGCTCAAAATTCATCTTCTCTGCGGTGTTCAACCGAGCCGAAAGAGGTATACTCCGGCAGCCAGCTTAGCTGCACAGTGCCAGTGGCACCCTTGCGGTTTTTCAGCACTATCGCCTCGGCTAGGTTCGGGTTTTCGCTCTCCTTATTATAATACCCATCTCTGTAAAGACCTATGACAACATCGGCGTCCTGTTCGATAGCGCCGGACTCACGCAGATCGGAGAGCATGGGGCGTTTGTCCTGTCTGCCCTCGTTGGCACGGGACAGCTGGGACAGGCACACCACTGGGATATTCAGCTCCTTTGCCATTATCTTGAGCATACGGCTGATATCGCTCACGGCCTGGGTGCGGCTCTCGTTTGACCAGGAGTGCCCGCTGCCCGCCGACTGCATCAACTGGAGATAGTCTATTATCACCAGATCAAGGTTCGGTATGCGCCTGCACTGGGCGTTCATATCCGAAACCGTCAGCGAGGGGTTATCGTCAATGCGGATATCCGTGGTGCTGAGGGTCTGGGCTGCGTCCGCCACATCGCGCCACTGATTTTCCGTAAGCTGACCTGTAAGCAGGTTTTGCATAGGCACCATGGCGGCTCTTGAGAGGAAGCGCATGGTCAGCTGCTCCCTCGACATTTCGAGGGAGAAGATGGCGATGGTCTTTCCCAGCGTCATAGCCGCGTTCAGGCCGATATTCAAGGCGATGCTCGTCTTGCCCATGCCGGGTCTTGCTGCAATGAGCACGAGCTCAGACCTGTTAAGACCCAGGATAGTCCTGTCGAGGTCGGGCAAACCCGTGGACAAGCCCGGTATGCTGCTGCCTGAGGCGGCAGTCTCCGAGAGCTTGTCAAACACATCCTGCACCACCGTGGATATGGGCATAAGCCCGCCCACATTTCGGCCCTGACGCAGGGCGTATATCCGCCGCTCGGCAGCCTCCAGCATGGTGTCCGCCTCTCCGCTGCCCTCGTAGACCATCTCGTTTATCTCATCGGCGGTCTCCGCGAGACGGCGCAGCAGTGCCCTGTCCCGGACGATGGCCGCGTATTCCAGCACGTTGGCCGCCGTGGGCGTCAGGCGCATGACCTGAGCCAGATACTCGTCGTTTCCCTCCTGATACACGCCCCTGACCTTCATCTGGTCAAGCACGGTCACGGGATCGATAGTCTGCCCATAGGCAAACATGGAGTAGACCGTCTCATATATATCGTGGTTGAGCTTTATATAAAACTCATCCGCGCTGAGTTTTTCCATTACCTCGGGGATACACCGTGGATCTATGAGCATAGACCCTATCACCGCCTGTTCGGCGGGGGCGGAGTGGGGTATCTTCCTTCCCAGAAGTTCGTCCATAACCAAAAGTTCCTTTCAGAAGTAAACGACGAGCAAACCGTCAGGGGTGATCTGCTCAGCGTTTGCTCAAAAAATCATCCCTCAACGACCAGCAGATTCACCGTGCCGCTGACCTCATAACCGAGCTTTACCTTCACAGAAAAGCTGCCGAAGGTCTTTATAGGCTCGGCCTGAACGATTTTGTTCTTCTCAATATCCATGTCAAACTGCTCCTTGAGCGCACGGCTTATCTCCTGAGAGGTTACCGCGCCGAAGAGCTTGCCCGCGCCGCCGGCCTTGGCTTTCACCACGACCTGCACCGCGGAGAGCTGCTTTGCGTAGTCCTCTGCCTGAGCTTTTTCCTTGGCTATCTGGGCTGCCTTTGCCTTATCGCGCAGCTTCATGGCGTTTATGTTGTCCGCGGTAGCCTCTTCCGCGAGCTTGCGGGGCAGCAGGTAGTTGCGCGCATACCCGTCGGAGACTTCCTTCATCTCGCCCTTTTTGCCCTGACCCTTAACATCAACATTGAATATGACTTTCATTGTTTTTCCTCCTGTATGCTTACCCTAAATATTCGTCTATGGCGGTGTAAACTCTCTTCACCGCCTCTTCCGGCGCAATACCGGCAAACTGGGCCGCCGCCGCGCTGCAATTGCCGCCGCCGCCCAGCTTTTCCATTATTATCTGCACATTCAGCTCTCCGATTGAGCGGGCGGAGGCGAAGGAGCTGCCCTTGCCGTCCGGTGCCACCACAATGGATGCCTCTACCCCGGCGATATTCAAAAGCTCATCCGCCGCCTGAGCCGCCACCACTCTCGTCTGCGGCTCCTTTGGCGCCGCGATGGCAACATTTCTGTATAGCTGCGCCGCCTGAAGCACTTTATATCTTGCCACCGTGGAGTCCATATCCATTTGGAAGAGCTTCTTGACCTCGGCAGTGTCTGCCCCTGCCCGGCGCAGGAACGCCGCCGCGTCAAAGGTTCGCTCTCCGGTGCGCAGGGCGAAGCTCTTGGTATCCAGCACTATGCCGCTGAGCATTGCCTCCGCCTCGCAGCGCAGAAGATCGGTCTGTTCCGCCACCTCCTGCAAGACCTCCGCCACAAGCTCGCTGGCAGAGGAGGCGTAGGGCTCGATAAAGCCCAGCGCAGCGTTTTGTATATAAGTCGCTGCCACCCGGTGGTGATCGACCACCGCCACCCTGTTGCAGGCGGCCAGCAGATCGGAGTCCTCTACCTGCTCGGGGCGGTTCGTGTCAACGACCACGAGCAGTGTACGTCCATCGGCCCGGAGCATGGCCTCCTGCGGGCTGATAAACGCGTCCTTATATTCCGGCTCCCGGCGCATACGCTCCACGAGGGAATTGGCGGAGCCCCTGTTGCCGTCAATAACGATGGCGTATTTCACCCCGCATTTTCTTGCCAGACAGCACATGCCCACAGCCGCGCCCACACAGTCAAGGTCCGCGAATTTATGGCCCATAACCAGAATCCTGGACGAATCGCGCACAAGCTCCGCAAGGGTATTTGCCATAACGCGGGAGCGGACTTTGGTGCGTTTTTCGACCTCAAAGCCCCTGCCGCCGATAAACTCAAAGCTCAGCCGGTTTTTGATGACCGCCTGATCGCCGCCTCTTGAAAGGGCAAGCTCAATGCCCATATCCGCAAACTGCAGCCCTTCCGCCAGCGTCTGTCCGTCCTCTCCAAGGCCAATACTGATGGATGCCTCTATCCCGGTGGGACTGATCACCTGGTGCATATCCTTTATAACGGAGAACTTGTCCTGCTTCATAAGCTCCACCGCACGTTTTTCAAACACGGCAATATATCTGTCTCTGTCATAGCGGCGGAAAAGCCCCTTGTAATTATCACTCCATTGCTGGAGCCTGTCCTCCACAGCCTCGCGTATATCGTTTTTCACCTTGTCGGGCTGGTTGCGCATAAGCTCATCCAGATTGTCAAAGGCGATTATCGCCGGAACCGGGCGGGAGCTTTCATATTCGACGCGGATATCCTCATATTCTGTAACATCCACCCAATAGGTTATACCCATGAAAGCGCTGTCCTTATCCGCGTCCTTCGAGCGGATAAGGTTCCCGTGCAGGCGGAATTTTCTGCCGTTCACCTCGATAAGCCCGGGATATAGGTCTTTTCCTTCCATGAGCCATTTGCCCGAGAAATCCGGCACCACGTCCGTTATACGTGCGTCGAGTCTGGCAGCCTTCGCGGTGCACAAGTCGAAAAACATCTCATTGCCCCAGACGATGCGGGAATCGTCCAACCGGAAAACTGCTATCGGCAGGGGGAAATTCATCAGGGTGTTGTTTTTGGCGTTTTCCGTGTCATAGGTGATGGATTCTATATAAGCGGCAAGCTGCTTTTCATTCTGGCTGCGGACAATAAGCGTGTAGATTATCAGCAGCAGAATAATAAGTCCTTCTGCGGCGGCAAGATAAAACTGCCGGAACACAAGCGTCGCCACAGCAAAAAGCACCAGAAAGAACAGGTGCAGCCGCACACCCGGCTCCACCAGTCTTTTAATGTTCTTGTTCAGCTTCATTGCCAAGTACCTCCTGCTGAAAAATCCAAATTACCCCATTTTTGATATTTTATTATACCAAAACTCCCCACGCATTACAACAAATAATTTCTCTTTTGAGGCAGATAATAAAACCATGATCGATTTGAGGTGAAACCATGAAAGCTGTGATAATGGCGGGCGGCGAGGGAACGCGCCTGAAGGCCGTGACCGGTGAACTGCCGAAGCCTCTGGTGCCCCTTCTGGGCAGGCCCATGATGGAGCACATCCTTCTGCTGCTCAAGGCCTGCGGCTTTACGGATATTTGCGCGGCGGTGAAGTATCGGGCGCAGGATATCATTGACTGCTTCGGCGACGGCAGCCGTCTGGGCGTAAAGCTCCAATACCGGGTGGAGGAGGAGCCGCTGGGCACCGCCGGCGGTGTCAAAAACTGCGCGGATTTTTACGGCGATGAAGACTTTCTCGTTATCAGCGGGGACGCTGCCTGTGATTTTGACCTTGCGGCACTTATGCAGGCTCATAGGCAGCGCGGCGCAGCCGTGACCCTGGCGCTCTACCGTCACCCGGAGCCTTTGAGCTACGGCCTTGCTGTGACAGACGGCGAGGACAGGGTACGCGCCTTTATAGAAAAGCCCCTCTGGGGTCGGGTAGTCACCGATCTTGTGAACACCGGTATATATATTCTCTCCCCCAAGGCCATGGAAAAAGTGCCGCAGGGGCAGCGTTTTGACTTTGCCAAAGACCTTTTCCCCCTGCTGCTGCGGGAGGACGCACTGCTTCTGGGCGTTCCCATGGAGGGCTACTGGTGCGATGTCGGCAGCCCCCTGTCCTACTACAAGTGCTGCGTGGACGCGCTTGAGGGCAGGCTCAAGATCGACCTGCCCGCCCAGTTCTCTCCCGCTCAGGCGGCAGACGGTACCGAGCCTGAGCCGGAGGCTGACGCCGTGCAGCTCTGCTCCTGCCGCAGCCGGGCGGAGCTTATGGGCGCATTGTCGGAGCTGGTTTTGGATATGGGCGCTGACTACGGAAACGGTATACAGCTTGTGGGGCAAAACTATAAGCTCCGCATAGCTCCCCGGGCCGATGTCTCCGCAATACGCATCGCCGTATCCTCCGCTGACGCGGAATTTGCAAAGGAGCTTGCGCTCTCGGCAAAGGAGCTTGCTCAGGCATTAGATCTATAAGAGCTTGAAATAGCCTCCTGTTTTTGATAGAATATCGAAAACAGGAGGTGTTTTTAGGTGAACATTGAAAAAACCATAAAAAATCTTGAGCTTCGCGGCTTCACCGTGAAGCATTTTGCCACCGGAGCGGAAGCCGCGGACTATCTCTGCGGCGAGATAAAGGGCACCGAGGTCGGTATCGGCGGCAGCAAGACTGCCGATCAGCTGGGTCTTTATGAAAAGCTCTGCGAAAATAACACCGTGTACTGGCACTGGAAGGTTCCCGGCGCGGAGACTATTGAAAAGGCCAACGCAGCCCCCGTGTACATCAGCAGCGCCAACGCCATTGCCGAGACTGGCGAGATCCTCAATATCGACGGCAGGGGCAACCGCCTTGCCGGGCAGGTTTACGGCAGCAAGCGGCTGTTTATCGTGGCGGGCACGAATAAGCTCTGCCCAGATTTTGACTCCGCCCTCTACCGCGCCCGCAATGTGGCGGCGACGCAGAATAATCTTCGCTTTGACAACAATAATCCCTGCCGCATTGACGGCAAATGCCACGACTGCCGTATGCCCTCGCGCATATGCAACGCGCTGCTTGTCTACTGGGGGCCGATGATGGGCATGAGCACACAGGTCATCCTTATTGACGAAGAATTGGGAATGTGATCTAAGATATTTGCTGATCAAAAACGGCGTGCCGCTCGCCTCTGAAGCGGCAACCGCAGAACATACCGGGTGATTTCCATTCAGCCGCGTATGGAAATGCCAATTTACTTTTTTGTGCTGCCGGATATGCGGCAGAATGGAGATTATTATGATAAGACACGAAAATGAAAGAAACTTTGTAGTTAAGCAGATGTTCAACGGCATGGGGCAGGCAAAAATGCGCAATATCCGCGAGGACGCGGACGAGCTGTACAGCAAGGGTCGTGTTTTCAGTCACCTGTATCTGGAAAAGGACTGCGAGGTCGGCTGGCATATACATAAGGGCGACGGCGAGGTATATTACATTCTCAAGGGCGAGGGTGAATATAACGACAACGGCACGATAGTCACCGTCCGCCCCGGAGACGTCACCTTTGTGGATGACGGCGAGGGGCACAGCCTGATAAACAGACGCGATGAAACGCTTGAAGCCATCGCCCTCGTGCTGTATAAATAAAGAACTAAGCAATTGCGGCGCGGGAAGCGCCGCAATTGCTTAAGCAGACGAGAGTCGAACCATGCCGGTTTTAACAGGCCAATTTTCCCCAATACATCGTTAAGTGGCTTGGCAATATCAACGGATATTCCCTGCGCCGCTTGCCTCGTCTTGAGAAAAATTTGCTCTGTTAAAACTGCGAAGCACCCGTCGGCGAGTTAATTTTGATTGATTTTTTCTTTTTGAGTTGCAGATGGGCTGTCGCCCATCAAAACGAAAAGAGGAAAAAGCGGCTAAATTAGCCGCCGACGGGCGGTATGGTTCGACTCCCGTCTGCTTATCATGTCATAAAAGGAGGCCGCCATGGGCAGCACGGAACGCACCCGTCCTCTCAGCCGGGACGCGATAAAATACATAGCCATGTTCACAATGCTTCTAAACCACATTGGCAACATTTTTCTGTCCTTCGGCAGCCCCTTGTGGATGCTTTTTATCAACATCGGTTACTTCACCGCTATCACCATGTGTTATTTTCTGGTGGAGGGCTATGGCTATACCCGCTCCAAAAGGCGCTACGCCCTGCGCCTTGGCCTGTTCGCTCTGCTGTCGGAGCTGCCCTATTGTCTGGCGTTTTCCACCGGGAGTGCCCTCCGTTTCACCGGCATGAACATGATGTTCACCCTGCTGCTGTGTTTTTTCATCATTCTCGTCCTTGACAAGCTGCAAAGCCCTGCGCTGAAGCTCGCAGCCGTGGCCGGTTTGACGCTCATCTCTCTTTTCTCTGACTGGGGCGTGTTCGCGCCGATGTTCACGGTGCTTTTCGTCTGGGCAAAGGGCGATAAGCAGCGAATAGAGCTGAGTTTTATTTTATCCATGCTGTTCTTTGGCTTTTATCAATACGTGGGCTTCTCAGGCGCCCTGTCCACCGGCAAAAACATCGCCAATACCCTTGCCGGTATGGCGGGCATCGCCCTTTCGGGCATATGTATCGTGTACCTGTATAACGGTCAGCGAGCGCGGCGGGGCCGGGGTTTTTTCAAATGGTTCTTCTACATCTTTTACCCCGCGCATCTGCTGATCCTGGGTCTTATGCGAGTATTATAAAACAAAAAATCTCCACGCCACGGGCGCGGAGATTTTTTGTATATTACGCTGGCAGATAATTGAGCGGGTTTACACCCTCGCCGTTTACAGTGATGGCAAAGTGCAAATGCGCCTCCTGGCTCACCTCGCAGATGGCGGTGCTGCCCACGGTGCCGATGGGGCTGCCGGGCTCCACCCAGTCGCCCACGGCCACGGAGACCGCCGGGTCGAGGTTTGCATATACGGTGCGTCCCCCGTCGCCGTGGCTGACGGTGACCACCGTACCCATAAGCTCATCGTTCTCGACGCTCTCAACGGAGCCGGCGTGAGCAGCTGTGACAGCCGTGCCCACGGGAGCCAAAATATCAATACCGCTATGGGTACGCCAATCCTTCATGGTGTTGTCATAGCTCAAATTGCTCAAATCGTGGCTGCGGCTGACCTCGCCTGTGACGGGCCAGGCATAGAGCGGTGCCGCTACTTCCATGGTGTCGCCCTCACGCCAGACCTTACTGGCATCCCCTTCAAGAGCCGCGGAATCCTGCGTCTGGTTAAGGCCCTCGTCGTTGACGATAGGTGCCGTCTCCTCAGGCTGCTCCTGAAGAACGGGCTCCGTCTCGGCGGAGGGGACAATAATGGTCTCCACCCGTCTGTTCTCCATGCGGACGGAGCCGATGTTTTTCTCGTCTGCCATAGTCTCGTTCCCTGCCGCCATGACCCAGGCGGAAACGCCGATAACCGCGGCGCACAGGAAAAGGACTATGTAGAAGCCCTTTCCGTTGAAAAATCCTTCCAGCTTTCTGCCGGAACTGTTGCTGTTCATAGAATAAACCTCCGTTTGCTGTAATAGGTGATTGCTTAGGTATGTGCCTATTCTTTCCTGCAAGCGGAGGTTTTATACATATTTGCTAATTTTTATTTAATCGAGAAAAAAGCCTCTCTGCCGGGGTATTGGGCAGCATCAAAAAGCTCCTCCTCGATGCGCAGCAGCTGGTTATACTTCGCGACACGGTCAGTTCTTGAGGGCGCACCTGTCTTTATCTGCCCGGCGTTGACGGCAACGGAGATGTCGGCAATGGTGGTGTCCTCCGTCTCGCCGGAGCGATGGGAGACGACTGCCGTCCAGCCTGCGCGGTGGGCCATCTGGATAGCGTCCAGCGTCTCGGTCAGCGTGCCTATCTGGTTGAGCTTTATAAGCACGGAGTTTGCGGCCTTGAGCTCGATGCCCTTCTTAATGCGCTCGGTGTTGGTGACAAAAAGATCGTCGCCCACTATCTGGATGCGGCTGCCGAGGCGCTCGGTCATAAGCTGCCAGCCCTCCCAGTCGTTCTCTCCCATGCCGTCCTCGATGGAGATGATGGGGTACTTGTTGACAAAGCCCTCCCACATATCCACCATCTGCTCGCTTGTCATTACCGTGCCGCGCTTCGGCAGGTGGTAGCACTTGTCATTCTCGTCATACCAGTCGCTCACCGCGCCGTCAATGGCTATCATGAAGTCTTCACCGGGGGTGTAGCCCGCCTTTTCCATCGCCGCGACCAGCGCCTTGAGCGCGTCCTCATCGCTGTCAAGATTCGGGGCATAGCCGCCCTCATCACCCACGCCTGAGGCGGGGACGACCTTCTTGAGCGCGTGGAAAACCTCCGCGCACATACGCAGCGCCTCGCGGAAATTCTCCGCGCCAACCGGCATTATCATGAACTCCTGAATGTCCACATTGGAGCCGGTCGCGTGCGCGCCGCCGTTAAGCACATTCATCATCGGCACGGGCAGGGTCTTGGCGTTGACGCCGCCGATATAGTTATAAAGCCCTGTGCCCACGGCCTCCGCCGCCGCCTTCGCGCAGGCGAGGGACACGCCTAAAATGGCATTTGCGCCAAGGCGGGTCTTGTTAGGCGTGCCGTCTATTTCAATGAGCATCTTGTCAATGGAGGTCTGGTCAAGCACATTGAGCCCCACCAGCGCCTCGGCAAGCTCGCTGTTGACATTCTCCACCGCCAAAGTCACGCCCTTGCCGTTATAACGGGAAGCGTCCCCGTCGCGCAGCTCGCAGGCCTCATACATACCGGTGGAAGCCCCGGAGGGCACGGCGGCTCTGCCGATGATGCCGTTATCCAGCGTCACCTCTACCTCAACGGTGGGATTGCCGCGGGAATCCAAGATCTCGCGCGCCATAACATCGACTATCTCAAAATACTGCTTCATTGTAGCATCCTCCTTCTTTAGTCTATGGGATTATAACCCAAAACGCCGAAAAAATAAAGAAAAAGTTCCCGGTATACGCCGGGAGCTTTTTCACTCTTTGATTTTTATCCTTTTTACCAGCTCTCCCCCGGCGATGCCGACAACTATACCGGCGATAGTGCCGGTAAGGATGAGAACCGGAAGGTAGTATTTTATAATATTGGTCTCCAGCAGGACGCAGGCCATGGCGATCTGCCCCACATTGTGCAGCACACCGCCCGCCACACTCACTGCCACGCAGGAAAAGCGCTCCGTCTTCTTGAGCAGCGCCATGCCGATAAGGCTGAGCACAGCCCCGGCGGCGCTGTAAAACAGGCTCATCACCGAGCCGAAGAGCAGCGACACCGTGAACACGCGCACGAGGGACACCGCCCCCGCCGCCTTCCAGCCCAGCTTATACAGGGCAAAGACCACCGCAATATTTGCAAGGCCCACCTTTACGCCGGGCACGGCCACAAACGCGGGGATCTGGCTCTCTATAAAAGACAGAACCATTGCCAGCGCCGTCACCAGCGCAAGCACGGTCAATTTGCCGGTTTTCATACAGTCACCCCACAACCAGCTCAGCGCCGCCCTTTTCCGCTCCCTCAAGGGTCACGGTAAGTCGATTCGGCAGGCAGGTGATGCACTGGTTATCGTATTTTATCTTGCCCTGTTTCACGCAGAGCTTGTCCGGGCAGTCGGCATCACACAGCCAGGCCTGCCCGTCCTGAATGACGAGGGTGTTTGTGCCGCCATTGAGGGGATACTCCCCGTTTTCCGCAAGGGAATAGCGGGCGATCTCCTCTCCGTTTACCCGTACCACCGCCCACGCGCCGGAGCTGCCTCCGGCGGTGAGCAGCAGGTATAAAAGCCCTGCTATGAGCAGCAGCCCAAGGATAAGGCACAAGTCCGCGATATGCTTTTTACCGGCAAAACGCTCTTTCATTTGAATGCGACCAATACCATAGAAATTATAGACGCGGCCAGCAGGTACACCGGCAGCCCCTGAAAGGCCTTGGGCACGTGCTTTACATCTATTCTGCCGATAACGCCCTGCATAACGGGCATCATCAGCGCAAAACCGAGCCCCGCGCCGAGAGCCGTGAACAGCGCCTCGGCGATGGCGCAGCCTGCGGTGACGGTGATGACCGCAACGCCCAGAACCGCGCTGTTGAGCGCAACGAGGGGGAAATACCTGCCAAGCCCCTCTTTGCCGGCCTTTTTGAATATCCACCCCAGCAGATAGGCAAAGCACAGCACCAGTGCCGCAAAAACCGGCACGCGCAGATAGCCGAGGGCAAGCGGGGCGAGGACAAAGCTCTCCAGCACCCAGGCCGCCGCCGTCGTCAGAAGCATGACCGCCGTGACGCACAGGCCCATGGTAAAGCTCTTCGCGTTTTTGCCGCTGAAGCCGAGAAAAGGCGTCAGCCCGAGAAACTGCTCAAGGGCAAAGTTGCTGGCGAACACGCCGCCGACCATTATAAGCAGCAAAGCTCCGATAGTCATAGCTTACTCGGCCTCCTTTCCGTTATCCGCAGCCCCCGCCGCTTCAGCGGTAAAGCCGCCGGGCAGGCTGTGTCTGGGGCAGATGCCGTTGACGACCGCCAGCACTATCGCAAACACCGCGATGCCGCCGGTGGCCTGACGGAGTATGGGCATATTATAAGTCTCGAAAAACGGCACTGTCAAGCCCGCAAAGCTGCCCGCGCCAAAAAGCTCTCTTATGGCGGCGGTCACAAGCGCGGCGGCGGCAAAGCCAAGACCTGTCAGCAGCGCGTCCAAAACCGCAGCGCCGAAGGGTCTGCTCCCGGCGCGCTCACCGATGCAGAATACCAGCAGGTTCACCGCCAGCACCGCCACATACACGCCCAAAAGCTGGTAGGCGCTGGGCAGGAATGCCTGCATCAAAAGCTGCACGGCAGCGGCGCAGCCCGCCGTAACAAGCACCGTTACCGGTGTCCTCGCCCCGGCGGGGACGAGCTTTTTTATAAGCCCCAGCACCACTGTGGAGATGAGCAGCACCGAAAGCACGGCGGCGCTCATGCCGAGCGCGGACTTAATATCCCGCGTGGCGGCAATAGCGGGGCAAGCGCCCAGAAACAGGGCAAAAACCGGATCTTCCGCGATAAGCGCGGTCAATTTATTTTCCTTCATGCTTCCACGCCTCCGTTCTTCATGAGCTGGTCAAATGCGGCAAAGACATCGTTCACCGCCGTCTTGACGGCGTCGCTGCTGACGGTCGCGCCGCTGATGAGCGCCTGCTCGCCGGTAAAGCTCTCAGCCGTAACTCCGGCAAAGCCCGCCTTATAAGAAGGCTCATCAAGCTCATAGGCTGTGAAATATTCCTTTATGAGTATCAGTTCGTCCGCGTCCATAGCGGTTATCGCGCCGTTTTCATCGAGGATATAGTAGGTCACAAAGGGCATATTACTGTATCCAAAGCCGGTGGACACAAAGCCATAGAACTGAGCGCCGTCAGCAGTTGTGATGCTGTAAACACCGGTGATGCTGCTGAAGATATCCTCCATCGGCAGCGCGGTAAGCAGAGCGGTATTATCCGTATCTCTATCTCCGACCATTCTTGCAAACTTCGCGTAGTCGCTCTCGGTATTGGACGCGATGTTCTTCGCGGCATCGGCCTTCGCCTCGTCGACAATGGCGGGGACATCGGCGGTAACATCATTGCCCTCAACATCCACGACCTTGCAGCCGCCCGCGCAGTTGCACAGCGCAAGATAGCTCGCCTCGCCGTCCTTGACGATGTAGGCCATGGCAGTGCCGGTCAGCGCCTTCATGCTCTTTTGGATATAGGTATAGCCCGCGGCGGAGATGTCCTGCTCCTCATA
The DNA here is from genome assembly GCA_002493305.1 of Clostridiales bacterium UBA7103. Classification (GTDB taxonomy): domain Bacteria; phylum Bacillota; class Clostridia; order Oscillospirales; family Oscillospiraceae; genus Limivicinus. Next base: position 40,531 of record DKYJ01000059.1, on the reverse strand, counting down.
CTGGGCGATACCGGCGGAGTTTGCCATGCCGGAAAACGCCATAGGCATAAGCTCCTCAAGAAGCTGCGCGTCGCCCTTGACGCCCGCACCCACCAGCTCATTGTCGATAAGGGCGGCAAAGCCCGCCTCTATCGCTCCGCGGATGGCGGAGGAGCTGTAAGTCGCGCCGGAGACGAGGCTCACTGCAGCGAGTGTTGAATCCTGACCCAGATAGCCGTCCATATATCCCGCGCCAAGCTCCTTGGTCTCGGGATAGGCGCTGATCTCCACGCCGGAGATTTTGCCCTCGGCGTCCACCGCCATGGTGATGCCTATCGGCTCTTTGGTGTAGCCCTCGGAGGTGGAGAGCAGCAGCACATAGCCTGCGCCGCCTGTCTCGGCGTACACGCCCTGCACCTTGTCGGACACACCGGTCAGGCCGGAGGAAGCCGGGTCAGCCGCGGTGTACAGCGGCTCAAAGCCGGCGGCATCGGGCATGACAGCGTAGAGCGGGGCAAGCTCCCCGGCTGCCGCGCTGCGCTCAATGGCCGGGGCGAGGGCGATATTCATACCTGTCAGAGCCAGCGCGAACACCGCAAACACAAGCACCATGACCAGAGCGGACTTTAATTTCTCGTTTCTTGTCATATCAACCACCTCCCAAGGGCTTGCGGGCAGTAAAGCGCTCGATCATGGGCGTGAGAATATTCATCGCCAGTATCGAGAAGGACACGCCCTCCGGGTACGCGCAGAAATAACGGATAATAAAGGTTATCAGGCCGCAGCCCACTGCAAACACTATCTTGCCGAGGTTTGTTATCGGGGTCGTGACATAGTCGGTCGCCATGAAGATAGCGCCGATGAATACGCCGCCGGCCATGATCTCATACAAAGCCAGAACGACGTCCCCGGTGGCAACGGCAAAGCACACGAATACAACCCCCACAAAAGCAGCGGGTACATACCATTTTATAACGCCTCTTGCCACCAGATACACATAGCCTATGAGCAGAGCCACGATGCAGCCCTCGCCCACGGCGCCGCCTCTCAGACCAAGGAACATATCCAGCAGCGAAGGCAGCTCCGCCGTCCCAGCAGGCAGCAGCTCAAGAGGAGTCGCGGTGGACAGAAGCTCCGCATATTGGGGCATTGAGCCGCCCGCGACGGAGGAGAAGCACAGCAGCATGAACACGCGCCCGGTGATGGCGGGGTTTGCGAAGTTGTGACCCAGCCCGCCGAAAAGGCACTTGACCACAACGATTGCGAATATCGCGCCGACGGCGCACTGCCAAAGCGCCACATTCGTGCTGAGATTAAGACCCAGCAGCAAGCCCGTGACCACGGCGCTCAGGTCGCCCACGGTCTGCTTTTTGCGGCAGATGAGGTTAAATACCAGCTCCGCAAGCACCGCGCTCACTGTGCATGTGAGGACGACGAGCAGCGCCTGCACCCCGTAGAGGATAACTGCCGCCACAGTGGCGGGCAGCAGCGCCAGCGCCACGTCCAGCATGATGTTCCTGCTGGTCGAGCGGGTATGGATATGGGGCGCGGAGGAAGATATAAGTTTATCCATTAGCTTTTCCCCCCTTCTTTTTCCGCAAGCGCGGCCTTATAGCTGCGCGCAAAACGCTTGGCGTTTTTGTTGGTGTCCACCAGCGGGCGGCGGGCAGGACACACATACGAGCAGCAGCCGCACTCGATGCAAAGCTGCACCTTGCTCTTATCCAGCAGCGCGAAGCGCTCCGCCTCGTCCTCGTTCTCCATGGCCTTGGCGTAGATCGTGGGGTTAAGGCCGATGGGGCAGACATTGGCGCAGCGGCCGCAGTGGATACAGGTCGTCGGCTCCAGTGCCCGGGAATCTTTCTCACTTAGGGCAACAATGGCATTGGTGGCCTTGATAACGGGCCTGTCCAGAGAGCTGATGCACTTTCCCATCATGGGGCCGCCGAAAATCACCTTACCCGGCTCGCAGGAGAAGCCCCCCACTTGCTCGATCACATAGCTTGTCGGTGTGCCGATGGGAATGATGAAATTCTTCGGAGACTTGACGGCAGAGCCGTCCACGGTCACATACTTATCCACCAGCGGCATACCCGTGCGGATAAAGAGCGCCATCTTAGCCAGAGAGCTGACATTGATGATGATAACGCCGAGGGAGGCAAGACGCTGACCCTCGCCCACGACCTTGCCGGTGGCGTTATACAGCAGCACCTGCTTTGCTCCCTGAGGGTAGACGCTCTTGAGGGGCTTGACGGTGACGGCGGGGTCATTGGCAAAGACCTTTGTGAGCTTTTCAATGGCGTCAGGCTTGTTTTTCTCGATGCCGATGATAAACTCCTCACTGCCGAGGAATTTCCTGAGCAGCTCCACGCCCTCAACGATAAGGTCGCTGTTTTCCAGCATCATGCGGTGGTCGGAGGTGATAAACGGCTCACACTCCGCGCCGTTGACAAGCACCGTCTTTATCGGGCCCTTGCGCACGGCGTCCAGCTTGCCCACAGGGGGAAGGCCGCGCCGCCCAGTCCCACAATGCCGCTGTCGCGTACAAGCTGCAAAAACTCGTCCAGATCCTTGGGGTCGTGGGGCTTGACGGAGGGGTCGAGCTCCATTTTGCCGTCGCCCTTGATGCGGATGGCGAGGGTGTTGTCATAGGGCTCTATCGCCGTGACCGTGCCGGAAATGCTGGCATGGACAGGTGAAGAGTTTCTCCCCTCTTCCCTTGCGATAAGCTGCCCGACACGCACATAGTCGCCCACCTCCACCACGGGCACAGCCGCCCCGCCCGGGTGCATATTCATGGGCAGCAGCACCTCGGGTGGTGCCGCGATGGGGACGGAGCTTAGCCCCGCCGTGCCCTTGTAGTGGGGCAGCTTAAGAGATGAAATGCTTTTACTCAAACTTTTTGCCTCCTATTCCATGTACTGCGAGAAATTCTCGGAGTACTCTATCTCTCCCGACGGGAATATCCAAAGCGCCTCGGCGTCCAGCCCCTTCAAAAGCTCCGTGCCCTCGTCAATGGGCATACAGAAAAGGGCGGTGCTCAGCGCGTCAGCCAGAGCGCTGTCACCGGATACCACCGTCACCGAGGAAAAATAAGCTGCCGGGTAACAGGTGTCTTTATCAATTATATGGTGGTAGCGCTTGCCATCCACCGTGAAATAGCGCTCGTACACGCCGGAGGTCACGCAGGAAATATCCGCCAACAGCAGGCGCCGGTCAATGCTCCCGCCCTCATTCTGCGGGTCGCGTATTCCGGTGATCCAGCCGCTGCCGTCAGGCTTTGTGCCGATGATGCGAAGATTGCCCCCGATGTTTAGCACATAGCCCGAAACGCCCTGCGCTTCAAGCTGCTGCGCTGCCCGCTCGGTGGCGTAGCCCTTGCCAAGCGCGCCCACGTCTATCGAAGAGTGCTCATCGCTTATGCGCACGGTGAGCTTTTCCTCATCGATCTCCAGCAGGGAGATGTCCGTATGCCCGGCCGCTTCGAGAAGCTCCTGTTCGTCCGGCAGGCGGGCTTCCCCATTCTCGGCGGCCACCCGGCAGTCGTGCCACAGAGAGAGCACAGCCCCAAGCATGACGTTCATTTCGCCGTTTGTAAGGGTGTAAAGCTCCTTGGCGTAGAGCAGAAAGTCTATGAGCTCCCTGTCCACCTCCACCGGCTCTCCCCCCGCGAGACGGTTCACCGTGCAGAGGTTGTTCATACCCGTGTACTCATGGTAGATGTCAAACATGCGGTGGTATTTTTCCAAAACCCCAGAAACCAGCTCTGCCCGCTCGCTGAACTGCTCCACGCTGTCCTCCGCGTAGGAATAAACATAGGAAACAGTGTCAAAATACGCAAAAAAGGCTTTGCCCTGCGGCTCCGCCTTGGGCGCTTCCCGGGCACAGGCGGCGAGGCTGAGTGTCATTGCCGCCGCAAGAATAATTGATAAAATTCTCTTCATTTTACAGACGGCGGCTGCATAGGCAGCCGCCGCGAACTCCGTATAAATTGGTGTTTATACTATGACTCGACCTTAACGGGCATAATCCACAGCCTGAGCGATAACGGCCATCATGCCGGTAATGCTCATGGTGCAGGAGGCATACAAAGTCTCATCTGCAGACACGGTGTAGCCATGGTCATTGGTAGTGGTAGCAATGCCGCGGATATCGGCAGCAGTCTTGCCGACAGTGTAGTCGGCAAAGGCTCTGGCCTGAGCGTCCCACTCAGCAACAGCGTTGCCGTAAGCAACCATGCCGTAATCAGCGCCAAGCTCCATCTTGGTGCCCTTGAAGGTAGTGCCGGTGATCTCGCCGGCGGCGTTGATGGCGATCTGGGGCTGGGTCGCGTCGGTGGTGGCGGCGAGAACCTTGCCGTCAGCGCCGACAACGGCAGCGCCGTACTCGGTGTACATCTTCACAACGCCCTCGGCATCGGCAGTGGCGGCCTCGGACTCGTCAGCGGCGGTGATGGCGGCAACGCCGAGGGTGAACTTGCCGTCGCTCTTGAAAGCGGCGCCCTTAGCGTCATTGCAGGCCTTGGAAACAGCGTCGATGAAGGCGGTGATGTCCATGGTGCAGCCGGCGAGCAGAGCCTCATCGGTGGAAACATTGTGGCCGGAGTCATTGGTGACAGTCTCTATGCCGGCAACCTCAGCAGCGGTCTTGCCCACAACATAGCTTTCGAAAGCCTTTGCCTGAGCGTCCCACTCGGCGATGGCGTTACCGTAGGCGACCATGCCGTAGTCAGCGCCAAGCTCCATCTTGGTCTTGAAGGCGGCGGCGGTGTCAACCGCGCCGTCGGTGACGTCCATCTTGCTCTGGGCGCAATCAAGGCGGCAGGCAACGATCTTGCCGGCGGCATCGGTAACAACAGCGGCGACAGTAGCATCTACCTGAGCCTTGCCTGTATCAGAGCTGTCAGTGCTCAGAGACACGCCCATGCCCAGCTTGTAGTCCGCTTCCTTCGCACCGCAGGCGCAGAGCGCGAAAACCATGGTCAGCGCAAGGATAATCGCAACAAACTTTTTCATAATCTTCTCCTTTTTTGTCCTTATGATCCTTCAAATATATGAGCCGAACCAGAGCGCTTATTCCGCCTTCCTGTTCAACTCTGCCCTGATTATATCGTCTGCCTCACCTGATGTCAATGATTTAACAATGCTTATTGTATTTTCGTTACTTTGCACAAATTCAACTTATATTTTCATCATTCCCGGAAAAATCTCTATTTACCCGCACAATACGCTGTTTTTACAGATTTTCCCATGTGCGCCAAAAATGGCGGGGAATAGCTCCCCGCCATAGACTGTAGACAAAGCTACCGGCAGTTTATAGATATGCATGGGGAGAGTGCAGAGAAGGGACGGGAATCCCCTTTCTGCGTTCAATCTATGGTTTATTCAGGGATATTTTTAATATCCCTGAATAAACGTTCAAGTTGTCGACCTTTGTCGACAACTTGCGGCGGGGAATAGATCCCCGCCGCTTTTGGTTCTACTCTTTTTCATATCCCCGCAGAAACTGTCTTGTCCTCTCGTTTGCGGGGTTTTTTATCACCTGCTCCGGACTCCCCTGCTCGGCAATATGGCCGCCGTCGATAAACAGCACCTTGTCAGATACCGCCTCGGCAAAGCCCATCTCGTGGGTGACCACCACCATGGTCATATTTTCGCTCGCAAGGCGCTTTATCACCGCCAGTACCTCTCCGGTAAGCTCCGGGTCGAGGGCGGAGGTCGGCTCGTCAAAGAACAGCACCTCAGGGGTCAAGGCCAGCGCACGCGCGATGGCGACGCGCTGCTGCTGCCCGCCGGAGAGCTGATGTGGATAGAAATTCATTTTCTCCCCCAGCCCGACGCGCTCCAAAAGCCTCTGCGCGTTTTTGTCGATCCCGGCGTTTATCTCCCGCTGGTTCTGCTTATAATCCGCCCGCTCGCGCGCTTGCAGCTTCGGCGCTAAAGCCACATTTTCAAGCGCGGTGTACTGAGGGAACAAGTTGAAATTCTGGAACACCAGCCCAAAATGCAGGCGGTTGCGGCGTATCTCCTTTTCGGACAGGGTCTTTTCGTCCGCCGCGTCAAAAAGTCTCTCCCCGGAGACGGAGATAGTGCCGCCATCCGGAATTTCAAGGAAGTTGAGGCAGCGCAAAAGCGTCGTTTTGCCGCCTCCGGAAGGGCCGATGATCGACAGCGTCTCCCCTTTTTCCATGGAGAAGCTGATGCCCTTGAGCACCTGAAGCGAGCCAAAGCTCTTTCTCAAATCATTAACTTCCAGCAAAGCCATCTCTTCCCCTCCTTATACCTTGAAATAGTCCAGCTTTTTCTCTATCCAGCCAAACAGCAGCGTCAAGATCCCGTTGAAAAGCAGATAGTACACGCCTGTAAAGAACAGCGGCCAGATTATACCGGAGGACTTGATAAAAGCCTGCCCGTCCCACATTATCTCGTAAACGGCGATAACGCGCACGAGAGAGGTGTCCTTCACCAGCGTTATAGTCTCATTCGCCATGGGCGGAACGATGCGCTTTATCACCTGCAGGAGCGTGACCTTGAAGAAGATCTGGGTGTTGGTCATGCCAAGCACCTGCCCTGCCTCGCGCTGACCCCGGGGCACGCCCTCGATGCCGCTGCGGAAAATTTCCGAAAAGTAGCAGGCGTAGTTGAAAATAAAGGCCACCATTGCCGCCGTAAAGCGCCCGGCCGAGCCGCTGCCCCACCAGTTGTTGCCCAGCAGCAGACCCGGGAAATAGTATATAATAAGAAGCTGGAGCATAAGTGGCGTGCCGCGGATGATCCAGATAATACACCTTATCGGGTAGCGGATGATCCTTGCCCGGCTCATGCTGCCAAAGGCTATCAAAAAGCCCAGCGGTACCGCGCCCAGTAGCGTAAGGGCAAATATTTCAAGAGACTTTACAAAGCCCTGGTTGAGTGAAGCGACAACGGTTTGAAACATGGGCAGACCTCATCTTCTATGTATTTACAGCCGTATGCCTCCGGCGGGAAAACCCGCCGGAGGCTGTACTCTATTTAATGCTTTGTTCTGATTTACCGCGCAATGATGGACTCCTGCACGCCGTACCGGTTGGCGATTTCCATCATAGAGCCGTCAGCATAGGCCGCGTCAAAGAACGCATCCAGCGCCGCCGCAAGGTCGCTGCCCTGACGGAAGCCCGCGCCGTACTCCTCGGTGGTCAGCTGCACGGTGTAGATCATGTCGGGATAGCTTGTGCCCTCGCCTATCATGGCGCCCGCCATCAGCAGGTCAATTATGCACGCATCGGAGGTGCCTGCGGCAACTTCCATAAGAGCGGCAGCCTGACTTTCAACGGCAATGAAGTCAAGGCCCGCGTCGGTCGCAGCGGCTTCACCGGCGGAGCCCGCCTCAACCGCGAAGCTCAGCCCGGCAAGGCTCTCAACATCCTGATACTGGTCGGCCACATCGGCCTTGACGACCACGACCTGCGCGTTGTTGCAGTAGGCGCCGGTGCAGGCCATGGAGTTGGTGACTTCCGGGGTGAGGGTCATGCCGTTCCAGACGGCGTCAATGGCCTTTGCATCAAGCTCCATGATCTTGTTATCCCAAACGATCTCAATAAACTCCACATCTACACCGATGGACTCGGCAAAGGCCTTCGCCATGTCAGCGTCAAAGCCTATCCACTCGCCGCTGTCATCCTTGTAGTCCATGGGGGCAAAATCCGTGATTCCGACAATCAGCTTGCCCTGCGCCTGAACATAGGCCAAATCGCTCTCGGCGGCGGGTTCGGCGGGAGCTTCGCTCTCTGCGGGGGCCTCGCTCTCTGCCGGAGCCTGACTCTCTGAGGGGGCCTTGCTGCCGCAGGCGCACAGCGCGAATACCATAACCAAAGCAAGAAGCATTGCAATTATCTTTTTCATTTTATTTTCCTCCAGTCGGATTGTTTATCACGCTGTTATAATATCACATTAGCGAAATAAAGCAAGCCCCAATTTGCGTGTTTGCAGTGCAAATTTCGCACAGCAAATACCGGTGAAATCGCACGAGAGGGCTTTAATTCCTACTTATTTTATGGTAGATTAAGTACATAGGAATTAAAAGTCGATTTTGAAAGAAGGCGAGGCTTTGAATGTTACCAGCAAGGGCCGCTACGCCCTGCAAGTGATGCTGGATCTGGCCCAGCACAGGGAGGAGGGCTTTATCTCCCTGAAAACCATTGCCGACCGGCAGGGTTATTCAATGAAATACCTTGAAATGATAGTCAGCAGCCTTAAAAAGGCAGAGCTTGTGGAGAGCACCCGCGGCAAGGAGGGCGGCTATAAGCTCAGCCGCAGCCCGGAGGAGTACTCCGTGGGTGATATTCTGCGCTGCATTGAGGATAATCTCGCCCCCGTGGCCTGCATCAAGGCCGGCAGCATAAGCTGCGACCACGCCGGCGCCTGCATGACCATCCCCATGTGGAAGGAGCTGGACGATATTACCAACGCCTACCTTGACACTGTGACGCTTAATGACCTGCTCACGGGCGCAAAATGGAAAAGGGATTGACAAATATTTTCCCTGTGCTATAATTCCCATTGAATTAATAGGATATAATTTTTGTACTATATAATCATTACGAAAGGACTTAATTACGATGTTTGTTTACGCAGATAACGCTGCCACCACCAGCGTCAGCAAAACGGCGCTTGACGCCATGCTCCCCTACCTCACCACTGAGTACGGCAACCCCTCCAGTCTGTACGGCTTTGCCCAGCACGCGACTGAGGCGCTCGCCAATGCGCGTAAGACCGTTGCCGACTGCATCGGCGCGGAGCCTAAGGAGATCTATTTCACCTCCGGCGGCAGCGAGGCAGACAATCAGGCCATCCTTTCCGCCGCCAGGGTCGGCGCCCGCAAAGGCAAAAAGCACCTTATTTCCACCAAATTTGAGCATCACGCCGTGCTGCACACTCTCAGGAAGCTGGAGAAAGAGGGCTACGAGGTAACGCTGCTTGACGTCCATGAGGACGGTGTTGTCCGCCTCGAGGACGTGGCCGCCGCCATCCGGGAGGACACCTGCCTTGTCACTATCATGTTCGCCAATAACGAGATCGGCACCGTTCAGCCCATCGCCGAGATCGGCGCGCTCTGCCGTGAAAAGGGCGTCCCCTTCCACACGGACGCAGTTCAGGCCGCGGGGCATATGCCCATCAATGTCGGTACGATGAACATTGACATGCTCTCCATGTCCGGGCATAAGTTCCATGCCCCTAAGGGCGTGGGCGTGCTGTATGTGAAGAAGAATATTCCCCTCTTCAATCTCATCGAAGGCGGCGCCCAGGAGCGCGGCCGCCGCGCCGGGACGGAAAATGTGGCCGGTATAGTGGCTCTTGCCGCGGCGCTCAAGGAGTCCTGCGACAATATGGAGGCCAACACCGCCAAAATCATCCCCATGCGCGATAAGCTCTTTTCCGAGCTGAGCAAAATCCCTCACAGCAAGATAAACGGCAGCCTTGAGCACCATGTCCCCGGCACGGTTAACATGTGCTTTGAGGGCATCGAGGGCGAATCCCTCCTGCTCATGCTCGACGCTAACGGCATCTGCGCTTCCTCCGGCAGCGCGTGCACCTCCGGCTCTCTTGATCCCAGCCATGTGCTTTTGAGCCTTGGCCTGCCTCACGAGGTGGCTCACGGCTCTCTGCGCCTCTCCATCGGCGAGTATAACACCATGGAGCAGATCGACCATATCATTGATGTCGTTCCCAAAGTGGTCGATTACCTGCGCAATATGTCTCCCGTGTGGGACGAACTGGAAAAGGGCCAGCGCCCCCATCTCATCTGATAAATTTGATCACATTTATAATAGGAGGAAATTATTATGGCACTTTACAGCGATAAGGTTATGGATCATTTTCAGAATCCCCGCAACGTGGGCAAGCTTGAGGACGCCGACGGTATAGGCGAGGTCGGCAACGCCAAATGCGGCGATATCATGCGCATGTATATAAAGGTGGACGACGGCGTCATCACTGACTGCAAGTTCAACACCTTCGGCTGCGGCAGCGCCATCGCCACCAGCTCCATGGCAACCGAGCTTATCAAGGGCAAGCCCATTGAGGAGGCCCTTAAGCTCTCCAATCAGGCCGTGGTCGAGGCTCTGGACGGGCTGCCCGCCCATAAGATCCACTGCTCAGTGCTTGCCGAAGAGGCCGTCCGCGCCGCGGTGAAGGATTATTACGATAAAAACGGCATTGAGTATAACGCCGACGAGTTCCAGATCCACGACTGCGAGCATTGTCAGGACTGATCCTATAATATTCTCTTTCTTTTCCCGTGCATACTTCCTGTATGCACGGGTTTTTATTTTCCCTTTTCTTCTCAGATACGCGGTCAGTTATCGGAGTTTATCAATTTTAGACAAAAATATTGTCGTTTTTTTGGCAAAAAGAGCTGATTGACTATATGCCTATCATGCTGTATTATAGGTTCACGAGTAAATGCTTAGGAGGGAAACTGTGAAAATAACAAGTGTTGACGTTTTAAAATGTAAGGGTAAATGCAGCGTGGAGACTGATGTTTTTTTCAGCATCAATGTCCGGGTCAACACGGACGCGGGTATATCCGGCTTCGGTGAAGCGGGCATTGCCTACGGCGTGGGTGCTGATGCCGCTTTCGGAATGTGCCGTGATATGGCGGAGGTAATTTTGGGCATGGATCCCATGGACAACGAGGCCATCTGGGATAAAATGCACAGAAAAACATTCTGGGGCATGGGCGGCGGAAGCATCGTTTTTGCCGGGATCAGTGCCATTGATATAGCCGTGTGGGACATAAAGGGCAAAGCGCTGGGCGTACCTGTATACAAGCTCCTCGGAGGGAAAACCAACAAGCGCCTGCGCTCATATGCCAGCCAGATACAGTTTGACTGGAGTCCGAAAAGCAAGCCTATGCTCACAGCGGACGACTATAAGACCGCCACGAGAAACGCCATTGCCGATGGTTATGACTGTGTGAAGGTCGATCCTCTGCTTTGGAGTGATAAAGGCGGCTTTCAGGACTGGAACACCCGCGGCATGCTGACCAACGAACAGCTTCGCATTGCTGTTGAGCGCGTTGCAGCAGTGCGTGAGGCCGGCGGCGAAGATATGGACATAATAATAGAGCTTCATTCCTATACGGATACCAATACCTCCGTGCAGTTGGCGAGAGCACTTGAGCCCTTTGGGATATTTTATTACGAGGAGCCTACCCAGCCGCTGAATCCGAGCCTGTTTGTGGACATCTCCCAGCGCACAAGCATTCCTCTCGCAAGCGGCGAACGGATTTACAGCCGCTGGGGCTACCGCCAGTTCTTTGAAGAGAGAAGCCTCTCCGTCATTCAGCCGGATGTCTGCAATACAGGTGGGATAACAGAGATAAAAAAGATCTGCGACATGGCCCATGTGTATGACATCGGCGTACAGCTGCATGTGTGCGGCGGGCCTATCGCAACTGCCGCCACGCTTCAGGTGGAAGCCGCAATACCTAACTTTATCATCCACGAGCAGCACCAGGGCGCTATCATCCCCGAAAACATAGCCACCTGCAAGTATAACTATCAGCCGATAAACGGATATTTTGATATACCGGAGCTGCCCGGTATCGGTCAGGAGCTGACGGACGAAACCATAGCCGCCGCCGAGAAATACACGGTTTCCGGTCGGGCCCGTTTCGATTAATAGTCAACAGCAAAAGGAAAGAGGAGGATATAAGTGAACAACGAAAAACCGAACCTTCCGGGAAAAGTTACCGGTTGGATCAATTCCATGCTGAGCACCGTTCAGGTAGCGGCTATCATTTTTGCCGCGGTCATGGTAACTCTCGATGTTTTAATGCGGGCGCTCTTTTCAAAACCCATCTCCGGCACCTCCGAATATGTGGGCTACATCATGATTATGGCCAGCTTTTTCGGTCTGGGCGCATGCACTGTTGACCGTTCCCACCTGAAAGTGGATCTTTTGGTGCAGATGCTCTCAGAAAAGGCCCAGGTCGTCAACGACATGATAAACGCTGTTTTGGTCGCGGGCGTTGCCTCGGTGATGCTCTACGCCAGCATCAATCAGGGCATCATAACATTTGGCCTTAAAACAAAGGGTACTTTTTCCGGCGTACCCAACTGGCCCTTTTATCTGCTGATGGGTCTGGGCTATCTGCCCGTCCTGACCGGCTGCATCGCCAATTTTGTGGAAGACATACAGACGCTCCGCGCTATCCGGGCGGAGAAAAACGCACAGAAGGGGGAATAAAGCATGAATTATGTAGTTTACGGTGTTGTGGCTGTGGTTTTGCTGCTTGTTCTCATCTTCTATAAGATGTGGATCGGCGCGGCGCTTGCCGCTATCGGCTTTATTGGCTATGGGCTGGTTTACAGCTTCGACAAATCAGCTATTATGGTGGCTTCGGAGGCTTTCTCCCAGATAGGAAATTATTCCTTTGCCACTGTCATTCTCTTTACTTATATGGGCTGTATCATTGCCGGCACCGGCCTCGGTGACGATCTGTTCAAGACCGCCGACAAATGGATGGGCAAGCTGCGCGGTGGCGTTGCCATGGCCTCCACCGTGTCCTGCGGTATCTTCGGCGCGGTCTGCGGCAGCTCAACGGCCTGCGCGCTCACCATGAGCAAGATCGCCTATCCTGAGATGCACAAAATGAAGTATGATGACCGCCTTTCTGCGGCAACCGTAGCTGCCGGCGGCACCATCGGCTTCCTTATACCGCCCAGCATAGGCTTCATCATGTATGGCCTGATAACCGAAAACTCCATCTCCAAGCTGTTTTTGTCCGGCGTTGTTCCCGGCATCATTCAGGTGGTGCTATACATGATCGTTATTATGATCCTTGTGCGTGTCCGCCCCGACTGGGCGCCGGATAACTCCCAGCGTGTAGTCACAATGCGTGAAAAGGTCGCTTCTCTCAAGACCACCTGGCCCATACTCCTGCTTATTTTGGTCATCGTATTCGGTCTCTATGGCGGCGTGTTCACCGCGACAGAGGCGGGCGCAATCGGCGCGGTCTCCGCGCTCGTGCTGGCAGCGGTAACGAAAAAGCTCAACTTCAAGGTGCTCAAGAGCGTCACAGTCGATACCGCTAAAACGACCGGACAGGTAGTCCTGCTGCTTGTTGGCGCGTATATCTTCTCCCGCTTCCTCACCATCACCCGCCTGCCTGAGCGCATGACGGAGCTTGCAATGGGCATCAGTTCACCGGTTCTGCTGATCTCCGCCATCTGCCTTTTGTACATCATTCTGGGCATGTTCCTTGATATATACGCCATCACCATTCTCACCATCCCCATTCTCTACCCGATCTCCGTTGCGGCAGGCTGGAATGCCATATGGTTCGGGGTGGTTCTTGTAAAGCTCATGCAGATCGGCATGGTGACTCCGCCCTACGGCACAAATCTCTTTGTCACCTCTTCCGCCACGGGCGTGCCGCTCAAGCAGCTGTATAAAGGCTCAGTCCCGTTCCTTTTGGCGGATCTTGTGCACCTTGTGCTTATCATCGCATTTCCTCAGCTCTCCCTGTGCATGGTCTGAGCCTGCTCTAACTGAAGTTTGACCTGAAAAGGCTGAACAATAATTTTAACAACAAAGAAAGGAAGAAAAAATGAAAAAGGTTTTTGCGCTTATTCTCGCTTTGGCAATGGTACTCTGCCTTGCCGCCTGCGGTGGCTCCCCCGCCGCCAAGGACAGCCCCGCCCCCGCTGACCCCGCTGAATCCTCCGCTCCTGCCGCATCTGATCCGATCGTCCTCACCTTTGCGGCGCACTTCTCCAATACCATCAAGCTCGGCGAAGTCATAAGCCAGGCCAAGGAGATCCTTGAGGAGAAATCCGGCGGCTCCATGACCTTGGACATGTACTTCAACGAAGCTCTTATGAAGCAGGGAGATACCTTTGTTGGCGTCGGCCAGGGTATTGCGGATATTGCCTATATCCCCTCCCAGAACCTGAGTGATGTTCAGATGGCCGGCATGTTCAAGCTCCTCTATCCCACGGGTGCTCCCGACACCTATACCATGACCGACATCTACCGCTCCGCTCTGGAAGAGACCGCCATTCAGGACAATCTTGCCGAGTATAACCTCCGCTGCATCGCAGTCCGCGCTCTGGGCGGAAAGCAGCTTTGCACCAGCAAGGTCCAGGTGCTCTCTCCCGATGATCTGAAGGGTCTGAACATCGGTGCCAACGGCAACGATTCCTATTTCTTCTCCGAGTGTGGCGCCGGCGCTGTCGCCCTCTCCAACGCAGACTACTATACCGGTTTGAGCAACGGTCTGGTAAACGGCATCACCAACCACTATGTATCCATTGTAACCTATAACCTCAGTGAGGTCGCAAAATACATCACGGAGTTCGGAAGCGGGCTTGAGGTCGCTGCTGAGACCTACATGATGAATCTGGACACCTGGAACAGCCTCACCGCCGAGCAGCAGCAGTGGGTCACCGAGACCTTCACCGAGATCAGCGACCTGATGCAGGAGTCCGATGCGGCTGACCTTGTAACCTGCCGCCAGACCTGCATTGACAACGGCATTGAAGTCTACACTCTGACCGCCGAAGAGCTGTCCGCCTTTGCCCCCTACATGGAGAAGGTCAACAACAATTGGATCTCTTCCGCGTCCGAAGCCGGTTGGGATGCTCAGGGAGCCTATGACTTTATTATGTCCGCAATTGACGCTGCATAAGTCCCTGAAACGACCCCTTTTTCATATGGATCCCCGCTTCTGCGGAGATCCATATGAAATATTTGTTTACAGATAACAGGAGGTATAAACTTGAATCCCTATTACCCTCATCTTTTTGAGCCTATTACCATCAGACACATAACCTTCCGCAACCGCATCTTCTCCACGCCCAACTGCTGCTTTGGCGAAAATTCCGGCAATGTGGCGTTTTTTGAGAACAAGGCCAAGGGCGGTGCCGCCGTTGTTACCCTTAGCGAATCCGCTGTCAGCCCCAAATATGACGTGCAGGATCCCGGTTTTGGGATGAGCCTTGCCCGCCGCGGTGACTCCAACAAGGCGCGCCTCGGCGATATCACTCTCGCAATAAAGGCCTTCGGCGCCGTCCCCAGCATAGAGCTTAACCACCACGGCATGTACGCCCGCCCGGACAAAAACGGCGGCATAAATCCCATCGGGCCCGTTGGCTTTATCCGGGAGCGGGACGGCGTGGAGGTCATTGCCATGGACGAGGCGCTTATTGAGGAGGCCATTGAAGACTTTGCCGTGTCTGCGGCTTTTGCAAAACGCTGCGGCTTTGAGATGGTCATGGTTCATCTCGGCCATGGTTGGCTGCCCTCCCAGTTTCTCTCTCCCCGCACCAACACCCGTACCGACCGCTGGGGCGGCAGCCTCGAAAACCGCGCCCGCTTCAGTGTAGAAGTCTGCAAGCGTATCCGTGAGCGCTGCGGTGAAAACTTCATTATTGAGGCTCGAATAAGCGGTGATGAGCTTATAGAAGACGGCATGCATGTTGAAGACGCCTGCCAGTTCGCGGAGATCATACAGGATTATGTGGATATTATAAATGTCTCCTGCGGAATTCATGACGATCGCTCAACCGTAGGGCATATGTTCCCCATGTCCGGCTTTGTGGAGGCCGGCTGCAATGTTGAGATGGCCGCCGAAATCAAACGCCATGTGCGCATTCCCGTCTCCGTTGTAAGCGGCATAAACACGCCTGAGCTTGCAGAACAAATTCTTGCCGAAGGCAAGGTCGATATAGTTGGCATGGGCCGCGCCCTGATATGTGACCCGGAGTTCCCGAACAAGGCCCGCCACGGCAAAGCCGAGGATATAGTGCACTGCATGCGCTGCAACTACTGCATTGCCGACCTCGCCTTTGACCCTCTCCCCTGGGGGCAGAACAAGCAGTTCGGCTGTGCCGCCAATCCAAAAGTGGCACGGGATCTTATGATCTCCCGCATGAAGGAGCCCGAAGCCTCCCGGAATGTGGTGGTCGTGGGCGGCGGCCCCGCGGGGCTTGTAGCCGCCATCACTGCCGCGGAGCGCGGCCATAAGGTCACTCTTCTTGAAAAGAACGGTGTCCTCGGCGGTAATCTTGCCATCATGGAGTGCGAGCCTAAGAAAAACGATATGGTTCTTTACCGCGATTATCTGGTCAGGCAACTGGTAAAGAACGGTGTAGATATCCGTCTGAACACCCCTGCGACCCTGGAAAGCGTAAAGGCGCTTCAGCCGGATGCCGTCATTTGCGCGGTCGGTTCCAACATAATGATCCCTCCGGTTAAAGGTATTGACAGAGATCGGGTGCTGACATTTATGGACGCGTTCTATCACCCGGAGACGCTTGGCAAAGATGTTATCATCGTGGGCGGCGGCATCGTCGCGTGTGAGGCCGCGCTCTGCCTTGCAGACCATGATCCCCAGCGCAGGATCCACCTCATAGAAATGCGCGATGTGCTCTGCGACCCGAACTATGTCCACCATTACAACACTATGATCCCCGTGCTGGACAAGCATACTCAAATCGACTATCGGGTCGGCACAAGGTGCGTTGCGGCCACAGATACCAGCGTGACCGTGGAGAAGGACGGCGTTCAGGAGACTCTGACCACCGATTCCGTCGTATTTGCCACCGGCCTTACCCCGAACAGGAAGCTGGTAGAGGAGCTGCGGGACAGCGCCATTGACTTTTATCCCGTGGGCGACTGTGTCAGCGCGACGCGTATAAAGGATGCCACCAGAGCCGGCTATTTCGCCGCTATGAATATCCTATAAAATCAGCCTATCAAAAAAAGCCCCAGAAGGGGCTTTTTTTGATAGGCATATTATTTCTGAGGTTCCGGCAGCTTCATCACATTCATGTTCAGATGAGAGGCGGTTATACGCTTTGCTCTGGTAAGATCTCTGTCCATGACCGCCTTCAGCAGTTCAACATGTCCCATGCGAAAACGCTCTATATCCTCCTGATTGGAGGCGTCCATTCGGTTATAATACCAGCGGGAGACAAAGTTTGTGCATATCTGTTGCTTTATGGCCTCCTGCACAGCCTTATATACCAGCGGATATAAAAGGTTTCCGCTGAGCTCACAGATCGTAAGATGGAACTTGTAATCCAGATCCACTATTGTCTTTTGGGTCTCCTCATCAAAAACACTTATCCCCTGCATGTAATTGCTGAAATCGTCACAGGCCTCGGAAAGGCGCTCCAAATCCTCGTTTGAGGCATTCAAAATGGCGAGCCTTACACATTCCGTGTCTATCAGCCGCCTGAAATCGCTCACATCATTGAGCATCTGAGGCTCTACAACGATCGACGAGACCGTTCGCAGGAGCTGGTCATTGTCCCGCTTCTTCACGAAGCTCCCTTCTCCGTTTCTCGTCTCCACATAATCCAGCGCGCTGAGCCTTGCTATGGCTGCCCGCACGGTCAGCCTGCTCACATCGTACTTCTGCGCGATAGCGGACTCGCTCATCAGTTTTTGCCCCGGTTCATATTCGCCGGAGTCAAGCTCCTCTTTAAGTATGTTGAACAGCTGTTCTGCAAGGCTGTCCCTGCGCACAAGCTTTTTCATCTGTTATCTTCCTCCCACCACAGTTGCTTGTATCCTGTATAACAAGTTACAGGCAAGTTGATTATACCATCTAATCAGCAACTTTTCAATGAAATATTTCTGCGTTTTTGCTAAAATAGCCAGGAAAGTCAAACAAGCAGGAGCCGATTTTAAAACCAGCACCTGCCTGTATTCATCACCCGTTCATGAGGAAGTCCAGAATATTCATGCCCGCCGAGGTCTCGGCCTTATACAGCTCCGTGTACCCGCATTTTGTACAGGTGACGGTTATAAAGCGCTTATTCTGCACGTTGAATATCTTTGAAAAGTTTCCGCCGGTGGCCTGAAACTGATCCATCTCGTTTTCCGTGTTTCCGCATTTGCAGCATCTCCAATCCATGGTAATGCCTCCTTTATATATTTTGAGGTCGGGTCTTTCCCCGCCCTTTTTTAATTGAAATTTACCTGCGTCTGCCGCGCCGTCCGCCGACGATGCCGCGAACCACGAGTGCCACAACGCCCGCCGCCAGCAAGCCCATAAGCACAAACATGATTATCCTGAACGTTCCCAGATCCACGCTCTGGCTCAGGCTTATCGAGTCATCTCTGCCCCCGCCCCGGTACTGAAGCTCTCTGCTGCTGGTGTAGCCACAGACGGAGCAGACGCCCCTCTCCTCGCCGGGTGAGTTCTTCTCGGCCTCGCGGACGGTGACCCACTCCATGGTATGCTCGGCCCTGTCGCTCATCTCACCGCAGGCGCACTGCCGCCAGTGATGCCCCGCGTCGCTCTGCCATGCGTCCGGAAATTCATGGGTGTGTGCCGGCTCTGTCGGTTCCGGGCTTTCCTCCGGCTGTTCGGAGGGTTCCGGGCTGGGCGACGGTGAAGGCGATGGGGAAGGTGTGGCTTTGGCCGGATCGGGGTTGACGGTTATGAGCGCGCCGTTGGAGGTGACCGAGCCGCCCGGCCCGGAAAAGGTACAGACAGCTTTCCAGCCATTCATTTCAAGAGGGATGCCGCGCACGATTATCTTATCCGTACCATCCCCGCCGACAGTAACAGTGGGAAACTTCGAGCCAATATCCGCGCAGGATATGGAGCGCCCGCTGGGATCAACAAGGCTCCATGTGCAGCTGTCGGTATAGGACGCGGTGGACACAAAGGAGGCCCAGCCCCCCTCCGTAACAGTTTCCGCGCCCGGATGCTTTATGATATTTGGCGCCCAGATCGCCGGGGTGTAATCCCTGCGCAGCACAATGTACGCTCCGCCCTCGCCGATGGCGTAATCCACGGCGGAGTTATTCAGATAGGCGCTCAGCCCCTCGGCAAAATAACGTCCCTCGTATGCGTCCAAACGGATCTCCAGATGATAGGTGTCCGTGCCGAATTTGCCTGTCAGCGGGGTGTAATTCTGGTCGTACCATGTGATACTGGTCGCGTAACAGCCCTCGGTGCTGGTGGCGGCGCTTATAAAGCTCACGTCCATCAGCGCAACCGGCGTGTATGAGGTGGTTGCCAGAACCTTGTTTATCTCTCCCTCGGCATATGCCGGTGCCCCGGCGGCAGCGGGCAGCACCACCATCAAACACAGCGCCAGCACTGCCGTTATCAGCTTTTTCATCCTCATTTCCCTGCCCATCCTTTTTGTCCGCATAATTCTTGACTGATGTTCAATATTGGTTTACATATTTCTATTATATAATCACTCGCCCCTGCGGTCAAGGGAATTTGCAGGTAAATTATTTCTTAATTTTTCTTTCAAATTTTTGGATTCATGCTATAATCAGTTGGTCGTGAACATTTGTCATTCAGTACAGAGATGAGGTTAAGATAAATTGATAAACTACAAGGCCGGAAAATGTGATATAGCCGTTGTGGGCGCAGGCCATGCCGGAATAGAGGCCGCCCTTGCCGCGGCGCGTATGGGGCTTGACACCATATGCTTCACCGTGAATCTGGACAGTGTGGGCAATATGCCCTGCAACCCCGCCATCGGCGGCACGGGCAAGGGGCACCTTGTCCGGGAGCTGGACGCGCTGGGCGGTGAGATGGCCAGGGCAGCCGACAAAGCCTGCATCCAGTACCGTATGCTTAATTTGGGCAAAGGCCCTGCTGTCCATTCCCTCCGGGCGCAGGCCGACAGGCGGCGCTATCAGGAGGTCATGAAGCACACTCTTGAGCTTCAGGAGAACCTGCGCGTAAAGCAGGCGGAGGTGGTGGACATTTCCCTTGAAAATGGCGCTGTCCGCTCCGTCATCACCGCCACCGGTGCCGAGTACGACTGCGCAGCGGTCATCATCGCCTCGGGCACATATCTTGACGGGCGCACCATCGTCGGTGAGGCCGTGCGCTCCTCCGGGCCGGACGGGCTTGCCGCCGCCGTGCCGCTGGCTCATCGCCTGCGTGAGCTGGGGCTCAATATGCGCCGCTTCAAAACCGGCACTCCTCCCCGCGTGAACGCACGGACTGTGGATTTTTCCCGCATGGAGCTGCAAAAGGGCGATGATGAGCCGGAGGCTTTCTCCTTCTCCACCGCAGCCGTGCCTGAAAACCGCGCCGTATGCTACCTCACTTACACAAACGAGCGCACCCATGACATAATTCGCCGCCACCTTGACCGCAGCCCCATATACTCCGGCGTCATCGAGGGCGTCGGCCCAAGGTACTGTCCCAGTATCGAGACAAAGGTGATGACCTTTCCCGACAAGCCCCGCCACCAGCTTTTCATTGAGCCCATGGGGCTCAATACCGAGGAGCTGTACATTCAGGGCTTCTCCTCCTCC
>DKYJ01000059.1:1744-20004 GCA_002493305.1 Clostridiales bacterium UBA7103 | reverse complement strand
TGCCGGAGGAGGTGCAGGTGCAGATGCTGCACACCATACCCGGCCTTGAGCGGGCGGAGATGACCCGCCCGGCTTACGCCATCGAGTATGACTGCATAGATCCCACGGAGCTTTACGCCACGCTCGAATGTAAAAAGATCCCGGGGCTTTACGGCGCGGGGCAGTTCAACGGCTCCTCAGGCTACGAGGAGGCCGCAGTGCAGGGCTTCGTGGCGGGGGTAAACGCTGCCCTGAAGCTTATCGGCAGACAGCCGCTTATCCTCCGCCGCAGCGATGGATATATCGGCGCGCTGATAGACGATCTTGTCACTAAGGGCACGGAGGAGCCTTACCGCATGATGACCTCCCGCAGCGAATACCGCCTTCTGCACCGGCAGGACAATGCCGACCAGCGCCTGAGCCATATCGGGCTCGCTCTGGGGCTTGTGAGCCCGGAGCGGCATCAGGCGGTGCTGGATAAATACGCCGCTGTGGAGGCGGAGCTTCGGCGTCTGGAGAGCTGCCACATCGCCCCGGGAGAGACGCTCAACTCTCTTTTGACGGGCAAAGGCTCCTCCCCCGTGAGTACCGGCGCGTCCCTCGCGGAGCTTATCCGCCGCCCGCAGATAAGCTATAACGACACCGCCCCCTTTGACCCGGAGCGCCCCACACTGAGCCGGGCCGTGGCCGCGCAGGTGGAGATCCGCCTGAAATACGACGGATACATCAAGCGTCAGCTCAAGCAGGTGGAGGAATTTTCCCGCATGGAGAGCCGCCGCCTGCCTCCGGATATCGACTATGACAAGATATCCGGCCTGCGCCTTGAGGCGCGTGAGAAGCTCAAGAAGATCCGCCCGGAAAACTTCGGTCAGGCCAGCCGTATCTCCGGCGTGTCTCCGGCGGATGTGTCGGTGCTGATGATATACACGGAGAGTACAAAATGAAAGTTGTTTTAGGTTTTTCCGGCGGGGTGGACTCCGCCGTGTCCGCCGTCCTGCTCAAAAACGCCGGCTATGAGGTGCTGCCGCTGTATCTGGATAACGCCGCTCCCGCCGCGCGGGAGGAGGCGCAGCGCGCCGCCCGGGCCATGGGCTTTGAGCTTGCGGTGGTCGATGTTAAAGCGCAGCTTGAAGCGGCGGTCTGCCGCCCCTTTGCCGAGGCTTACGCCCACGGTCTGACTCCGAACCCCTGCATTATCTGCAACCCGTCGCTCAAATTCAGGACGCTGATAGACTATGCCGACAGCATGGGCGCGGAGCGCATCGCCACCGGGCATTACGCCCGCGCCGAAGGCGGCGCCCTTTACAAAGGACAGCCCTCCAACGACCAGAGCTATATGCTCTGCCGTCTGACCCGGGAACAGCTGGAGCGCCTTATTCTGCCGCTCGGAGCATACGAGAAGGCTCAGGTGCGCAAAATGGCGGAGGAGCTGTCTCTGCCCGCCGCCCACAAACCCGACAGCATGGAGATCTGCTTCGTGCCGGATAACGACCATATCGGCTGGCTCAAAAGCCGGGGCGTTGATCCCCCTGCCGGGGACTTTGTCTTCCACGGCGAGATAGTCGGCCGTCACGAGGGCATCCAGCATTATACCGTCGGCCAGCGCAGGCCCGGCCTTATCGACGGGCGCAAGGTTTATATCTCCCGCATTGACGCGGAAAATAATGTTATTGAGCTTGCGCTGTGGGAGGAGCTTTTCAAGACAGAGGTCACCGCGAGGGACTTCAACTGGCTCATCGACCCGCCCGCCGGGGAGCTGAGCGCCAGCGTCCGTGTGCGGCACACCAAGTGGGAAAACCCACCGTGCACGGCCCGGGTAGACGGAGAGCTTGTACGCATAAGCTGCTCGGATCCCGTCCGCGCCCCCGCTCCCGGCCAATCCGCCGTGCTTTATAACGGCGACAGGCTTATAGGCGGCGGATTTATCGTATAAAAAATGCAGGCCACAATGTGGCCTGCATTTTTTATACATTTTAGTTCAGCGGTTCAGAGTCTCAAGATATGCCCTGCCCCGGTTGTCGGCGGTAACGATGGCACTCTTGAGGGAATCAAGGCTGACCGCAAAAGGCTCATGATGGATAAGTATGTTCTTATTGAGCGTATGCTCGGCTATTATATTGAGATTTTCCTCCGTGCACTCAATGCCGATCTGAGCCAGCGTCACAGGCAGGTCGGTATCATGCAGGAACTTCAAGATCTCGTCAATGGTCTCCTTGGGAGCATTTTCAAGTACAAGCTGGCACAGCAGGCCGAAGGCCACTATCTCGCCATGCAGATATTTTCTGCTGCCGGTGATGTTGGAAAATCCGTTGTGGAAGCCGTGGCTTCCTGCAAGACCGCCGTTAATAAAGCCCAGGCCGCTCAGAAGGATATTCGCCTCGATGACATTTTCCACCGCCTCGGTGACGACTTTGGCCTTTACCGCCTCAAGCGCGGCCACACCGTCCTCCATGAGGATATCGTGGCACTCTCTGGACACCGCCATGCCCGCGCGGCAGCTCAGATAACCCCTGCCCACGCAGTTGGGGGTATAGGCGCTGCGGCAGGCCCGCGCCTCAAACCATGTGGCAAGCGCGTCGCCTATACCGGCGGAAAACAGCCTTGCCGGAGCCCCGACGATGATTTTTGAGTCCACAAGCACCAGCTCCGTGCTGCGCCTTGTGGGTCTGCCGGAAATGTGAACGCCCTCCGGGGTGTAGACCGCCGCCCAGTCCGCCGCGGGCGCATCGCTGGAAGCGGAGGTGGGCACAATAATACGGGGCATATCCACCTCATCGCCCACCAATTTCGCCACATCGAGCGCTTTGCCGCCGCCCACGCCTACCAGCACATTGCAGCTGTATTTGCGCACCACATCGGCCAGCTCCATAACATTTTCCATGCAGCACTCGCCGGCAAAGCTGATGATCTCATAGCCGCAGCCACATTTATCCTCGATAGCGGTTATCATTGCGCTTATCATGTCATACACGCCGCCGTCTACAATAAAGAGGAACTTATCCCCGTGCTTGGCGCCGTAGGCAAACACATTGTTAAACTCCCCCGCGCCCTGGATATACTTCTGGGGGCAGCCGAAGCCCCTGGAATTATTGGGCAGCAGGATGTCGCTTCTGGTTCTGTTTTCGTTCATTTACAGCTTTCCTCCTGTTAAGTATAATTATATGTACATCTACGTCAAATGCTTTTCCTACAAAATTATATTTACAAGCCCCGGGAAAGTCAAATGTAAAATACGAAATCGTTTTCGTTGTGAAAATATGCCAAAAAAAGCGTTTCCCGATCTTCGTCAATCAGGAAACGCTTTCGTTCTGTGTTGCGTATTCAGCGTATATCGGCGCAGGAATCGCGTTTGACAAGGCTGCTGGGGATATACAGCTTTACCGGCGCATTGTGGGACTTTTCAATACGGTCTATCAAAAGCTTTGCCACATGGCCGCCCATCTCTTCGGCAGGGATCGACATAGTGGTCAGCATAGGCTCAAGGTAACGGATATTCTCTACATCGTTTATGCCTATGATGGATATCTCTTCGGGCACGGCTATCCGTGCCTCCTTCAGCGCCTTTAGAACGCCCACAGCGGAAACATCATTGGCGCAGATAATGGCCGTACAGTTAAGGCCGTGATCCAGCGCCTTTTTCAGGCCGTAATAGC
Source organism: Clostridiales bacterium UBA7103 (assembly GCA_002493305.1). Classification (GTDB taxonomy): domain Bacteria; phylum Bacillota; class Clostridia; order Oscillospirales; family Oscillospiraceae; genus Limivicinus. The sequence continues at coordinate 16,372 of DKYJ01000059.1, read as the reverse complement.
TGTCGCTGGGGGTGAAAAGCACATCTATTATCAGGTCCTTGCTGTTGGCTATGCCGTGCTCCCTGACCTTGTCGAGATATGCGTTGTAGCGCTGCTCGCTCTTGGTCTCGCCTATGTAGCAGATTTTGCTGTGCCCCATGGAGACGAGATAATCCATGGCCGTAGCAACCGCGTCATAACCGCTGCAGATCACGCTGTCTATGCCCAGCTCCAAGTCCTGAAGCCCGGCGTAAATCAAGTTTTGATAGGTATTTTTCAGCACCTTCAGGCTCTGCATATCTATCCTGCCCAGAATGACAGCGGAGCCCTTCTCCTTGCGCACAGCGCTCAGCTGTGTCTTAATATCCGGCAGTCCAAGCTGGGAGCGCACTCTGTAACCCCGCTTGAAAAGGTTTTCCTCTATGACCCGGCGCAGTGAGGACAGAAACGGATCGAGAAAATAGTCCAGTTCCCGAGCCAGGATAAAGTCCACCGCCTGCTCAGATTCCTTTGTTCCGTTTTCCTTCTTCCGCAGCTTGCGCGCGCTCTCGTTCACGGAGTAGCCGGTCACGCGCACAGCTTCCCAAATTTTCTCTTTGGTTTTTTCCGAAGCCGCGGAAGGCCCCTCCCCGCTCAGCACTCTGGAAACAGTTGAAGGCGAAACACCCGCCAGCTTGGCTACGTCTTTTATTGTACTCATATAAATCCTCTACTTTACAAAAGCTTTTCTCCATTTTTGTATTATACACTATTCTTTACTCAAACGCAATGTTGCGTTAAAAAAACCGTTTTTTGTCAAAACTGCACAACAAAATCGTTTGCGTAATTTACGCTTGACGAAAAGCGCCCGCAAGTTAAAATATAGTACAGATACCCTTGTAAAAAGGCTCAACATTTTTTCAAAGAAAGGAAAGACTGAAATGAAAAAGACTCTGGCACTACTTCTTGCGCTCTGCATGGTTTTTGCTCTGGTGGCCTGCGGCTCTCCCGCTCCGGCAGAATCCAAAGCTCCCGCAGAGAGCAGCGCCCCCGCCGACGCTCCCGCTGACAGCAGCGAACCGGCAGAAGACCTCACCTGGGGCCTGACCCCCTTTGAGGAGACCCAGCACATCAGATACGCCATATTCACCGGCTCCATTCACTCCTACATGGCTTATTTTGCCGATCAGCTCGGTGTTTTTGACGCTCTGAACATTGATATCGAGTTTGTCCCCTTCACCGGCGGCCCCGCCATGCTGGAAGCCGGCAACGACTGGGATATCTGCTGCCTTGGTCTGGGCGGCATCGCCATCTCCCTGTCCACCTATGACTATGTCTTCATTGAGAACACCGACTATGAGGACAACATGGCCATCTTCGTGCGTCCCGACTCTGAGATCGCCAAGGATCCCGCCAATCCCGAGCTGTGGAAGGGCGCGGAGTGCGTCTATCCCACCGGCACCACCGCTCAGTTTGCTCTGACCGCTTACCTGCAGAGCATGGGTCTTTCTCTGGCTGATGTTGTCAGCACCAACGCCGATGTTGCCAACGCCCTGACCGTCTTCTCCGGCGGCACCGGCGATGTCCTCTGCGTCTGGAACGCCATTGCCTTCGCGGCTGACGATGCGGGTCTGTTCCGTGTCAGCGATTCCGGCCAGCTGGGCAACAGCCCCATCTGCGGCTCCTTTGTGCACCCCGATTTCCTTGAGGCGAACCACACTCTGGTCAGCACCGTTGTCGCCGTGGAGCGCCTCGCTGCGGAGTGGCTCTACGCCAATCCCGATGAGGCAGCCGAGATGTTCTACAACCACTGCGAGGAAGAGGGCTTCCTCGTCACCGAGGATGTTGCAAGACGCTCTGTTGAGTGGCTCGCCGCGCCCACCACGGATGAGTTCATTGAGCGCTTCACCACCGAAGGCGAGTACAACGAAGAAGCCGGCCGCAATCTCCTCAAGGTTGAAGAGGATATCCTTCAGGGCTACAACTTCTTCCTTAGCGAAGGCAAGTACACCGAAGAGCAGCGTGCCGCATGGCTCAACGGTGGTCTGGTCGATGACTCCGTCGCCCTTGAGGTCAAGGAGCTGCTCGGCAGATAATTTTTCAGGCATTTAAGGCATAATAACCAGCGCTGGGCCGGCTTTTTCAGGTCGGCCCAGTTTTTTAAAATCAGATCAAAGCATGCAGGTATGTTCCGGCCATACTGACACATCGGGCTCCGAGCCGTAAACGCCGAACATGGGAACTCTGCAAAACGGGCAGCTTCCCGCAGCTTTGACTTTCGCAGAACATCTGCCGAGAACGCGGAAAGTAGGGATATAATTGAAAGAAACTCCTGATATTTTAACTAACGAACAGATGGTCACACAGATGAAATCAGAGCAGAGGCGGATAAAGTACAGGGACGTTGCCCTGTCCGTATCCGGTGTGCTGCTGCTTCTTATCATCTGGGAAGCCCTCGTTATGTTCCACATCGTTGACAGCCGCAAGCTGTGCAGCGTGCTTGAGATATTCAAGCTTTTTATCGTAAAACTCACCGACCCGAACCCTGACGGGGCTGTCCTTATGGTCAACATCTGGTCAAGCCTCAAGATCGCCCTTACCGGCTACGGCTTGGCAATGGTGATAGGAATACCCATGGGCTGGCTTATGGGCTGGTACCGTGGATTTGACGCGTTCATGCGTCCTATTTTTGAGATCATTCGTCCGATCCCTCCTGTGTCGTGGATACCTCTTACCATAGTCTGGATGGGTATTGGGCTTAAATCCAAGGCGTTTATCGTCTTTTTCTCGGCCTTTGTGCCCTGTCTGATCAACTCCTACACCGGCATCAGACAGACAAAGGAAGTCCTCATCAACGTTGGTAAGACCTTTGGCGCTTCCAACTTTACCTGCTTCTGGAAGGTAGGTATCCCCTCCTCTATGACCATGACCTTCGCGGGCATCAAGGTCGCCATAGGCAACGCCTGGGCAACTCTGGTCGCGGCGGAAATGCTGGCAGCCTCCAGCGGTCTGGGCTTCATGATCCTTCAGGGCAGAAGCTATGGCCGTGTCGATCTTATCATCCTCGGCATAGTAGTCATCGGCATTATCGGTGTGCTTATTTCGCTCCTGATAGGCATGTGTGAAAATCTCGTATTGGGGTGGAAGAAACTATGAAAAAAATATCGACTGAAAATCTCAGCTCTGCGGAAATCAAGGAGCGCAGGCTGCAAATCGCATACAAAATTCTCCCCATCGTGTCCATATTGCTGTTGATACTGCTGTGGCTTGCAGCCGCATCATCAAGCAGCAACGCAAACTTCCCCTCCCCGGCGGAGGTCTGGGAGAGAACGGTCAGGCTCTTCACCCATCCAGTCAAGAATAGAAATCTTATTCTCCACGCACTGGCGAGCCTGAAACGCGTGGGTCTGGCACTGGCCTTCGACTGGACTTTCGGTATAGCCTTCGGCATAATGATAGGCTGGTTTCCAAAGCTCCGCGCCTTCTTCTCCCCGCTGTTTGACGCTTTCCGTGCCATTCCTCCGCTGGCGTGGATCCCCCTCGTCACGCTGTGGAACGGCGCCGGCGAGCTTTCCAAGATAATCATCGTTATCTTCGGCTCTCTCCAGAGCGTCGTCATCAACGTCAAAGCAGGCCTCAGCACGGTGGACAAAATGTACCTTGACGTTGGCACCGTGTTTAACGCGAGCCCCGCACAAAGGCTTTTCAAGATAGCTATCCCCTCCTCCCTTGACGCGATATTCGCCGGCGTGCGCACCTCCACCAGCGCTGCCTGGATGGCCGTTCTCGCCGCCGAAATGCTCGGCGCGGGCGATTCCGGCGTGGGTCTGCTTATCTCCCGCGGTATGGATTCAATGGATATGCCCCTTGTGCTGACAGGCATGATAACCATTGGTATTGTGGGTGCCATGCTTGCCATTATCACTCAATTTGCAGAAAGGTTGATTTGTCCATGGACGAGAAAAACAAAGTGATCCTAAAGCTCGAGAACATTTCTCAGGGCTTTATCGTAAAGGACGATGTAAAGCAGGTCGTGGATAATGTCTCCATGGAGGTTCGCGATAACGAATTTCTGGTGGTTCTCGGGCCGGGGCACTGCGGCAAGACCGTCCTGATGAATATTATCGCCGGCCTTGACAAGGCCATTTCCGGTCATGTCTACCTTGACGGCGAGGAGATCAATGGCAGCGACGAGCGCATAGGAATGGTGTTTCAGTCCCTCAACCTCATGCCCTGGCGGACAGTCATGGGCAATGTGGAGTTTGGGCTTGAGATCGCCGGCATGGACAAGAAGCAGCGCCGGGAGATAGCCCAGAAGTACATCGACCTTGTTGGCCTCACCGGCTTTGAAAACTCCTATCCCCATCAGCTCTCCGGCGGCATGAAGCAGCGCGTGGGCATCGCCCGGGCATATACGAACAGCCCGGAGATCCTGCTCATGGACGAGCCCTTCGGTCAGCTTGACGCTCAGACGCGCTACGCGATGCAGGAAGAAGTGCTTCGTATCTGGGAGAGTGAAAAGCGCACCATCATCTTCGTCACCAACAACATTGAGGAGGCCGTGTATCTTGCCGACCGCATAGTCCTTCTTAGCAAGTGCCCGGCAAAGGTCAAGCAGGTCTACGATCTGAGCAAGCTCCAGCGCCCCAGGAACTTTACCGACCCGGAGTTCCTGCGCATCCGCAAGGACATTTCCGACAACACTGACCTTGCTCTTTAATGGAGGTATCTATGGATAATCAGGAATACAAAGTTCGCGTAGAACATCTGACCAAATATTTCGGCAATCTGCATGTTCTCGACGATGTCTCTTTCAACATCAAAAAAGGTGAATTTCTCTGCGTTGTCGGCCCTACCGGCTGCGGTAAGACTACCTTTCTCAACCTGCTCACCCGCATTTATATGCCCACCAAGGGCGAGCTGTATATCGACGGTGAGCCTGCCGACCCGAAAAAGCACAATCTGGCGGTCGTGTTTCAGGAGCCTTCCTCCATGCCATGGCTGACAGTTGAGAAGAACCTGCGCTTCGGCATGGAGATCAAGAACATGCCCAAGGCCGAAATAGACAAGCGCGTGGAAAACATGATAAAGCTGCTGGGTCTTGAGGAATTCAGAGACAAGTATCCCCACCAGCTCTCTGTCTCCACCGCTCAGCGCATCATCATCGGCCGCGCCTTTGCCATGCAGCCGGATCTGCTGCTCATGGACGAGCCTTACGGTCAGATGGACATTAAGCTGCGTTTCTATCTTGAGGACGAGGTCATCCGTCTCTGGAAGGAGATGGGAACTACCGTCGTTTTCATAACCCATAATATTGAAGAAGCCGTCTATCTTGCAGAGCGAGTGCTGATTTTGACCAATAAGCCCGCCAAGATAAAGGAGGAGGTCAAAATCGACCTGCCTCGCCCCAGAGATGTTACCGATCCGGAGTTTATCAGGCTGCGCAACTATATCACGGATCAGATCAAGTGGTGGTAAAGTACGGCCAGAAAGACCTGCTTTATAACCAAAAAGCAGGTCTAAGATCGTATGCAAAGCTATCGGCAACATGTAAACAAGCATGGGGAGAGTGCGGAGAGGGGACGGGAATCCCCTTTCCGCGTTCAATCTGTGGTTTATACATGGATATTCAAAATATCCATGTATAAACTCTCAAGGCGTCGACCTTTGTCGACACCTTGAGGTCTTTCACAAAAAATCGCTTATGTATTGGAGATAATGGCTGATGAAGATTTTAATAGGAGCGGACAAGGGCGGCTTCGCCGTTAAGGAAGCCATCGCCGGACACCTGCGGGAGCTCGACCTTGAATATGAGGACATCGGCACAATAACGCTGGACGAGCCCAAGAGCTTCGTCTCCATCGGAGAGTCGGCAGGCGCCGCGATATCATCCGGGCAGGCGCAGAGAGCTATCCTCGTCTGCGGGACAGGCATGGGCATGTCCATCGCTGCCAACAAGCACAAAGGCGTATACGCCGCCGTTGTGGAGAGCCAGTACGCCGCCATGTACGCCAGAAAAATAAACGACGCGAACGTGCTGTGTCTCGGCGGCTTCATGATCGGGCCGACAATGGCCTGTGAGATAGTGGATACCTTCCTGAACACCGAGTTTGTTCAGGATTTCCCCCAGTGGCGGATAGATTTCCTCCATTCCCAGAAGGCGGCTCTCGCTCAGCTGGAAGAGAAGAATTTCAAATGATTTTAAGCAAACGCTGAACAAATCATTTATTTGATCCCGTTTTTGAAGGGTGGATAACAATATGGTTTCAAAGGAAAAAATTATTGAACTGAAGAAATTCGCGGCAGATATACGCATCGCTGCGATGGAAGAATTTCGCGCCATAGGCATCGGCCATGTGGGCGGCTCAATGTCCGTATGCGATCTGATCGCATGCCTGTACGGCGGTGTCATGAGGCTTGACCCCGCAAACCCCAAATGGGAACAGCGGGACAGATTCATTATGTCCAAGGGTCATGCCGGCCCCGCTATGTACGCGGCGCTGGCGCTGCTGGGCTACTTTCCCCGGGAGGAGCTCAAAACCATCAATCGCCTTGGCACAAGGCTTCCCAGCCATACTGATATGAACCGCACCCCCGGCGTGGATATGACCACCGGCTCTCTCGGGCAGGGCTTCTCCAGCGGCCTTGGCATTGCCATGGGCTGCAAAAAGAAGGGTCTGGACAGCTATGTCTACATTCTCCTCGGCGACGGCGAGTGCGAGGAGGGTCAGGTCTGGGAATGTGCCATGTTCGCCCCCGCAAAGAAGCTGACAAATGTGATCGCCTTTGTGGACTACAACGATCTGCAGCTTTGCGGCACGGTGGAGGAAGTGGCGGGGCTTACCGATATCGGCGGAAAATTTGCCGCCTTCGGCTGGCACGTGGTGAATGTTGAGGACGGCAACGATGTGGCGCAGATCATGGCGGCTATCGAGGCTGCCAAGGAGGCTGCCGACAAGCCCTCCATGATAATTCTCAAAACAAAAAAGGGCAAAGGCTGCTATTTTGCCGAGGATGTTTTCAACCACAATATGCCCGTCTCAAACGAGCAGGCCGATCGGGCAATTGCGGAGCTTGAGGCGTACAGGGCGGCGCTGTGAGAAAGGGGCGGAACGGCAATGATCATTAAGCTTGATAAAGAAAACGCACTAAGCGAAAAAGAGATGCGGCAGGTCTATGCCGAGGGGCTTATAAGCCTCATAGAGCAGGGCGAGCCCATCATCATAACGGACGCAGATCTGATGCGCCCCATCGGTATTCTCCCCTACAAGGAAAAATATCCCGACAACATTTTTGACTGCGGCATTGCCGAGAGCAACATGATCGGCATAGCCTGCGGGCTGTCGGTAGAGGGCTTTGTACCCTTTACACATTCCTTTGCCACCTTTGCCTCCCGCCGGGTCATGGATCAGGTGTTCATGAGCGGCGCTTACGCCAAACGCAATGTTAAAATGCTCGGCAGCGACCCGGGCATCTGCGCCGGGCTCAACGGCGGCACACATATGGCATTTGAAGACGTGGCAATGATGCGCGCCGTGCCTGAGCTTACTATAATCGAGCCCACGGATGTGGTGATGCTTGAAAACCTTCTGCCAAAGATCGCTCACAGCTACGGCATGATGTATATCCGCATATGCCGCGTACAGACGGAGAACATCTACGCTCCCGGCTCGGACTTTGAGATAGGCAGGGCCGCCATGCTCCGTGATGGCAGGGATGTGACCATAATCGCCGCGGGGCGCGAGGTCATTGAGGCCGTCAAAGCCGCGCAGCTGCTGGCGCAGGAGGGCATCGAGGCGAGAGTGCTGGATATGTTCACCATAAAGCCTCTGGACGAGGACGCAGTGCTTCGGGCCGCCGCCGATACCGGGGCAATAGTCAGCGCGGAAAATCACAATGTCATCGGCGGGCTTGGCAGCGCCATAGCGGAGACGCTTGCCCGCAGGTATCCCGTACCCATGGAGTTTGTGGGCGTGCAGGACACCTTCGGTGAGGTAGCCACGACCGATGTGCTCAAGGAGCATTTCGGGCTTATGGCGAAAGACATCGCCGCCGCGGCAAAGCGGGCGGTCTCAAGGAAGTAGACCGCGCTCCACGCCGCCCGATTTCGGCGGCAAGGGCGCTCTAATTTAAGCAGACGGGAGTCGGATCGTACTATGAGCAGTATTCAATACAACATTTCATCTCTTTACGGCAGCGGAAAGCTGCCCGTGGTAAGCGGAGACGAGCCCTACGTGGACAGGATCATAACACACGATATTGACAGCGGGCTTTATGACGAATTTAAGCGCAGGCACGCCGCGCTGGGTGTCACCGACAGCTTCAGGGAGGTCATTGACTGCTTCCATGTGCCGGCAGGCGAGACCCCCGCGGGCTTCCGCGTGGAATTTCGCATGGTCGACGACGAGCTTATCCGGGCTGATCTGGTGCGCGATATATCATACGATAAAAACGGTGTGAAGCGCCCCCAGAAGATACTCTTCAGCGCAGACTCGGCAAATCCCTATGAGGTCGAGCCGATGAAAAACATCATCTCCAACCTCACCTGCAACCCGGCAATAATCTATAACCAGTTTATTAACAACCCCGCTGCGAATGTTGGCGGCAAATACAAGACCCGGGACGAGGTTCTTAAGGATATCGGCGATATACTTGGCCCCGGCTGCGACATCAGCGTTGAGCTCAACGACCCCTTCAACTCCTCCGAGAGCCAGATCCTGGAGGAGGCCGCCCGGTTTCGGGAGCTGCTTTCAAAGCACCGGGTCGTCATCAAGGTTCCGCACACCGGGCCTGTGAACGCCGGGAACGTGTCGCAGCTTATGACCGGGGACAAGAAGTTTTCTCTTCGCTACAACCAAGGCGATACGAAGGACTTTTTCCGCGGCCACAATCTGGCCCTGATGCTAAAAGAGCATGGCTACCGGGTGAATTTCACCCTTATGTTCGAGCCGTATCAGACCGCTCTCGCGCTTCAGGCGCGGCCCTATTTCATCAACAGCTTCATCATGTTCCGCCACTCTCAGAGTATGCAGATGGCTGGGCTTATGCAGGCATATGAGGCCACGGGCGACCCGCTGTTTATCGAGCAGCTCCAAAAATACATGGTAGACAACGACTATCTCGCAGCCGGGGAGATAAGCGGTGACCGCTTTGCAGCCTATACCCGGGCAAGGGATATCCTGAAATACCGCGGCTTTGTTGACGACCCTATGGCCGACGGGCTGGACGGCATACGCCACAACCTCGCCTGTCTGAGGCAGGCAAATCTCCCCGACACGCGCCTCATCATCTGCAATATGCAGGGTGAAAACTACTATCCTTACATAGACAGACTCCTGATGCAGCCGGAGTTTCAGGATATGGCTGACCGGGTAGTCATTACTGCCGGACCGGAGCTACTGGCACAGTTTACATCAAACGCCGTTGTGCTCCAGTTCCACCGTCGCTTTATGAACGCTGCCAACGGCGCGAAATAAGGCCGGCGAACAGCTATGGATCACAGAGTCATAGCCGTCTGCCTGTGCACGGCGCTGCTTGCGGGCTTTATACACGGGACTATCGGTATGGGCTTCGGTATGATCGCCATGGCCACCATCACGCTGTTCCTGCCGTATAACAACGCCTCCGCCACTGTATCCGTGGCGCTCATGGTGCTCGTAAGTCAGGTGAGCTTCACGCTGAGGAGGTATATCGACTGGAGGGGTGTATTGATTCCCGCGATCACCCTGACTGTGGGCAAAATGCTGGGCATCGTGCTGATGATGCACCTCCAGACTGTATATCTGCGGGTCGGACTGGGCTGCTTTCTGATACTCTACTCTTCCCTTCAGCTTTTGAATATCAAGGCGCTGAAGATAAAGGGCAGCCTGCTTCAGGGTATCGTGACCTGCGGTTTGGGCGGGCTTTTCGGCGGAGTGTTCAATGTGTCCGGGCCCTTTGCTTCCATCTACTGTCAGGCGCGGTACGGCAGCGACCCGAGCGCCTACGCCGCGAACATGAACGCAATATTTGTGCCTTCGGCATTTATCGCAATAATCATGCACCTTTGGTACGGTAATTTCACCCCCTCCTGTCTTCTCGGCAGCGTGGTGATGATACCCGGTGTCCTTGCCGCGGCATACGCCGGGGTCGCCGTGCTCAGGAAAATAAAGGTGCAGAGCCTTTTCCGGCTCAGTTACATCTACATAATTATCATGGGTCTTGTTATCTGCATAAGTGGCTAAAAGGAGGAGATAATATGTCACTTGTTCCTATGCGGGCAATTCTGGAAGCTACCGAGAAGCACGGCTTTGCTCAGGGTGCCTTCAATGTCAACGCCGTCGCTCAGGCAAAGGCTGTCATAGAAGTCCACGAGATGTTCCGCTCGGCGGCGATCATACAGGGTGCCGACCTTGCCAATGCCTTCATGGGCGGCCGCAGGGATTTTGCCAACGGCACTCTGGAGGACAAAAAGCTCGGCGCGAACAATATCGCCGCGGCGGTCAAAAAATACGCTGAAAACAGCCCCGTCCCCGTGGCGCTGCATCTGGATCACGGCAAGACCGTGGAGTCCTGCGTTGCCGCCATGGACGGCGGCTACACCAGCGTCATGATCGATGGCTCCTCCCTGCCCTTTGCCGAAAATGTTGAGCTGACCCGCGAGGTGGTAAAGCTCGCCCATACCCGGGGAGTGACCGTCGAGGCGGAGCTTGGCGTGCTTGCCGGAGTGGAAGACCATGTCTTTGCCGAAAACTCCACTTATACAAATCCTCTGGACGCTGTCGATTTTATCAGGAAAACCGGGGTGGACGCCCTCGCCATCAGTTATGGCACCAAGCACGGCGCGAACAAGGGCAAAAACGCCGTCATCCGCAAGGAGATAGCCATAGCCACCAAGGAATGTCTGCGCCATGAGGGCATATTCTGCGCCCTTGTCAGCCACGGCTCGTCCACCGTTCCGCAGTACATTGTAAACGAGATAAACGCTCTCGGCGGTAAAATAGAAAACGCCTACGGCATACCCAAAGAGCAGCTTATCGAGGTCTCCCGGCTGGGTATCGCCAAAATAAACGTGGATACCGATATCCGTCTTGCTGTGACGCGCAATCTCAGAGAGTTGTTCTATAATGATCCCGCCATGAGGACAAACGAAAGCATAAAGCCGATCTATGAGCTGCTTGAGGCAAAGCCCGGCGCTTTTGACCCGAGGGAGTTTCTCACGCCGATTATGGACACCGTGATGTACGGCATTATCCCCGACGAGGCCGTGGCGAGAGTAGTCGATTGTATAGAGCGCGGCGTAAAGGAGAGCGTCGGCACTCTGGTGGTGGATTTTGGCAGCGTGGGTAAGGCTCCGCTGGTTGAAAATGTCTCCCTTGAGGAGATGGCGGACAGATACAAAAAAATGGGGATCTGAGGTGATACGCCATGTCTTTTAACATTTTAGTCGCCCATGGCGGCGGGCCTACCGCCGTTATCAACAGCTCGCTTCAGGGGCTTATCGAGGCGGCGCGCGCCAGCGGCAGGGTGGATAAAATTTACGCCGCACGCTTCGGCGCGGAGGGTATATTGAAGGGCGACCTTATAGATATGACCAATGTACCGGAGGAGGCCGTCAGCCGGCTTGCCCTCACCCCCGCCTCGGCCATCGGCTCATGCCGCCGGAAGCTCACAGAGGGGGACTATCCCGCCATTCTGGACTGCTTCAAAAAATACGATATCGGGGCATTTTTCTATAACGGCGGCAACGACTCAATGGATACCTGCCAGAAGATAAATCGTCTTGCCCTTGATGAAGGGCTGGATATACGGGTCATCGGCATACCCAAGACCATTGACAACGACCTTGATGTCACCGACCACTGTCCCGGCTATGGCAGCGCCGCAAGATACGCCGCCATTTCCGCCGCGGAGCTTGCAAACGACGCCTCCGCCTTGCCGATACATGTCGTGGTCATGGAGCTTATGGGCAGAAACGCCGGCTGGATAACCGCCGCCAGTGCGATGGCCTCCCGGCTTACAAGCTGTGCCCAGCTTGTGTATCTGCCGGAGCTTGAGGTGGATATGGACAGGCTGCTTGCCGATGTGGAGCGTCAGTATGCTAAAGGTCAGGGCCTTATCGTCACTGTCAGCGAGGGCCTGCGCGGCCTTGACGGCAAACCCCTTGCCGACTCCGGCATCGTGGACGGCTTTGGCCACAGCGTCCCCGGCGGCACGGCGGAGCATATCGCCCGGCGCATCATGCAGGAGCTGGGGATAAAGGCCCGGGCGGAAAAGCCCGGTCTGCTGGGGCGAACCAGCATGGCATATGTGTCTGAGACAGACCGGCAGGAGGCGTATCAGGTCGGCAAAGCGGCGCTTGACTATGCCCTCGCGGGTGAGAGCGGAGGCATGGTGGCTCTGGGTGCGGAGCGAAGCGGCGCATATCGCAGCCATGTGTTCCTGACGCCACTTGAAAAGGTCGCCAATGTGGAGAAAAAATTCCCGCTTGAATGGATCGTCGGCGGCAATGCCGTCGCAGATGAGTTTTTCGATTACGCGGCGCCGCTGATGGGCGGGGACATGCCGTTTTACAGCAATTTCAGGATATATTAAGGGGGAGATGCAGATGAAACATTTATTCTTGAATCTCAAGCGTTTTGATGTGCCGGTGGAGCTGGGCGGAGTTAACCGCATAGCCCCCATCGAAAAGTGGGCGGAGTATATCGTCTCGAACACACAGCAGGCCTTGAAAAAATATGACGGCGGTGAGGTCGAGTTCGCGGACTTTTTCCCCGAGGCGCACATAATCGGCGCCGCTGCCGCGAGATCCGCCGACAGCCCCGTACATATCGGCTGTCAGAGCGTGTACCGCGCCAACACGGCTGTGGGCGGGAATTTCGGCGCGTTTACCACTAACCGCCCCGCCAGCGCCATGAAAGCTATGGGCGTCGATTACACCATAATCGGCCACTGCGAGGAGCGGGTGGACAAGGCCGGCATTCTTGCAGAGGCGGGGGTCACCGACAGCGACGCGATAAACCGCATATTGAATCAGCAGATCAAGATCGCAGTCGACAGCGGACTGAAGGTTTTATACTGCATAGGAGAAAAAAGCGAGGAACAGGAGCGCTGGCAGGAGGTGCTGCGCCGGCAGCTTGAGCTTGGCCTTGACGGGATAGACAAGAGCCGCGTGGTCATAGGCTACGAGCCGATATGGTCTATCGGCCCGGGAAAGACGCCCGCCGACAAGCCCTATATCACCAAGGTAGCCCGCTTTATAAAAGAAGTCACCGGCGGGCTTGACATTGTCTATGGCGGCGGTCTGAAGCAGGATAACGCTCAGATGCTCTCGTCCATTGAGGAAATAGACGGCGGCCTTATCGCCCTCACGCGCTTTAGCGGAGAGATAGGCTTCTACCCTGATGAGTATATTGACATTATTGCCAGATATCTTGGAAAGTGAGGAGAACAGCGATGAAACTTGATTTTGAATACGGCAACGGCCTCATGTCGGCGCAGCTGCCCGACTATACCGATGTGTTTATCCCCGGCGAAACCGTGGCCGATCCCCCCTGCCTGCCGCAGGATTGGGACAGCCTTTATAACGCCACTCTGGAGAGTATCCGCAACCCCATAGGCATGCCTCCGCTCCGGGAGCTTGCCGCGCCGGGAAAAAGCGTCGTCTTCGTGGTTCCCGATATCGTAAAAGGCGGCGTCCAACCCACAAGCCACAGAAAAGTCTCCATCAGAGCCTGCCTTGACGAGCTTTACGCCGGCGGTGTTGAAAAGAAGGATATTCTCTTCATCGTCTCCAACGGCCTGCACCCCAGAGCCACCGAGGCGGAGATGAAAAAGATATTCGGGGAGGAGCTTTTTAACGAGTTTTACTACTCCGGGCAGATCACCTCCCACGACAGCGAGGACTATGAGCATATGGTCGATTTGGGCTGCACCAAGCGCGGCGACCCGGTGCTGATGAACAAATACGTCTTCGAGTGCGATATCCCCATTCTCATCGGCCACACCCAGGGCAATCCCTACGGCGGCTATTCCGGGGGCTATAAGCACAGCGCCACGGGCATTACCCACTGGCGCTCCATCGCCAGCCACCATGTGCCCAGCGTGATGCACCGCGCAGATTTCACTCCGGTTTCCGGCCACTCTCTAATGCGCACCAAGTTTGACGAGATCAGTATGCATATGGAAGAAAAAATGGGCCATCCCTTCTTCTGCTGTGATGCGGTGCTGGATACTTATTCCCGCCAGATCGCCATTTTCAGCGGCTATGCGGCCGAAATGATGCCCGCCTCCTGGGAGATCGCCAACAAGCGCACATATGTACCCTGGGCGCAGAAAAAATATGATATAATGGTTTTCGGTATGCCGCAGGACTTCCATTACGGCAACGGCATGGGCACTAACCCGATTCAGATGATGCAGGCCCTCTCCGCGCAGGTCATCCGGCATAAACGCGTCATGAGCGATAAATGCGTTATTATCTGCTCCTCCATCTGCAACGGCTACTTTCACGATGAGCGCTGGCCCTATCTCCGGGAGCTGTACGAGATGTTCCAGCATGATTATATGAACACGCTCGCGGATATGAATCGCTACGGTGAGTATTTCGCCACCAATCAGGAGTATATCCGCAAATATCGCTTCGCCAATGCCTTCCACCCCTTCCATGGCTTCTCCATGATGAGCTGCGGC
>DKYJ01000059.1:1165-1453 GCA_002493305.1 Clostridiales bacterium UBA7103 | reverse complement strand
GATGAGCTGCGGCCACATCGCGGAAATGAATACCAGCGCTATATACATTGTCGGCGCACAGGAGCCGGGCATTGCCAGAGGCATGGGGCTCAAGACCCGTGCCACCTTTGAGGAGGCTCTGGCCGACGCCATGAAGAAATACACCGGCCCAAACCCCAATATTCTTGCCCTGCCCAAGACCTTCAAGGTCGGCGCTGTGCATCTGTGCATGGCTGATGATGACCTGAGCACGGTGTGATACTGGGAAACTCTTAAAAAGCCCCGTTTATCGGGGCTTTTTAGCTGTTA
>DKYJ01000059.1:0-880 GCA_002493305.1 Clostridiales bacterium UBA7103 | reverse complement strand
TTTTAGCTGTTAATTATAGATCCGCGGCGCCTGCCGCACAGTTTTATTTTTCTCGGGAGGTTATAATGGGCGTACTGCTTTTCTCCATAGCCCTCGCTGCTTCGGTGATCGGCGCTGTATGCGGCATCGGCGGCGGCGTAATAATCAAGCCGGTGCTGGATATGTTCGGCGTCGCCAGCGTGGCAACAATCAGCTTTTTATCCGGCTGCACCGTGCTTACTATGTCCCTTTACAGCGTGGGGCGCAATGTCGTCTCTAAATCAGGCGCTATCGAGATGGGCACGGGCACTCCCCTCGCTCTGGGCGCAGCCGTGGGCGGTATCTGCGGCAATCTCCTTTTTTCCTGGGTCAAAGACGCTCTGGGCGGCAGCGCAGCAGGCGCTGCGCAGTCCATCTGCCTGATGCTCCTGACTTTTGGCACCCTTATATACACCGTGAAAAAAAGCGGCATAAGTACCCGCTCTATCACCAACAAGGCCGCCTGCCTTGCGATAGGCTTTGCTCTCGGCGGCTTTTCAAGCTTTCTCGGCATAGGCGGCGGGCCGTTTAATCTCGTCGTGCTGCACTATTTCTTTGGAATGGAGACGAAAAAAGCCGCCTCCAATTCTCTGTATATCATTCTTCTCAGCCAGATAAGCAACCTGCTCGTGAGTCTTATTGGGCATACCGTTCCGGAATTTGAGCCCGCCGCGCTGGCGCTCATGATCTGCGGCGGTATAGGCGGCGGCATCATTGGCCGCGGCATAAACAAGAAAATCAATGACCGCACTGTGGATAAGCTCTTTATCTGCCTGCTTTTCGTCATCGTTCTCCTCTGTATCTATAACGCGGTGAAATATCTGCGGTAACGGGCGCAAAGCGCCGGGCTTCACATGAAGCT
>DKYJ01000044.1 GCA_002493305.1 Clostridiales bacterium UBA7103 | reverse complement strand
GAAAACGAAATCTTCCCCTCTTAAGCGCTTCTTTGCAACTTTCTTGGCGTCAAGAAAGTTGACCCCACGCCCCCCTGCTCGTATCTTACCCCGCCGCAGGCCAGCCCCCCTATCGGCTCGCAAGCTCGCCACTTCCCCCTCAGGGGGAAGCAAGTGAGTGCGGCGATGTTTGAAATTATGCCCTCCAAAGGCTCCCCTACGAATAGGGGAGCTGGCGCATAGCGCCTGAGAGGTCGAAATAGTACGATATCCTGAGCTGTAAGCAAGAAGGGCAGGGGGCTATCCTCTCCGTCTTGCCGCTGCGCGCCAAGCCACCTCGCCTTGCTGCGGCAAGGCGAGGCAAGGGGCGGGTGCAAAGCTTTGACAAATAGCAGAATTTGCACCGCACCAAAGGCTCCCTCAACAGAGGGCGGCAGGGGAACGACGCAAAAAAGAGGGTGCGTAACGCACCCTCTTTTTATGCTTATTCAACTGATATCATATAATAGTACACCGGCTGGCCGCCGCGCACTATGCTCAGCTCCGCGTCCGGGAAGGCCGTCTCAAGGCTCCGGGAATTTTCCTCCGCCTGAGCCTGCTCCACATTCTCCCCGTAGTACACGGTGATGAACTCCGGGCCCAGCGCCTCAAACGCCGCGCCCAGCTCGCGGAACAGCTCGTCCACGCCGGCATAGCTTCCAAGCAGCGCCCCGTCCAGCAGAGCCAGATACTCGCCCGCGTGGATATTGTGCCCGTCAAAGTCGGAATCTCTGGCGGCGTATGTTACCATGGCCGTATGCACGCTGTCAATGGCGCCGGCCATAGCCTCAGCCAGAGTCTCTTCATCGCTGGCCACATCGAAATTGAGCATGGCCGACACGCCCTGTGGCACTGTCTTTGTGGGCAGGACGATCACCTTTTTCTCCGTCAGCGGTATGCACTGCTCCGCCGCCATGATGATGTTCTTGTTATTGGGCAGGACAAAAACCGTGGACGCGGGGGTCTTGTTGACCTCCCTCAAAATATCGTCCGTGGAGGGGTTCATGGTCTGGCCGCCGGTAACAACGCCGTCCACCCCAAGCTCGCGGAACAGAGCCTCTATCCCGTCGCCCGCGCAGACCGTCACCACGCCGAACTCCTTTTCCGCCGGGGCGGGGATATCGGCTGCGGCCTCGGCCGCCTCCAGCTCCTGCTCGACCTTTTCCAGATCGTCGGTGCTCTGAGCCTTCTTGCCCGCCAGCAGATCCTCATGCTGGGTGCGCATATTTTCTATTTTGGCAAGCTCCAGCGTACCGAATTTCTGGGCCTCATTAAGAGCGTTGCCGGGGATATTGGTGTGCACATGAACCTTGAAAGCCTCGTCGTCCTCGCCGATGACCAGCGAATCGCCTATGCTGGCAAGATATTTGCGCAGAGGCTCAAGGTCAACGTCCGCCTCCTTCTTGCGCACGATGAACACCGTGTCAAAGGCGAAGGTTATATCCTCCGTGTCAAAAACCTCAAAGGCGTTGCTCTCGGAGTAATCCCTCACGCCGCTGTCATCGGCGGAGCTGATCTCGCCGCGCAGAGAGGCAAGGATGGCTTTGAGGATAACAACATAGCCCATGCCGCCCGCGTCAACAACGCCGGCCTTTTTAAGCACGGGGTTGAGGTTCACGGTGTCCTCCAAGGCGATCTCAGCCGCGGCGATGGCCCGCTCAAGAGCGGCCTCAAGCCCTTCCTCCGCAGCCTCGACCGCCGCCTTGGCAGCCAGGCGGGAGACTGTGAGTATGGTGCCCTCGGTGGGCTTCATGACGGCCTTATAGGCCGCATCTACCCCGTCCGCCATGGCGCCTGAGAACTCCGCCGCGCCGGCTGTCTCCGTCCCCTTCAGGCGGCGGGATATGCCCCTAAACAGCAGGGAAAGGATAACGCCGGAATTGCCGCGTGCGCCTCGGAGCATAGCCGAGGCCACGCAGTCCGCCGCCGCGTCCACTGAGTTGAAGTTCTTCTTGCGAAGCTCCGTGGCGGCGTTGTTTATGGTAAGCCCCATATTTGTGCCGGTATCTCCGTCGGGCACGGGGAAAACATTCAGGTCGTTTATCATCTGGGTGTTTGCGTGCAGCGCGGCGTCAGCACAGAGGATCATTTCTTTAAATGCTGCCGCGTCGATATAATCTCTCAAGTAAAAAGCACCTCCGGTGGATACGCTGAAATCTGTTGGCTGAAATCAGTTGATTATCGTATCTATATATACATCTATATTTTTCACCGGCACACCGGTGGATTTGGACAGCTTGTATCTGACCTCGTTCATAATGCTGTGGGACACGGCGCTGATATTCACCCCGTGATCGACACCGATATGAAGTTCAAGGGATATGCTGCCGTCATCGTCAAAGTGGACCTCAACGCCCTTGGACATGGATTCTCTGCGCAAAAGCTGGAGCGGCCCGCCCTCTTTGCTGCGTCCGGCCATGCCTTTCACGCCGAAGCAGTTGGTTGCAGCGTCTCCCGCAAGGTTTGTGAGCACCTCGCCGGAAATGGTGATGCTGCCCATGTCATTGACTATATTCACCATGACTGACAAGCTCCTTTCGTCATAAGGTTCATCATAAGATCCTGCGCCTGTCTGAAGGTGCAGAACCGATTTTATGATTATAATACGAAGGCGAAAAAAGTACAAGAAAAATTTGTAGTATTTTTTCCGTTGCTCTCCGTTTCTGGTTATCAATCACAATTTTGGGCGCAAAAACAGTATTTTTTCGCTGAATTTTGTGCGGCTTGTGTGTTTACTTTTTGGCATAAAAATGTTACACTCAAGCTGTCTGATTATACACAGGCATTTGCTATTAATTTTTTATTATGGAGATGAATAATAGGTATGCAGAGACACTTTAAAACTATGGACGGCAACAACGCAGCCGCCCATGTATCCTATGCTTTCACCGAAGTCGCAGCGATCTACCCCATCACCCCCTCCAGCCCCATGGCGGACTTTGTCGACCAGTGGTCTGCCGCAGGCCGGAAGAACATTTTCGGCTCCACCGTTAAGGTTCAGGAGATGCAGGCCGAATCCGGCGCCGCCGGTGCGGTTCACGGCTCCCTGAACGCCGGCGCCCTGACCACCACCTACACCGCCTCTCAGGGTCTGCTGCTGATGATCCCGAACATGTACAAAATCGCGGGCGAGCTGCTCCCCGGCGTGTTCCACGTCAGCGCCCGTACTCTGGCAAGCCACACCCTGAATATCTTCGGCGACCACAGCGACGTTATGGCCTGCCGCCAGACCGGCTTTGCCATGCTGGCCGAGTCCAACGTGCAGGAGGTCATGGATCTGTCCCCCGTGGCGCATCTTGCCGCCATCAAGGGCCGCGTCCCCTTCCTCAACTTCTTCGATGGCTTCCGCACCTCTCATGAGCTGCAGAAGATCCAGGTCTGGGATTACGAGGATCTCAAGGACATGGTGGACATGGACGCCGT
>DKYJ01000007.1:9066-14020 GCA_002493305.1 Clostridiales bacterium UBA7103 | reverse complement strand
CCCGCACTGCGGGGCTTTTTGCATATGTTTTATATATAATTATATCTTTCGCGCCATGTTCACGGGGTCCGTGGCGTGGGAAAGCGCCACATCGCGGCTTATCTTGCCCTCCTTGAACAGGCGGAGAATGTCGCCGTCCATGGTACGCATACCCATGTCCGCGCCGGAGAAGATAACATTATCAAGCTGATGGGTCTTGCCCTCGCGGATCATGTTCTGAATGGCGGGGGTGCTGAGCATGATCTCAAAGGCGGGGTGCAGCTCGCCGTCGATGCCCGGCAGAAGCTGCTGAGAAACGACAGCCTGGAGCACCATGGACAGCTGTATCCTTATCTGAGCCTGCTGGTGAGCGGGGAATACATCGACCACACGGTCAATTGTCTTGGCCGCGCCCACAGTATGCAGCGTGGAGAGGACAAGCTGGCCGGTCTCGGCGGCAGTCAGCGCGGTCTGGATAGTCTCAAAATCGCGCATCTCGCCAAGAAGAATGACGCTGGGGGTCTGCCGCAGGGCTGCGCGGAGGGCTGAGGCATAGCTCTCGGTGTCAAGGGAGATCTCCCTCTGGCTCACAAGGCAGCCCGCGTGAGAGTGGACATACTCTATGGGGTCTTCAAGGGTGATGATATGTCCGCTGGTCTTGCGGTTTATCCTGTCGATAAGGCAGGCAAGGGTTGTGGACTTGCCGCTGCCGGCGGGGCCGGTGACCAGAACAAGGCCGTTATTCTTTTTATACAGATCCATGACCACCGGGGGAATGTGCATCCGCTCGCTGTCGGGCAGGCCGAAGGGCACGATGCGTATCACCGCCGCAAGGGAGCTGCGCTGTTTGTAGGCGTTGCAGCGAAAGCGCCCCAAGCCCGGCACGGAAAACGAGAAATCATCGTCACCTGAGCTGTCAAGGGTGTCCATTCCGCGCCCGGCGGAGGAATATATCTGTTCAATAAGAGCGCGGGAATCGGCAGGACTCAGGCGCTCCTCCGGCAGCAGCTCCATATGGCCGCCGGTTTTGATGCAGGGGGCGGAGCCGGGCAGCAGAAACAGATCCGATCCGCCCTGTTCAAGCCCTTCTTTCAGTATCTCCAATATCTGCATAGCTCAATCTCCCTCGTTCCACAAATCGAAAATCTCATCGCCGCCCCATTCGCCGGTGTTCACCAGCGTGCAGGAGGCGACTGTATATCTCCCGCCGTCCGTCGGCGGTTCAAGGCGCAGGACAAGCTCCTGCCCTTCACGAACCTGCTCTACAAGCTCGGCGGGCTCTTCCAGCGCCGCGTCGTTTGAAGCAAGCTCCGCGTCAAGCTCCGCAAGGCGCTGCTGAAGGCGCCCCTCCGCGGCATAGTAGGCGGCGGTGAAGGTCTCCGTCCGTGCGCTGGACGCTCTGTCAGCCCTGGCGGAGGACAGGGCCAGCAGACCAAAACAGGTCAGAGCAAGCACCGTCACTATCATCAGCACCGAAGCCATGCCTACGCCCGAGCCGGGGGCGCTGCGGCTGTTATTGCGCTTCATCTCAGACCCCTCCTTCCGGCAGATAAAGGCTGGTTTCACAGTCCACAAGGGGTTGTCCGTCCGCCTGATACCGGCTCACGCTAACGCGGATATTGTACAGCGTTCCCCGGGGCTTGTCCTCGCTCGAGAGCGCCACTTGCAGCAGGTATTCCGGGCCGTTTTCGTCCGGGGAGAGCATATCCTCACTGCGCAGCTGCTCATAGACTGTATTCTCGCGACTCTGCATCTGCCAGCCGTCATCGGCGGGGAGCAGAGCGGCGGTATCGGTTGGGTCGGCTTTCCAGCGCTCGATTATATCCTGCGCGGTTATAAGCCCGGCGGTCTGGGCGCAGCTGTCGGCGCTCATGGTGCGCGCTTTGGCAAAGGCCTGAGCCAGCACCGAGGCGGTAACAGCCAGAAACAGAATGACCAGCACCAGCTCCACAAGGGCGGGATTTCGTCTGCTCGTTTTCATGGCCGTCCCTCCTGCGCAAGACAGTTCAGCCGCATACTGCGGCTCAGCCCATCCGCCGCGGCGGCGCTCAGACACAGACCGCCCGCCCCGTCGTCCTCCATGGAGAATTCAGACAGAGCCACGATCTTCTCCCCGTCCTCCGGGTCGAAAGCTATGCCCGCCGGGGCAAACTGCTCCCAGAGCACGCCGTCATTATAGAAAATACGCGTCTCATATTCGCCGTCGGAGATAAGGCTCCTGAGCGTCAGCACCTGATGGCCGTCGTGCTCATCAAGGCTCACGCTGCCCTCGCCGCCGTACATACGGACTTTATTGGATATGTAGCAAAAGCCGGTGCGCACAGCGGCATTGCTGTCACCGGTGGTAACAACATTCTTATATACCCGCGCCCCAATGACCACTAAAAACAGGGCAAAGAGGGCGAACATGCCGTATATCAGGAACACCAGCAGGCCGTTTACGGCCTCGCTGCGCTGTCGCATAGCAATCTCCATTCTGCCGCATCAACTGAGCGCGGCACGCAGTTTTTTCATTCAGTGTGATCTATCACACTACTCTCCTACCCTGATCACCTGCACCCTTGGTCGGACATTGTCCGCAAAGGCGTCATAGATCACAACATAGCGCTCTCTGTCTATCTGGATGCCATAGTTTTCCACAAGATAGTCGAGGCTCTCAGGATAGCGCCCCTCGGCGGCATAGCAGCCCACCACGGCGTTATCGATGGCGTCCTTCAGGAGCGCGGTCTGCCGCTCATCTGTGTCGCTGCCTATCCGGCCTGCGGCCAGCAGCAGCAATATCACCGCCGCCGCGAACACCGCCAGCAGCAATATCAGCCGGGCTGCGCCGCTGTTTCTCTTCTTATTCAAATACATGCTCCCGCCCTCAGCCCAAGGTGGTGAGTATGCCGGCCAGAGGCAGCATGACCGCTAAGAGTATACCGCCGATGACCACCGTCAGCACAGCGACAAGTATCGGCTCGATATTGGCGGCAATGGCCTCTATTTCCTCGGTCACTTCCTGATCGTGCTGGTCGGCAAGGCTTGCAAGCACCTGATCGGTGTGGCCGGTCTCTGTACCGACCCGGAGCATACGCTCATGCAGGGGCTCAAAGAGGTCTATCTTCTCAATGGCGGCGGAAAAGTCTCCGCTTTCGTTGAGCAGCTCTCGGCAGCGGTCTATCTTCTGTTTGATCCGGTCGTCGTCAAGCAGCTCAGGCAGCATTTCAAGACCCTTTTCAAGGCTGTATCCGCTGGCCAGCACCATTGAAGTCACCTGCGCGAAGCGCTGGGCGGACTGCTTTTTCATCAGCTTTTTAATTCTTGGGGAAATCCTTTCCGCCATGCTGAGCACCTTCTGGCGGCCGCCCAGCTTCCACATGAGGGCGATGACGATCACTGCGACAAAGAGCAGCGCCACGATAACCAGCATGGCTTTTCCAACGCCGACGCCCAACGCAAGGGCCGTGCCGGAGGCGCCGCCCTCGCCCACACCGAGGCTGCGGAACACCTGCGAGAACACCGGCAGCACCTTGACCACCAGAATCCCGATGACCACTGCCAGCATGGCAACCAGCACCAGTGGGTAGGCCACGGCGTTGCGCACGGTGGCGCGGAGGCGATCCTCCTTCTCGTAATAGTCGGCCAGCCGCTCAAGCACAGCGTCCAGATTGCCGGTCATCTCACCGGCGCGCACCATCTGCACCATGTAATTGGGGAACACCCCTGCATTGCACACACCCTCATAGAGGGTGCCGCCGTCCCGCACGCCGGCGAGAATGGCCTCGAAGGCCGGGCCGTAGGGGGTATCCTTATAGCTGCGGCAGAGCACCTCCATACCGTCATACAAAAATATTCCGGATTTGAGAATCATCGCCGTCTGGCGGCAAAACGCCGCGGTTTCGATAGCGGGGAGAATCTTCCTGCGCTCTGCGGGCTTTTCCTTGATCTGATCCACCGTTAATACCTCCTGTCCTGTGTATACGCGCTCTCCGTCAGCCGGGATTTGGGGCCAAAGGTGGCGTCGAGCCAGTTCCACTGTCCGTTGTAATACGCCTGATTCCAGGCGTGATAAAGCCCGTCGGGCTGGACATAGCCGATCACCAGACGCACGGGTATCCCCTGTGCGCGGCACATGGCGGCCATAAGCCCGGCATAGTCAAAGCAAATGCCTTTTTTTATGGTCAATATCTCATCAAGATCGGGAATATATCCCTTTGGTACATTCGCGGCCTTGTCGTTATCATAATCAAGATACCAGACCAGATAATCGTAGATCTTCTGAACTTTTTCCGCCGGATCGGTCAGACCCTCGCAGAGGTCAAAAGAGAGCTTCACAGCGTTTTTGTCGTGGGTGTACCAGACATACTGGCTGGGATAGACGAAAACCCGATCCTCGTCGGCCATATCGGCAGTGATAGGCGCGGTGAACACCTTTACATAGCTGGTGCCCTCCAGATTTTTATACACCGCCAGCTCGTATTCGCCCGAGCCGGTTTGGAGCGGATAGACCTCAAATTCGCCGTCGGCGCGCAGGTCATAGGTGTATTCCTCCTCGCCATGGGTCAGGCGGGCCTTCATGCGGCTGTCGGAGCCGTCGCATTTGACCATGATGTAGCCCTCGGCGGCGTTGCTTGCGTCAACCGTAAGCTTGTACGCCTCGTCGGTAATGACCGCTTCACCGCTGGCCTCCGGTTCAAGTATATTTATCTCCCCGGTGAAAACAGAACCGGGCGTTATCTCTGTCATTTTATGCGCCGCCCCCAGATTTATACTGTCGGCAGAATTTGCCGCGTCACCGGAGCTTGTGCCGCAGGCGCCCAGCAGAAAGAGTGCGCCGACAGCAAGAAAAAGGCAGATTTTTCTGCGCAAAAGCAGCGCCTCCTTTCATGGCCTATTCAGGGTTATTTTATCATATGGACGATACGCTGACAAGCGTCTTTTTTCCGCTTGCGCGCGATGCCCTAGGAAAAAATCAAGGCCCCCGGGTGGGGGC
>DKYJ01000007.1:461-8833 GCA_002493305.1 Clostridiales bacterium UBA7103 | reverse complement strand
CAAGGCCCCCGGGTGGGGGCCTTGAAGGGAATTATTTACGCTTTACCCTTGGTGTCGATCTCGACCTTGTTTGCGTCAGCCTGAGCCAGCTCCTCGCTGAACTCCTTCTCACGGTCTTTCATCTTCTTGGTGTGAACCGCGAAAATGACCACTATTGCCACGAGCACTATAAGAGCGGGAAGATCCCAGAAGCACCAACCAAATGCGAAATGCATATTTTCTTACCTCCTAAATTCTTTTTGTTGTCGTTAAAATCTATTACTTGTTCAACTCTCTGCGCATCTCAAAGATCTTCTGCTGACGTTTTTTCTTATCGCTTATGTACAGCAGTTCAATGAGCAGTGCGGCGCAGAGGATAAGGAAGTGCAGAATGCAGCACTGGTGCTCGCCACCGGCGAGAGGAGTTGCCTCGTCGTCAATATTGACGGGATCGTCAACGGTGACTTCGGGCCCAACAAGCGGGGTGATCTCATCGTCGATATTCTCGGGCAGGGGTGGAATCGGGGGGATATCAAAAGCGGGAAGATCGTCTATAAAGGGCATTACAGGGTAGTAGAAGTTGACAACATTGTTTTCAACATCTATCACGATGGTCTGCGCCACGGGTGTGATGTAGCCGGCAATCGTGATGGGATTGACGGTCACAGCTGCACCGAAGGTCTGACCGGGCACAGTGGTAGGATCAGCCAGCGGAGTGTTTGTACCGGCCGCGAGGTAGTTGACGGTGTAGCTCAGGTCGGTACGCACGGAGAAGCTACCGGTGATGACAACATCTTCAGCGGGCATCTCAAAGTTGCCAGAGTTCCAACCGGAGAAGGTGTACCCGGCTGCGGCGGCAGGTGCGGCAACCTCAACAGCTGCACCATACTTGAACTGCGCAGCGGCGGGCAGAGCACTGGCTCCGGTGGGAACATTGCCTTCATACTCATAACTCACGGTATAGGTGTTGCGAGTGTAGTAGATGTCGATAGCCGTTGTGCCGTCGCCCTTGATGGTGGCCTGATTGAACGGCTGTGCGGTGAAGCCATCATAGACCTTGGCCTGGGCATTGGTCTGCTCGTCGGTGATTCCAGCCATATTATCGGTCTCGGCCAGCTCATATCCACCCTCGAGAGTCTCCTGATAGTGGTTTACAGTATAGGCCGTGCCTTCGTTGGCAAAATATCTGACCGTAAAGGAAATATCCCTGGACGGCATTCTCTTGCCGGATATAACAGACTGGTCGGCAGTATAGCCAGGAATTGTGGGGCTGACCACTTCGTAAGGAGTCCTGTAAGGCACAGTCTGCTCAACCGTGGTCGCGGCCTCACTGCCGTCCTCTGCATAGACATAGTTTACAGTGAGCTTGTAGCTCTGCCTGGTGTAAACAAAGGTGATGACGTTATTGTCCGGATCAAGGTCTATGACTATGGACTGCTCAGCCGGGCAGGTATCTGCGAGCTTATAGCCGGTGACGCCGGGGTCACGCTGGATAACCGTCTCGCCGTAAACACCGTTGAACAGGGTCATAGTGCCTCTGCCGACGGGATTGTCTTCTTCATCAACATACTTGACAGTATACTTGATGCCGGAGACAGGCTCGAAGCTGCCGGTGAAGGTGACGTCGCCTGCGGGCATGGTGAACTTGCCATCATTGACCGCCGCGTTGCTCGCCGTCCAGCCGGAGAAGGTGTAACCGTATGCGCTGGCGTCGGGGGCGACGCTCACTTCGCTGTTGTAGTTGTGGTCTGCTGCCTCAGGGAGCGCGGTGGCACCAGCGGGAACTGTGCCGGTGTATTCGTAGCTCACCTTGTAGCTGTTGATGGTATAGTACACTTCGACCACATTGACATCACCGGTAGCAGCTTTCGCTTCTACGGTGTAGCTCAGTGCGCCTTCGGTTCTGTCGTACTTATAGCCGACAAACTTATTGCTCTCGTTCGGGGTCGCGGTCACGCTGGCGGATTCGCCTATCCAGCTTTCAGAGCTGACTATTTCGTCGCTCTCTGCAAACACGCCGTCCTTGTAGTAGTCTACTCTGACGCTGACGCTGTGTCTGGCGCTCTCGTCCTTCACATAGTAGAAGTTGGCCTCGTTTGTACCAGCGGTTATTTCAACGGCCACAGAAGTCGGGTCTGCCTTGTTGTAACCAATGATGTCAATGGCTTCCTCGGTGACGCTATCACCGAAGGTCTGGCCGCTGACTGTCTTGGAATCTGCAAGAACCTTATTGGTGCCCTGCTCAAGGTAGTTGACAGTATAGCTCAGGTCGGTACGCTTGGTATAGAAGAAGTTGATTACGTTGTTTTCAGCTTCGATGGTGAAGGTCTGCTCGGCCGGGTCAACCTTGTTGTAGCCAACGATGTCAATGGCTTTCTCGGTGACACTATCGCCGAAGATCTGACCGGTAATGATCTTTGCCTGGCTGAGAACCGCTTTGGTGTCCTGCTCAAGATAGTTGACCGTGTAGCCCAGATCGGTGCGCCTGGTGTAATAGAAGGTGATCTCATTGCCGGTCTCAGCAATAGTGATAATCTGTGCCTCGGGGGCGGTGTAGCCGGGGATCGCCACGGGTTGTTCGGTGATCTCAGCGCCGAAGACCTGATTGTCAACGGTCTTTGCCGCGTGCAGAACGGCATTGGTATCCTTCTCAAGGTATTTGACAGTGTAGCTCAGGCCGTCAACGCGGTCGTAATACAGCTTAAGGGTAACGGGGTTCTCTTTATCAAGTGCAGCTTCCAGAACGCTGCCTTCTGCCTCGCCATTGAAGCGGAAACCATCATAGCTCTTCGGGGTCGCCGTCACCGTTTTACCGTCATAATAATGCACGGTATAGGTGGGCTCGGTTTCAAACAGCTCGTAGCCGGTTTTATCCACATTCTGGCGGTAATGCTCCACAACATAGTCAGCCGTGGGCAGAACCTCCAGTGTGCCGACGAGCGTAACAGCATTGGCGGGCATGGTGAATCCGTTCCCGTCGATCACGGCGGCGTCGGTATGCCAGCCGGAGAAGCCGACAACATCCTTATCGAACTCAGGCGCGTCTGCAAGGGTGACCGTCTCGCCGTACTTATACTCCTTCGGAGCAACAACTTCGTCATACGGCTTCCCATCAAGCACATAGTTCACAGTGTAGCTGTTGCGGGTGTAGTACAGCTTGAGAGTCAGGCTGCCGTCGCCGGCGATAACACCGGTGGCCTTTGTTCCGTCAATGTTCTTGTTGAGAGTGAAGCCAGAAAAGCTCTTCTCTTCTGCGGTGACCTCTATGCCAGTCGTGCCGGCGTTGCTGACAGTCTCTTTAAGCTCATAGCCATCGCCCGCGAGGTTCTCGACATAATACTCTACCGTGTAGGCGGTGTCATTTTTCGCGGTGTAGTAGCCGGTGATCGTAACATCCTCGGCCGGCATATTAAAGCTGCCCTGTTTGCTCCAGCCGGTGAAGGTATAGCCCTCAATATCCGCAGGCTTATCAGCTACGGTAACCTCGGCGTTGTAGTTATAGGTTGCTTCAGCAGGGAGTTCGGCAGCGCCGGCAGGAACTTCGCCGATGTACTTGTAGATAACCTTGTAGCTGTTGATGGTGTAGTACAGGTTGATGACATTCTCGCCAGTGCCAACGGTCAGGGTCTCTTTATCGGCGCTGTCATAACTGTATCCGGTAATATTGATTTTCTCCCCGGCAGCAGTGATCTCTGTGCCGAAGGTCTGGCCGCTGACTGTTCTGGAATCTGCAACCTTATTGTTGGTGTCCTTCTCATAGTAGTTGACCGTGTAGCTCAGGTCGGTGCGCCTGGTGTAGTAGAAGGTGATCTCATTGCCTTCGACCGCAATAGTGATGGCTATGCTGGCCGGGACAACCTTGTTGTAACCATCGATATCAATGGCAGTCTCGGTGACTTTAGCGCCGAAGGTCTGGTTATCAACGGTTTTGGCAGTCGCAAGCTCCTTGTTGGTGCCCTGCTCAAGGTACTTCACCGTGTAGCTCAGGCTGTCAATGCGGTCGTAGTACAGCTTGAGGGTCAGGCTGCCGTCACCGGCGATAATGCCGGTCAGAATGTTGTTATCGTTCTCAGCGTCGAAGGTGAAGCCGGGAATTTCAATTGTGGTCGCGGTCACTTCCTCGTCAGTGATGCCGTCCTTGTTCTCGGCGCGATACAGCTCGTAAGCATCGCCTGCGAGGTTTTCAACATAGTACTCCACCGTGTACGGGGTGTCGCTTCTCGCGGTGTAGTGGCCGGTAATGACAACATCGTGCTTCGGCATCTCAAACTCGCCGGAGGATACGCTGAGATCGCCGTAGATCCAGCCGGTAAAGTCATAGCCGGGCTTTGAGGGCTCAGACTCAACGCTGACGGTTTTGCCCCATTTATGCTGCTCGGAAGCAACAACTTTTCCGTCTACCTCATAGCTCACGGTGTAGGGAACGCGGTCATAGTAAACGTCTATGCACTCTGTGCCATTAGCATTGATGACTCCAGAGAACGAAGTTTTTTCACGGTTCAGTACATAATGCTCATAGGCGGGCGGTTCATCAATGGTAACCGTGGAGCCAATTATACCCGAACCCGTATAAGCGGTTATCCAATCATCGTAATAGCCTTCCGTATAACCATCAAATATGTTCTCAAACCCGTGCTTTATCTCATAGGCCGCCCGATTGCTCTTCCAAACGGCGTAAAGGGTATCGGGATCGCCAGAGACGAGCATGACCTCTTCGCCGGGCTCGAAACTGGGCTGTTCGGCATTTCTGTCCTTTGCCCAGCCAATAAGGATATAGCCATCCCGTTCTACATCATCTACGGTGGGCAGCGTGACTCTGGAGTATTCGCTGCCGGTCACGGACTCAGCAACTCCGGCGGAAAACGCGCCTTTGTTGGCATCAAAGTTCAGGACGACCTGTACCGGCGCATCGTCGGACAAGGCAGCCTTTAACACTACATTGCCGCTGACGGTGAAGGTCTGGCCGGGCTTAACGGTGCCATCGCCGACTATATCCCAATGGTCAAACCCGGAAATGCCCTCGGGCACCTTGGCGGTAGCCTTTGCGCCCAGCACATATTTTGCACTGTCGAGGCCAAGATCATTTCCCTCCGCATCCTGATAGGTGACGGTACCGAGGTCGGTCTTGCTGAGGGCATACAGTTCAATATTGCCGGTGAGCGGATTGCTGAAATCATATGCGGTGAAGCTGCCGTCCTCATTTTTCACAAACCAGCCGCGGAAAGCACCGGCTGCGGGAAGCTCCACATTGTTGGCCTTGGCGTCAGCCTCCAGCCGCTCTTTTGTGATGACCTGACCGGCGGTATAGGTGCCTATTTCGGAGCCGCCGGCAACCACGCTCACATGAACAGTGACCTTATAGTTGTCTACATGCTTTCTGGCATAGACAACAATATTTGTATCCGGCATCTTACCGGCGAGGACTGCATCGGCGGGCTTGGTGCAGATCTCGTCAAGGAACCAGCCGTCATAGCCGTCGGGCACAGCCCGCGCGCTGATCTGCTGGTCATAGAGATAATTGTCAGTGGTCTTATCTCCGCCTATTATCTGATAGGCAACATCATACTGATTGCGGGTATAGCAGAACTTGGCATTATTGTATGAATAGCCCGTCGTGGCTCCCGCATGGAATCCATTTTGATAGACGCCCCAATAAGTAAAGCCGGGGATTGCATAGGTGTCTTCAGCAGAAATAGTCGGATTGCTCGTTCCATACGCTATATCCGCATGATCCTTATAGAAGGTTTTTCCATTGATGACCTCAGTCGTCCTGCTTGTATCCTCCGGCAGCGCCTCAAGATAATAGTTCGCTTGAGGAGCGCTGGAACTACCAGAAGTTTGACCGTTACTGAAGGTCTGCCCATTTATGGGCATGGTCTGTATATTAGCCTGCCATTTTCCTGTTGAGCTAACATACCAGTTGCCGCCCGGCCAAGTGGCGCTTATATTCGCGCCGTATTTGGCGGTGACGACCTTATCCTTTGTGTAGCAGCTGCTGCTGTGAGTGTGCGCGGCTTTGCCGCAGCCATAGCAGCCGTCGTTGTGCGTATGCTCCGCCATGCCGCAGGTCAGCGTACCGGTTTCACCAGCGTCCTTATATGTGACGGTGAACTCATTGCGGTCATAATACACATTGAAGATGGAGGTGCCTTCCCCGGAGATGAGCTTCGACTCGCCGGTAGCCAGCTTGCCATCGGCAAAGCCTTCAGCGGGAGCGGGTTTATTTTTATTAAGATTGCTGAGGCTGACCTCCGTACCGGCTTTGCCAGTCTGGATTTCGGATGCGATGTAGGAGTACCGCTCCACATCTCTGTCCGCTTCGGGCAGATACTGGTTATCCCAGTTGGCATTCTCCGCCCAATAGATAACAGTGTAACTCACCGGCTGCCCATCCCACTTAGCATAGAGGGTGGCGTTGGGCGTTGCTGTGACGTTAAAATCATAGGCGTTTGTGCAAGCCTCGTCAGTGTACCAGCCCGCGAAGTTATAGCCGGTGCGGGTGGGTGCATCGGGGCTTGTGATTTTGCCGTTGTTGTTTATCTCGGCACGGGGAACAGAGGTGCCGCCCATGCTGTTGAACTGGACAAACTGTCCCTCAACAACAGCGGCAACAACAGTAATGCTGGCGTCAAAGGCTGTGTCCGCGGTAAACGCGGCGCCGCTGTCCTTCATCGTCCAGCCATTCAGCTTCTTGTTGGCCTCTATATCCTGATCAAATTTCTCAGACGCGGCATCAATGTCAGCCTGGGAAGCATAATACCTTCCGTCCTCTCCCAGCTGGGCAACAGCGGTGCCGTACACGGTTCCGTCTGCGCTCTCGAAGGTGACGGTGACAAGCGCAGAGTAAACAGCAGTGTATACATAGGTAGGGGCTTCGCCTTCAAAAACGGCGGTGAGAACATCACCGGGCTGAACTTCAACACCACTATCAGTTCTCCAGCAAACAAAAACTTCATTGCCCACCGTGGGCGCGACAGGAACTGTAACTGTCCTGCCGTTGGCAGCCTTCAACTCAACATCGCCAAAGCGATAAGTCGCCAGAGGCTCATCGCTGGGACGGGCTGCTTTGCGAGGTACGCTGTTGATGGCAGGCTCCTCAGCCTCGACGGGCTGCTCTGTCTCAGCGGGCTGCTCCTCAACGGCAGCTGCCAGCTTAACATATGTAACGATCACATGAATGTCCGCCTCGGCAGCGCCGGAGAGAACCATACCTTCGCCGGTGACCATAACATTGGCACACTCGCCATAAACGGAGATAACGCCCTCCTCGCCGGGAGCGTTGGCCGCGTCAACCGCGCTAAACTCCACCTTGGCGGGGCGGAAGCCCTCTACCGCGGCGAAAGGAACAGTCTCCTCAAAAGCGGCGCCCTTTGCCACCGAGAGCTCATAAGCCTCGGCAAGGGCAGCACCGTCTTCAGATACAAAATCAATCTTCAAATCGAAAGAATCCTTGTCGCTCTGCTCAGGCTGAGCCGCAGGCTCCTCCACGCCCTCAGCAAAAACGCTGACAGGGAACAGGGAGAAGACCATTGTAAGGCACAGCAGAACGCTGAGCAGCCGACGAAGTAAGCTATGATGCTTCATTTCTTTCCTCCTACAATAAATATATCAACCAAATTATATACGATACGCCGAATTTATCCGTTTGTGATAGCTTCATGCGCAACTTATGTGTTTCTATTTATACAGACGGCATTTTTTCGCAAAATGCTCAATTTTTTCAGAAAAATTTTTATTTTATTTATAAAAATTTTTACAACTATAAAAACAGCCGCTTTTGGGCAAGAAAGTCCCCGGTTCCAATGTGAAACCGGGGGTGATCATCGCCTTGGCGCCCCCTTGAGGAGGCTGCATGTCGGCGCGGCGCAACGCTCAGGGTGGAGAGCAAATGGGCGCGAGATTTATTTTAGATAGTTAATGATATCCTCGCACACGGACTGAAAGCGGAAATTTATATCCGCATTTGAATATCGAAGAACTGTCAAATCCCGTGACCTCAAATATTCATCGCGTTTTTTATCGTATTCTTGTCCGGAATTTTCATAATGCTGGGAACCATCAAGCTCAATAACAAGTTTATATTTCTCGCAATAAAAATCGGCAATGTATCCTCCGATGATCTGCTGGCGGCGAAAATGCTCCGGCCTTTCCTTTAGAAATGTATGCCACAGCTTTCTCTCCTGCGGGGTCATTTCCTTACGCAGACTGCGTGCTTTTGAGGCAAGCGATTTGTTCTTTTCGTATCGCATTTGTTTTCCTCTATCTTACTTCGGTGCAAATCAGCCCCCCATTGGCTCGCAAGCTCGCCACTTCCCCCTCAGGGGGAAGCAAGTGGGTGCGGGGTAGTCGGTTTTTGAGTCAGTGTATATCCTGGCTCCCCATGAGGGGGAGCT
>DKYJ01000007.1:0-146 GCA_002493305.1 Clostridiales bacterium UBA7103 | reverse complement strand
CTGGCTCCCCATGAGGGGGAGCTGGCACGGCTCTGCCGTGACTGAAGGGGGGATGCCTTGCTTCTATCCCACCTCGCCGCAAATCGCCTCCCTATTGGCTCGCAAGTTCGCCGCATTCCCCCTGAGGGGGAATGGGGCGAGGGCGC
>DKYJ01000039.1:80287-97042 GCA_002493305.1 Clostridiales bacterium UBA7103 | reverse complement strand
TATATTTTTTCCTCCAATTATTTTAAGACTGTCGAAAAAGTACGTTTAGAACATTTTTGATAAGCTGATGTTATCAGGTGTCGTACTCGTAAGAGGGGTACTTATCCATATCATAAGGCGTGGTCAGGGTATCCTTGCGGGGCATATCGTCATAGTGCTTTTTGAGGAAGGGCTCTACAACGTTGAACAGAAGCTTTCCGTCAAGGTCGAAGAAAAACACCACAAAAAGCGCCACATTAGCGACGAGCGCTATGCCTATGAGCTTGCCCAGGAACCTGCCGAATTTGCATTTTTTCATTGCTTTCCTCCTGTTTACCAGACCATGGAATCGTCAAAGTCAAGCAGAGTCGGGTCGATAGGCTCTTCATGCATGACGGTGGTCATGTAGTCGTTGATGATACGGCGAATCTCGGCACGGGAGACGGTGCGGCTGTCAGGCAGAGCATGGGGCACCCAGAAAGCTTTGGTATCTCTCTTCCTGAACTCATCCTCAAACAGACCGTGGACACCCTGCATACCCTTGCACTGGAGCTGGTCATACATGCATACCATGTCGCAGTTGAACTTCTCCATATACTCCCACAGCTCGAAGATGTGGTTCATGCCGCCGACGGCCATGCGGCGCATAGGCGCCCACATGTGATATGTGGCCATGTCTTCAAGAGTGTGCTCATAGCTGTCAGTGCGCAGAGTCATATCAAACATGAGCGAGTCCATATTGATGACGACCTTCAGACCCCAGCAGTTATATGCCCAGGTGCACCAGTTAGAGTAATAAAGCGGGGCGCAGGACCAGGCGATGACCCTGTGACGGGTGTTGGGGAAGGTGTTGATCTTCTGGGCAACGCACTTGTTCATGATCTTGCGGACCTTGGCATCGACCTTGTGCCAGATGGGCAGGTCGCCGTACTGGGACTGGTAGATACGATAGAGAGCCTGAGCGGTACCGCCCACGGGGTAGTATTCGGTCTTGGCGGCCACGTCCCACTTCTCCCACTCGAACTCCTGAAGCTTGTTCTGGCGCTCCAGGCACTTTACGAGCTGGTCATAGTTAAAGGGAACGCCGGTCTGCTCCTCGATGAACTTCCAGCACTCCTCGATCTCTCTCATGCAGTGCTTGTGAACCAGAGGATCGTCAAACTGCATGGGCTGAGGCATTGCGAACAGGGGCTTGTCAAAGAACCAGTCCTGAAGAATAGAGGTGGCGACAGAGCCGTCGCAGGCCTCGTTGGAGGTAACGACAAAGGGAGAGTAATCGGGCATGTCGTCCACAACGAACAGGCCGGATTCCGCCTGACACATGGGGCAGGGGTCGCCGGGCAGACCGATGGACTGGACAGCGTCGATATAGTTATGCACGGTGTGGGAGTTGACGTGGCAGGTGACGAAGTAGGGGATCATCTCCATTGCCACGCTCTGGAACTTATCGGCCCAGGGGTAGAACACGCCGCCCCAGACCGTCTCATTATGGGCAAAGGTGTGATGCCATGCATCGTTATGCTTGCCGCCGTGGAGCTTGGCATCGGCAACGAACATGCGCATGAACTGCACGATGGTGGCGTTGACCATGCCGCGATAGTGCCAGGAGGAGGCACGCATTGCGGGGCCGCGCATACCTTCCATGCCGCGGTCAAACCAGTGCATAACGGTGAGGTAGGTCTGGCCTACCCAGCGGTAACGCCAGACGCCCTTTGCAAAGGTGATGGGCCCGCCGTACTTGAAGATATCTCCGACCATGTGGAGGTAGTTATACAGCCACACATTGTAGAAATAATCCAGCGTGTCCTTCAGGCCGCGCCACTCTCTGTGCTTGTAAAGGCCGGTCTTGTCCTCATACAGCTCGCCCAGACGCAGATCGTCCAGCGGTCTGCCGTGCAGAAAGACGTTGACGGCTTCTTTCATTTTGGTTTTGTTGAATGCCATATTACTTGCCCTCCTGGATCTTCTTGATCTCCACGCTCTCCACAAACGCCTGGAAGCGGGTGCGGAGCTGACCGGAGGCGGTGTTTATGTACTCCTTCTCGATGGAGCAGACGGGAATATCAAAATCACGGCGCATAACAACGGTGTCGATAACGCGCTCATATGACCAGTACTCACAGAACTTGTTGGAGGCGACGATGAGACCGTCGGCGTTATACTCCTTCACAAGGTTTGCAAGGCGCTGCTTGCGCTCACGCATAACGTCCTGCGGCATGAAGCGCGGGCAGTTGCTGGTGTCCAGATAATGGCGGGCGATAGCGTCCAGCGGCTCCTGGCCTTCCTTCACCACGATGGGCTGGCGGCTCTCCACCGCACCGTAGCAATAACGGTCGGCAACGACCTCTGCTCCGCAGCTCTCGATGAGCTTTGTAAAGTCGGGGTCATCATTCTCGGAGCCTGCGAGGACGACCTTGCAGCGGAAGGGCCACTTATCGTCCGGCTCGCGGGTCTTCATCTCCTCCGCGGTCTCGCGCAGATAGGGGAGAATAAGCTCCTTGGGGCAGCAGAGGGACACAAGCTGGATGACATGGAACTCGTAGCCGGTGATGGTGGGATTGTCGAGCTTGCGGTAGTCGCCGATCTCGTTTATAAGGCGGCAGACCTCGTTGTGCTGCTCAATGGCTTTCATAATGGCCTCGTCCGACACATCGATGCCGAAGTGCTTGTTGAGCTCACCAAGCACATGGTGGCGCAGCTGCTCCTTATAGTGCAGGTAGCTGTTCTCGGTTTTCTTGAAGGGGACATCAATAAACTCACAGAAGAAGTTGGGGTTCTGGATAATGTCCATATCCTCGACGCTGTCGAGCCCTTTTTTCTTCAGGTGCTCCTGGAAGCGGCAGGTTACCGTGCAGGTTTCAGTAGCCATCTGAGCATCCAGGAAATTAAAGCCGCCCTCCAGAGCCCGCTCGAAAAGGCTGCGGCCATAGTGGCACACACGGGCAGACATATAGTAGGTAGCTATGTCGGGGGAGGCGCAGCGCGGCGCTCTCAGTCTGACGGAGAAGCAGCCGGGGAGATCGAGAAGGACTTCAGGCATGAAGTAACAAGTGTAGCCCAGAGCGTATTTTCCAGCTTCCTTCGCTTTCTGAACCAGTTCATTGTTGGCTTCCTGAAGCAGATTCTCANNACATCGATGAACTCGCAGAAGAAATTGTCGTTGTCGATGATCCGCATATCCTCCACGGTGTCCAGGTGCTTCTGTTTTAAATGCTCCTGGAAGCGGCAGGTTGCGGTGCAGGTCTCGGTAGCCATCTGGGCGTCCAGGAAATTGTAGCCGCCCTCCAGGGCGCGCTCCATCAGGCTGCGGGCATAGTGACAGACGCGGGCAGACATGTAGTAGGTCGCAATATCCGGGGATGTGCAGCGGGGCGCTCTCAGTCGGACTGAGAAGCAGCCCGGCAGGTCGAGAAGCACTTCAGGCATAAAATAGCAGGTATAGCCAATGGCGTATTTTCCCTCCGCCTTGGCTTTCTGCACCAATTCATTATTGGCTTCCTGAAGCAGATTCTCAAAATAGATCAAATGCTTGAGATCTTTCACGGATAACCTCCTAAAATGTTTTTTCGATAAGGGCGCTCCTGAGTAAACGCTGAACAAATTGTCCAAAAGCTGCCGACTATCCGTTCATCATTTACCGGGAGCCCGTGTCATTGCTAATATTTTATCAAATCGCAATAATAATGTCAAATTGAAATTGAGCATTTTTGACATAAAACGGGGATAAAACGCTATACAATTTGAGACGAAGTGTCTAAATTGTGCAGTTTTGTATAAAATTGCTGATCTCGGTCCTTGCAGAAGAGGCCCGGCCGCTGATGAGCGCCGGCTTGCCGCCGCCCCGCCCGTTTATGGCTGCGTTTATCTCCTTTGCCGCAGCGCGCAGATCGACATGGCGGCTGACCATGATATAATCATAGCCCGCCTCGTCGCTGCCGGAAAAGACCGCCGCAAAGCCCGTGCAGCGCTCGGCAAGGAGATTGGCAAGCTCCCGCAGGGGAGCGCCTTGGAGACTCTGCTCAAAATGACAGATATTGCCCTCAGTCATGGGAAGCATCGAAGCCTTTACACGGGCAAGCTCCATGCTCAGGGAACCTATCCGCTCCTTGAGCTGCTCCTGCTCCTGCATTAGCCGGGAGAGGGCCGGGGCTATCTCGTCCCGCTTGGCGCTGAGCATGGCGGAGACAGCCTGTACGCTCTCCTGCCGCCGCCGGAAAAGCTCCAGAGCGTCCATGCCGCACACAAGCTCAATGCGCACGCCGCCCCGGTGGCGCTGGGTGTCCATGAGCTTTATCATGCCTATCTCGCCGCTGCGCTTTACGTGGGGGGCACAGCAGGCGCAGCAGTCAACATCGCCTATGCGCACTATGCGCACGCCCTCCGTGAGCTCCAGCTTGCTGCGGTATTGGAGCGTTTTCAGCTCCTCCGGCGAGGGAAACCAGGCTTCAACAGGCAGATCCTGGCGCACGGCCTCGTTTGCAAGGCTCTCTATGTGTTTTAGCTGCTCTGCGTCCAGCTCCCCGTCAAAGTCAATGGTCATGCACTCGGTTCCCATGTGAAAGCCGACATTGTTAAGTCCATACAGACTATGAGTGATGCCTGAGAAGATATGCTCCCCGGAATGGTTTTGCATTCGGCGCAGGCGCTGCTCCTTGTCAATGGCGCAGACGAGCTCTGCCCCGGGGGCGATCGGCTCAGCTGTGAAATGGAGGATCTCCCCCCCGGTCTCCTGCACGTCAAGCACACGGACAGAGCCTATATATCCCGTGTCCGCGCTCTGGCCGCCGCCCTCCGGGAAAAAGGCCGTCCTGTCAAGGCTCAGGGCATAGCTGCCCGCCAGCTCCCGGCAGGCGAGTACCTTTGCTGTAAATTCAAAAATATGGCTGTCGAAATAATATAATTTTTCGGTCATGACGGCTCTCCCTAAAAATAGAATAGCTCCTCAAATTTCTTGTCCAGCGCGATGCACAGCACCAGCGCCAGCTTTGCCGTGGGGTTGAACTGCCCCGTCTCAATGGAGCTGATGGTGTTTCTCGATACGCCCACCAGCTCCGCAAGCTGGCTTTGAGAGAGCTTGCGCTCGCCCCGCGCCTGCTTGAGACGGTTTTTGAGTATCAGCTTATCCTCCATGCTCAGTGCCCCATGAAAAAGCGCACGCCTGCGGCTATGGCAACGATGAGCGTCACTACAGCCATGATGAGGTTGAATTTATCCTTTGTTTTGGAAAAGCAGTAAAATCTCCCTGCGGATACGGAAATACACACCGTTGCGCACAGATCCATGATCGGCTCATCGTGCATTCCCCGGATGAGTGAAAAAACCGCCGCGCTCAGCACCAGCGCGATGTAAGTCCACTTCATCGCCTTATCCCGTACCTGAACCACCATCTCATCGTTCTTTTCTTCACGGCTGCGCCGCAGAACTTCATCTCTGTCCATAAATGCCTCCTGTAATGCATAATTTTGACAAGTTTTCTTGTCAAAATGAAGTATAGCACTGCCAAGTTTACTTGTCAAGACTATTGTAAAAAAACAAAAGTCTCACCACGCCTAAGGCGAGACTTTTGTTTTTCAGTCTGACAATTTGATTACCGCCGTGTCTCCTATTATGCGTACCGAATCCTTCAGCGGCCAGACCGGCATGTCGTCAGTCTGCCCGGAGGCGGCAAGCTCCGCCAGCTCCTCATCGTTCACCGGCGCATAGCCGCAGTCGAGCACAGTCACCATATATGACGAGGCGTGAAGGTGGTCGTATATCAGGGTGGGCTGGATCATGTTGGCAAGGACGGTCAGCTCCTCAATGCCCTCAGCTCCGGCGCTCACCAGCGATTCGTCGGCGCCGCCCACAAAGGCCAGCTTTTTGACGCTGCCATCGTCCAGCAGATGTATGCGTGTGAGCATTTCCGAGGCGGTGGTATAGCTTGTCCGATTGCAGCGGTCAAGCAGGAGATAGGCCTGGTTTGCCTGTACAGTGAATTTGAAGACAATGACCGTAAAGAGCACCGTCGCCAGCGCGCGCAGCCGTGCTCCGCCAAAGCGCTCTGCCAAAACCGTCGCCAGAATATACAGCAGGCACAGGCTTTGCAGCATTACGGGGTAGTAATATACGCCGGGAGAGGCAAAAAGCCATATGCAGGCAAAGACCGGCAGGGAGACCACGCTCAGGATCATCAGCACGAGCCGAGGCCATTTAGCCGTGAGACGGGCTTTGACGGCGGCATACACCAAAAGCGCCGCAAGAGTCAGGAGAAAGACCGTGTTCATAAGCGCGTAAAAGCTCATGCCGTTTCTGAACACATTCCCACCCAGAAAAAAGGCTGCGAAAGTCTGCGCCATTTTGCCGAAGGCCGCGGCGAAAGCTCCTCCGCCCATGCTGCCGAGATCATCTATACCCGCATAGCTGAAGGGGGATATGCCCGTGAGGAGCAGGCGCAGCCTCCAAACCGCATAGTAGGACGCAAGCCCTGCCCCGTAGACTATAAACTGCCGCCCTATCCAGCGGTAAAGCAGCTTATCCTCCCGCTCCCCGTTCAGAAGCTCCACAATAAAATGGCTCATTGAAAGCAGCAGCGCGAAGGACACATAGGCCTGATATATCCCGCAGCAAAGGCACACAAGCAGGGCCGCGATGGCTATATGGAGCTTGTTTTTATCACCCACCAGGTTGAAGCGTACCGACAGCGCCGCCAGCAGCATTGCCAACATGTAAGCGTCAGCGGTGAATTCATAGAAAAAGCTGACCGTTACACAGGGAAAGGCGGCCAGCAGCCCGCCGATGAGCAGGGCGGTGCTCTTGCGGCGAACCTTGAATATATCCGAAATTACCGCGGCGGTAAGCCCAATATAAATCAGGGAGAGCAGGCCGTTTATCCAAGGCAGGTCAAAGCAGGAACTGGGGATACTGGCTGCCGACAGGAACCAGCGCCCGGAGCCGACCATGTCGTTTTTGAAGCTCCAGCCGAACAGGGCATCATGGTTATAAAGCGTGTTCGTAAACTTATAAATATGTGCGGCGAGCCCGACGAGCAGAGCCGACAAAAACGCCTGCTTCTGCGCGCCGCCCCAAAAGCCGATAAAGCGGGACTGTATGCTTTGGATCTTCTTCACAGTATATCCTCCCGGATTATCCTGTCCGTTATCTCAAGGCAAAGCTCCGAGCTGCGGCGGATCTGGGCATAGAAAGCCTCCGCGCCGCCGTCTACTCCGTCGGAGACAGTCTTTATCGACAGGCAGGGCACGCCGCAGCGCCGACAGGTCAGGGCGATCCCGGCGGCCTCCATCTCGCAGATGTCCGCGCCGTATTTTTCATGCAGGGCGCGCTTGCCCTCCGCCGTGCCCACAAACTTGTCCGCTGAGGCGCAGATGACCCGTTTAAGCTCCGGCGCGATCTCAATGGCCTTGTCCACAAGCTCCGGGCTCATGGGGATATATATGCTGTCATAGCCGGGATAACGGCCCGGCTCCACCGGGTCGATCTCCGACAGGTCAAAGTCATAATGGACTAACTTTTCAACCACGCAGGTACGCATCTCGCCCATGTCCTCGGTGAGCCCGCCCACGACGCCGAAGTTGACGATAAGGCTGACCCCGTAGCGGTCAATAAGCAGCTGGGCGGCAGCGGCGGCGGCAAGCTCGCCCACGCCGGAGTTGAGGACGTAAAGGCGGCAGCCCGCCATGTCATAGCGAAAGACCTTAAAGCCGCAGACAGTTTCCTCACCGTGGGGGGTCCCGTAACGCTCAAGAACGGAGGCGATCTCCACCGCCACTATCATGCCGATATGTTTCATAGGAATCTCCAAATGGTTTAAAGAATAATGAATAATTTAAATCAGCACCCGCACTCTCAGCACGTCGCTCATGGACTGTATGGAAAGCGCGGTGTCCTCGCCAATGCAGGTGTCCAGATCCACTATGGTGCAGGCGTATTTGCCGCGGGATTTGTTTATCATATGCGCCACATTTATATCCAGTGCGCTTATAAAGTCCAGAATACGGGTGAGCATGCGGGGAATGTTGCGGTGGATAACACAGAGACGGCAGGCTCCGGAGCGGCTGAGAAACACGTCCGGGAGATTGACGGAGTTTTTGATGTTTCCGTTTTCCAGATAGTCGTACAGCTCGTTTGCGGCCATGACGGCGCAGCGATCCTCACTTTCTGGGGTGCAGGCGCCGAGATGAGGCATGGCGATGACATTGGGGGCTTTGAGAATGGTCTCGTTCGGGAAGTCTGTCACATATTTTGCGACCCGCCCGCTGTCAAGCGCGGCGGTCATTGCCACATCGTCCACCACCTCGGCGCGGGACTCGTTGATTATCCGCACGCCGGCGCGCATCTTGGAAAAGGCCTCGGCGTTTAGCATATGGTGGGTGTCCTGCGTGTAGGGAATGTTGAGGCTTATATAATCGCTCACACGGTAGATCTCCTCTAAGGAGTCGGCGTGTATGACCTCGCGCGAGAGCCGCCATGCGGCGTCAACGGACATGAAGGGGTCGTAGCCGTAGACCGTCATGCCCAGCTCCAGGGCGGCGTTTGCCACCAGCGCGCCTACCGCGCCCAGGCCGATAACGCCGAGGGTCTTGCCCAGAAGCTCGGGCCCGGCGAAGGAGGACTTGCCCTTTTCCACGAGACCGGGGATCTCCGCGCCTCTGTCGGCAATGGAGCGCACCCAGTCGATGCTGCCCAAAATGTCCCTCGAGGACATGATGAGCGAGCATATCTCCTGCTCCTTCACAGCCTCAGCGTTGGCTCCGGGACTGTTAAAGACCGCGATGCCCAGCTCCGCGCACTTTTCGATGGGGATGTTGTTGTATCCCGCCCCCGCGCGGGCGATGGCGAGCAGGTCTCCGCCAAACTCATAATTGTGCAGATCCGCGCTGCGGATAAGCATACCCTCCGGGGATTGAACCTCGCTGCCGACGGTGCAGCCGCGACGGGTCAGCTCCTCAAGCCCGCCGGGGGAGATGGTGTTCATGGTTTTTATTTTATACATGGTGCTTCACCTCAAAGTCCTTCATGTGCTCCAAAAGCGCCTGCACGCCCTCCATGGGCATGGCGTTATAGAGAGATGCGCGCATACCCCCGGCCACCTTGTGACCTTTCAGGTTTATAAGCCCCTTTGCAGCCGCGCTCTTTACAAATTCCGCGTCAAGCTCCGCGCTCGCGGTGCGGAAGGTGATGTTCATGTCGCTGCGGGAATCGCGCTCGGCGTGGGGGATAAACAGGGCGCTGTTATCGAGGTAATCATAGACAAGGGAGGCTTTTTCGCGCTTTATCCGCTCCATGCCATGGACGCCACCATGAGCTTCCAGCCAGTCGAGCATCAGCCCCAGCATGTATATGCACCAGCAGGGCGGAGTGTTTATCATGGAGTCGGCGGCGATAAGCTCGTCATAGCACATGACCTGCGGCGTGTATGGCAGCTGCCGCCCGGCGAGCGCCTTGTCAATGATGACGACCGTCAGCCCTGCGGGGGCCATGTTCTTCTGTGCCCCGGCGTAGATAAGCCCAAAGCGGGAGACGTCCACAGGCTGAGAGAGGATATCGGAGGACATATCGCACACAAGGGGTGCTGCGCTCTGCGGCACGTAATGCCACTCGGTGCCGTAGACAGTATTGTTCGCGCAGTAGTAAAAATACTTTGCGCCCTCGCTGAGCTTAAGCTCGGACTGTGCCGGGATACGACGGAAGCCCTCCGCCGCGCCGTCATAGGCGATGGAGACACCGCCGTATTTTTGCGCTTCCACGGCGGCCTTTTTGGAGAAGTTGCCGGTCACAGCGTAGTCTGCGCCGCCGCCCTCCATCAGGTTCATTGGTATGCCCGCAAATTGCAGGCTCGCCCCGCCCTGAAGGAAGAGGATCTCATAATTGTCGGGCACGGCCAGCGCCTTTTTGAGCTTTGCCTTGGCGGAGGCGAAAATCTCCGCGAACATAGGGCTGCGGTGGCTCATCTCCATAACGGATATGCCGCAGCCGCGGTGATCAAGCAGTTCCCTCTGCGCCGTCTCAAGCACGGAGCGGGGCATTATGGACGGCCCTGCCGAAAAATTATATACTCTGTTTGCTGCCATAGTAATCTCCGTTCTGCCGCATATTGGCAGCACAAATAGAAATGAAAACCTCCATGTGCGGCTGAATGGAGATTATTTGGCATGTGCTGCGGTTGCCGCTTTAGCGGCGAGCGGCACGCCGTTTTTAATAAATAAGTGTGATTTTTCACACTTATTTCTCCAAAAAAATATCTCGCAAAACCTAATTATACAATAAGAACACCAAACCGTCAAACGATTTCGCCCACCAGCTCATCGCCCTCGAGGCCGGTGATGCGCACCGGTAAGACCTTGCCGCGAAGCCCCTCCCCGGGGACGCTGACCGTGAGATAGGTGTCGCTGTGGCCGGAACAGCGGCCATCCTCCTCATGCTCAAACAGCACAGGGAGCGTAAGCCCTACGCTGCTTTGCAGAAAGGCGCGATGCAGCTCGTCTGCGATAAGCCCGGCCTCATGGGCGCGGGCGGACTTCACCGCCTGAGTCAGCTGCATG
The DNA here is from genome assembly GCA_002493305.1 of Clostridiales bacterium UBA7103. GTDB lineage: Bacteria > Bacillota > Clostridia > Oscillospirales > Oscillospiraceae > Limivicinus. Next base: position 86,525 of record DKYJ01000039.1, on the reverse strand, counting down.
GGCATGCTGTCCGCCGGGGTGCCGGGGCGGCGGGAGTAAGGGAAGATGTGCATGGCGGAGAAGGCGCAGCGGCGGATAAATTCAAGCGTCTCCCGCTGATCCTGCTCCGTCTCGCCGGGGAAGCCCGTTATCAGATCGCAGGCGATGGCGCAGCCGGGAAAGTATTTTCTCAGCAGGCATACCGCTTCGTAGAAGCGGGCCGTGTCGTACTTGCGGTTCATGTTTTTCAACGTCCTGTCACAGCCGGACTGGAGCGACAGGTGAAAATGTCGGCAGAGCTTGCCGGTGGCCGAGATACGGCGGCAGAAATCCTCGCTTATCACAGTGGGTTCAAGTGAACCAAGGCGCAGGCGCATATCGCCGCACTCGGCGGCAACGGCCTCGATGACTGAGGCAAGGCCGGGCTTCCCGGGCAGGTCTGCCCCATAGGAGGCCACCTCGATGCCGGTGAGAACAAGCTCCTTATAGCCCTCCCCGCTCAGCCTCCGGGCTTCGGCGGCGGCCTCCTCCACAGGGAGACTGCGCAGCCGCCCACGGGTATATGGTATGATGCAGTAGGTGCAGAAGTTCACGCAGCCGTCCTGAATTTTGAGCATGGCCCTGGTACGCCCGGAGAGTGCCCCGGCGGGCAGCCGCTCAAGACAGCGGCGCTTGAAAGGCTCGTCAAGGCGTTCCTCACCCTGACCGTCACTGACGGCTTTTTCCACGGCTGTGATAAAAGCTCCTCTGTCGGCGGCGCCGAAAATGACGCTTGCTCCCAGCTTCCGGGCCTCTTCCGGGCTTATCTGGGAATAGCAGCCGCAGACGCCCAGCACCGCGCCGGGGTTTTCGTCCCGCAGGCGGCGGATCGTCTGCCGGGATTTGCGCCCGGATTCGGCGGTGACGGCGCAGGTGTTGATGATGACCGCGTCCGCGATCTCCCCGGCGACGGCGGGGCTGTGCCCGTGCTGAGAGAGCATCGTCTCCATGGCCTGAGTCTCATATTGGTTGACCTTGCAGCCGAGAGTTGTTATAATATATCTCATATTTTTCTCCGATAAAAACAGGAATTGGAGCAGTAATAAAATGGAACACTATCTTGATAACTCCGCCACAACGAGGGTCTGCCCGGAGGCGGCACAGGCCGCATATAAGGCCATGACGGAGATATACGGCAACCCCAGCTCCACCCATACTCTGGGCAGGGAAGCCAAAAAGCTGTTGGACAAGTCCCGCTCGCAGGTGGCGGCGGCACTGGGCTGCGCGCCGGGAGAGCTGGTCTTTACCTCCTGCGGCTCCGAGAGCGACAATTGGGCGCTTCTCTCCGGCGCGGAGGCCATGAAGCGCAAGGGCAGGCATATCATCAGCTCCATGGTTGAACATGACGCCGTGCGCAGAAGCCTTGACGAGCTTGAGAGCCGGGGCTTTGAGGTCACAAGGCTCAAGCCCGACAGCACAGGGGTGATCTCCGCAGCCGACGTCATTGATGCGCTCCGCCCTGATACTATACTCGTTTCTCTCATGCTGGTCAATAACGAAACCGGTGCCGTGACGGATATTTCCGCAATTTCCGCCGCAATGAAGGCGGCGGGTTCCAAAGCGCTTTTACATACGGACGCGGTGCAGGCCTTTATGAAGCTGCCCTTCACCGCAAAAACGCTGGGCGCTGACATGATAAGCATAAGCGGGCACAAGATCCACGCCCCGAAGGGCATCGGCGCGCTGTATATAAAAAACGGCCTGCGCCTCAAGCCCTTTATAGTTGGCGGCGGACAGGAGAGCGAGCGCCGCGCCGGGACGGAGGCCATGCCGCAGATCGCCGCCTTTGCCGCCGCCTGTGAGGCGGGAAGGACAGGGCTTGAGGAAAACTGCCGCCGCATGGCGGAGCTTCGCCGCAATGCGATGGATACGCTCAAGGCGGGCATACCGGAGGTGCGCTTCATTGAGACCGTCGCGCCTCATATACTGAGCCTGTCCATGCCGGGCTTTCGCAGCGAGGTGCTGATGAATTTCCTTGAGGCGCGGGAAATTTATGTGTCAAAAAGCTCCGCCTGCAAAAAGGGCGGGCGGAGTCATGTGCTTGAGGCTATCGGGCTTGACGCGAGAACGATAGACGGGGCGATAAGGGTCGGCCTTTCCCGCTATACCACCGAGGAGGACATCTCGGCGCTGTGCCTTGGGCTTATTGACGCAAGCAGAACGCTTGCGCACAGATAGCATCGTTTGACAAGGGGATACGCGGTTTTGCCGGGCAGAAAAACGCTCATGCTGCTTCAAAGCCTCCCCTTACCGCTGTAAGGGGAGGTGGCTTGGAGCGGAGCGACAAGACGGAGAGGATTCCTCCCTGCGCAGTTGAAAATGCGACGGGAGAGATTTCGCGCTTCGCGCGGGTTATCCTCTCAGCAGCTGCGCGGCAGCTCTCCTTGTTGCGACAAGGCAAGCCAAGTTTTAGTGCAAGTTTTTACTTCTTATCCTTTGCATCATCGCCTGCCGGGGCTTTGGCCTTGGCGGGCTTTTTTATTATCTCATGGGTAACGGGGTCAATGTGGTCAATGTCATAATACTCCGCCCCGTCGGAGGGAAGATCGTTTTCCTTAAGGCGCTTTGTGATGAGAGAGCCTATGCCGGTGTATATGACCACGAACACCGGTACGCCCAGAAGCATACCCCAGAAGCCGAACAGCCCCGCGCCCAGAATGATGGAGAACATGACCCAGAAGCCGTTTATGCCGATGGAGTTGCCGAGGATCTTCGGCCCGATGATATTTCCGTCGATCTGCTGAAGGACAATGATGAAGATGATGAAGATAAGGCATTTGGGAGGGCTGACCATAAGGATAATGACCGCGCTGGGTATGGCTCCAATGAAGGGCCCGAAGAAGGGAATAATATTCGTCACGCCTACGATGACGCTGACCAGCAGCGCATAAGGCATATTCAAAATGGCGCAGACGATATAGCAGATGAGACCGATGATGGCCGAATCAAGGAGCTTGCCGTTTATAAAGCCCATGAAGGTCTGATCCGTGAAAGCGATGCCCTCGCGGAGCTTTTCCGCCGTCTCCAGCCGGAAAAGGCTGTAAAGCAGGCGCTTTGCCCCGGCCTTGAAGCCCTCCATATTAGAGAGGATATACACCGAGACGATAATGCCGATGATGAGGTTATACACACCCTTGAGCGCGTAGTACACCCCGGTGGTCACATTGCTGACAAGGTCGCCAAGCCCCGGCAGAACGCTGTTTTGCAGCCAGTTCATCAGGTTTTGGTTCACCTCGCCCAGCATGGAGCTGGCGTAGTGCTCTATTTCGGGGTAATCCTCCAGCACTTTGGTGACCCAGTTGGTGATGTTGGAGATATATACGTTGCTGTTTTGCACTATCATATTGATGCTGTTATACAGCTGCGGGATAATGAGATATACCAAGGCTGTGAGCACGGCCAGCATGATTATCTCTGAGAGAAACACGGAAAGACCTCTTGCAAGCTTTTTGCCCAGAGGCTTTTTTTTGCGTCGGTTGATAGAGGCGACCAGCGGGGAAAAGGCGTTCTTTTCCATGGCCTTTGTCAGTGGGTTGAGCAGGTAGCTGATCACAAGACCCCACACAAAAGGACTGAGGATAGTGAGCAGCGTGCTCAGCGCCTTACCAAGCATCGGTATATAGTTGAGCGCCATGTAGAATAAAATGGCGCAGGCGACGACCGCGAAGGCCGTCACGCCCCAGTAGAGGTATTTTTTATCCCATCTGAAATGCTTTCTCAAAATTCAACCGCCTCCAAAAAATGGCTACGTTATATTTTACTATTCGCCGTCAGCGCCGTCAATAACGAAAATGTTAATAATTACAAAAGTTTACATTATTATTTTTTGCCGTTTATGTTAACCCGGTTTTGAATTTCCCTCCGGCATATGCAAAAAAAGGTGTGTTGAAAACCCTGTTGAAAATGTTCAAAACCCCCATTTTGCGGCGCTGCTCAAAAAAACCCGGCTTTTGACAGAATGAAAAATCTGTCGAAATATTCATAATTTTGTAAACCTGCCGCAACCGGCTCGGCAAGCGATTGAAGGTTTGAAAGCTTGTTCACGGCTATTAAAAATACCCCGCTGATAGCTTTATCTCTAACCGGCTCATAAGTGGATTTTTCCGGCATAGGCTTAGACAGGATAGATTTTTGGAGGGAGCTATGAAAAGATTTATTTGTTTTGCTCTTGCGCTTTTGCTGCTTATGGGCGGCATGAGCGCCTATGCCGCGCCCTTGAAGGACGATGATATAGCGATATCCGCCCCGTCGGCGCTGCTCATGGAAAAATGCACCGGAGAGGTGCTCTATGAGAAAAACGCCCACGAGCGCCGCTTTCCCGCCAGCGTCACAAAGGTGATGACGATGCTGCTTATAGTTGAGGATATCGAGTCGGGAAAGATCGGCCTTGAGGACACGGTGACGGCTTCGGCGAGGGCGGCTTCCTTCGGCGGCAGCTGTGTTTATCTTGAAGAGGGGGAGCAGATGAGCGTGGGCGAAATGCTCAAATGTATCGCCGTCGTTTCGGCCAACGACTGCGCCGTGGCTATGGCGGAGCACCTGAGCGGCTCAGAGCAGCTTTTTGTGGACAGAATGAACGCGAGAGCGGAGCAATTGGGGCTGAAGGACACCCACTTCACCGGCTGTACCGGGCTTTTTGACGACGGGGAGCACTATACCTCCGCCTATGATATCGCGGTGATGAGCCGCGAGCTTATCGGGCATGAGCTTATTAAGGACTATACCACCATCTGGATGGACAGCATAAGGGGCGGGGAATTTGAGCTGAGCAACACAAATAAGCTCGTATATTGGTACGAAGGCTGCACCGGCCTTAAAACCGGATATACCTCCAGCGCGATGTACTGTCTGTCCGCAACGGCGGAGCGGGAGGGGGTTGAATACATCGCCGTCGTCATGCACGGCGAGAGCATTGACTCCCGCAACAACGACGCCATGACCCTTTTAAACTACGCTTTCGCCAATTACTCTCTCTGCTCCCTGCGCCCGGAGGAGGAGCTGCCGCGTCTGCCGGTGGAGCTGGGCAGCGAGGGCAGCGTAGGCCTTGAATACGGCGGCAGCGAGTTTGCCCTTGTGCGAAAAAGCGGCGTACAGCCCGAGTATGCCTGGGAGCTGCCTGAGAGCCTGAAGGCACCTATATATAAGGGAGATGTGCTGGGCAGGATAAATGTTACCATCGGCGGGGAGCGGGCGGCGGAGATACCGCTTGTCGCAGCCGACGATGTCCCCCGCATCGGCTTTTTCGGGATTCTGGGAATGCTGGCTAAGAGCTTGTTTGCTATTTAGGCGCCCGCTGCGTAAAATAAAAACCATGGCTTGAAATATGCAGAATATGGTATATAATTAAATAGAAAGTTATTTCCAAAATTCTGCATATTTCAGGAGGTTTGTCATGATAAAGGTAGATATGTCCGGGGCTGAGAGCTTTTTCACAGGCGCGGGCCCGGATATAGAGCTTGCCAAGCTCTGCCACCGCACCCTGACAGAGAAAAGCGGCCTCGGGGCTGATTTCACCGGCTGGACGGAGCTGCCCCGCCGCATGAAGGAGACAGAGCTTGAGAGCATCGTCGCGGCGGCGGAGACGATCCGCTCCCGTTCTGAGGCGCTGGTAGTCATTGGTATCGGTGGCTCTTATCTCGGCGCGCGGGGCGCTATCGAGCTATTAAAGCCCTATGGCGGTAAGGACGACCCCAGAATCTTCTTCGTGGGCAACGGCCTGTCCGCCGATGCTCTGTGCGACACGCTCGACGCGCTCTCCGGGCTTGATTTTGACGTGAATGTCATCTCCAAATCCGGTACTACCCTTGAGCCGGCGGCGGCCTTCCGCATCTTCCGGGAGCTGCTGGCCGAGAAGTACGGCGACAAGGCGGACGAGCATATCTTCGCTACCACTGATGCCCACAGGGGTGTCCTCAAGACTCTTGCCGACGCCCACGGCTGGCAGAGCTTTGTCGTGCCCGACGATGTGGGCGGGCGCTTTAGTGTACTGAGCGCGGTGGGTCTGCTGCCTATGGCCGTTGCGGGCATTGATGTGCGCCGCGTTATCGACGCTGCCGAAAAGGAGCTTGAGGCGCTGCTGCGCTGTGAGGACGATAACCCCGCTATCCGATATGCCGCCGCAAGACAGCACCTTTACGGCAAGGGCTACTCGGTTGAGATCCTCGCCTGCTATGAGCCGAGCTTCCGATTCATGGCTGAGTGGTGGAAGCAGCTCTACGGC
>DKYJ01000039.1:4272-79957 GCA_002493305.1 Clostridiales bacterium UBA7103 | reverse complement strand
GAGGGCAAGGACGGCAAGGGCATATTCCCCGCCTCTGTGGAATTTACTGCCGACCTGCACTCCATGGGTCAGTTCATTCAGGCAGGGCCGAGAAATCTCATGGAGAGCGTTCTGCGCTTTAAAAAGAGCCGCCGCGCCTATCCCTTCCCCGCGGAGCCGGAGAACGCCGACGGGCTCAACTACCTCGCCGGGCGCGATATGGCGGATATCTGCCGCGTGGCGGCGGACGCCGTGCGTGACGCCCATGTCTCCGGCGGCGTGCCGAATCTGGTGCTGGAGTGCGAGCGCAGAGACGAGGAGGGCTTTGCCGCCATCGTCACCTTCTTTGAGGTAGCCTGCGCCGTGTCCGGGTACATGTCCAGAGTCAACCCCTTCGACCAGCCCGGCGTCGAGGCCTATAAGAAGAACATGTTCCGAATGCTGGGTAAGCCCGGGGCAGTGTGAGGGCGTCAAAATAAGCTCGCGCTGTCCCGCTTCCGGCTAAAGCAGGAAACTGCACTATGTTCGCTCGTTTTTCCTTTCAAAATCACGACCGCTAACGCCGGGTCGTGATTTTGTTTTCTGAGCGGAATTTGACAAAGCGGGGCGGGGAGCATATAATTTCTATCGGATAGTTTTTTCGGAGGTGACAGCGTTATGGCTGCTTCTCTGCGCCGTCGGGACACGGATATGACCGACGGCAGCATTGTTAAACTGCTCATAGCTTTTTCAATCCCGCTGCTGATAGGCAATGTTTTTCAGCAGCTGTATAATACCGTTGACTCGATCATCGTCGGCAACTATGTCAGTAGGCAGGCTCTGGCGGCCGTGGGCTGCACCGGGCCTATAATCAACGCCCTTATCGGGCTTTTTGGCGGGCTCTCCGGCGGCGCAGGCGTGGTCATATCCCAGTTTTACGGGGCGAAGGACGAGGAAAAGCTCCACGCCTCGGTTCAGACCACAATAGGCATGACGCTCATTCTCTGCCTCGTTATCACTGCCATGGGCGTTACGCTCACACCCGCTATGCTGCGCCTGATGGACACCCCGGCCGATGTTTTCCCGGAGGCCGTGGAGTATCTGCGCATATATTTCTGGGGCGTGTCCGGCCTGCTGCTGTATAACATCGGCGCGGGCATCCTCCGCGCGGTGGGCGATTCGACGCGCCCGCTGTATTTTCTCATTTTCTCCGCCGTAATGAATACGGTGCTGGACATTGTTCTCGTGCGCAATTTCTCCATGGGCATTGCCGGCGCTGCGTACGCAACGATAATTTCTCAGGCGCTCTCGGCCGCCATGGTCATGCTGCTGCTCTCGCGGGCAAAGACCGCTTACCGCGTGGAGCTTGCGAAAATCAGGATCACCGGCAGCATCCTGCGCAAGATCTGCGAGATAGGCATACCCTCCGCATTGCAGCTTGCCATTACTGCCTTTTCAAATATTTTTGTCCAGTCGTACATCAACCGCTTTGAGAGCGCGTGCATGGCGGGCTGGACGGCATATAACAAGATAGACTCCTTTGTGATGCTGCCCATGATGTCCCTCTCCATTGCCATCAGCACCTTTGTGGGGCAGAATCTCGGCGCGGGCAAGCTCGACAGGGCGCACAAAGCCCCGAAATACGGTCTTGTAATGGGGCTTAGCTTTACTGCATGTATGCTCGTGCCGCTGGTCGTCTATGCTCCGTGGCTTACGATGCTCTTCAACAGCGAGCAGGAGGTCGTGCAGTTCGGTACGATGTTCATGCGCATGGTCTCGCCCTTCTATCTGGCCTTCGCCATCAATCAGGTGTATCTGGGCGCGCTGCGCGGCGCGGGAGACACCAAAAGCTCAATGTATATCACGTTGGGATCTTTCGTGCTCTTCCGGCAGATCTACCTCTTCATCGCCTACCGGCTCTCCGGTAGCATAAGAGCCATCGCCATGGGCTACCCCATGGGCTGGATGCTGTGCAGCGCGCTGCTGCTGTGCTATTACTACGGCTTTGGCAGAAAGCGTGTTTTGCGGCGGCTGACTATGTAAATGATCGCTGAAAGAGTCCGCTTGGGGCTTTTTCGGCGGCGGCTTAGTATAAAAAAAGCGCCCGCCTGGGAAGCTGGCGGACGCTGGGGGAAAAAGAAGGTTATCTGATTTGTTTTTTAATCGGGCTGGGCGGAGCTGCTGAGAATGCTGCCGTCTACGGCGTTTATCACATAGTCATATTCCATGCTGTGATCCTGAAAGTCCACATCATACCAGGCGTGGCCGTGGCTTTTTTCAAACTCCGCGCCAATATCAAACACCAGAGAGCGGCTGAGCCCGGCGTCCTCCAAGGCGATGTCGATGGCAGCGTTTTTGCCGATGTACATATCATTGTGCCGCCATATAAAGTAGCCCCCGATGCAAAGCCCGATGACGATGACTACCGCAAGGATGATTATAAAGGTCTTGAGAGATTTTTTCATTTTGACCGCCTCCGTTTTTTTACTGTGTTTGCATTGTATGCCATAATTATAAGAAAATAATTAAAGAATTTCTTAGTTTTTGGATTTAAGATAGACACATAGGATAGACACATTAAAATGTTGACGAGGGAGAGCCATGAGAATACTGGTAGTAGAGGACGAAAAGAACCTCAACCGCATAATCAGCGAGGCCATGGAGGACGAGGGGTACAGCGTGGACAGCTGCTTCAACGGACAGGACGGGCTGGACTATGCCCGCGCTGCAAGCTATGATGTTATAATTCTGGACATCAATATGCCAAAGCTCAATGGGCTTGACATGGTACGCCGCCTGCGCGGAGAAGGGGACACCACCCCGGTGCTGTTTCTGACCGCGAGAGACAGTGTCAGCGATAAGGTGGAGGGGCTTGAGAGCGGGGGAGACTATTACCTTGTAAAGCCCTTTGATTTTTCCGAGCTTATGGCCGTGGTGCGGGTCATGACGAGAAAATACACCGGCAACCGCTCCAACGTGTATACGCTTGCTGATTTGACTATCGACACCGCCTCAAAGAGCGTGACGCGCGCCGGGAAAAGCATTGACCTGACGGCCAAGGAGTTTTCTCTGCTGGAGTATATGATGCGCAACCGCGGCGTTGTTCTCTCCAGAGAGATGATCGAGGATAATCTCTGGAACTATGACTACGAGGGCGGGACGAATATAGTGGATGTATATGTGGGCTACCTGCGCAAGAAGATGGACACGGGCTTTGATAAAAAGCTCATTCACACGGTATGGGGCTCAGGCTGGGTCTTGAGGGAGTAACGGAGGAAAGAGAAATGTCTGCAAAGCTGCGCGTGACGCTGTGGTTCGCGCTGATGGTGCTGATATTGTCGGCAATGATGCTGGTTTTTGTGCTGGTCATGAACGGCTCGGCCATGTCCGACGATCCGGTGGAGCAGCTTGTAAAGGTCGTCATGAAAAACGCCGGAGATGTGGAGTTTGACCGGGGTCGCTTCGAGTGGGACGATCTGCACGCCTACAAGCGTGGCGTTTACAGCTCCTTTTATCGGGACGATGGAGAGCTGGAGTTCTCCGCCTGCCCGCCGGAGCTGCGGGTAGATCTGCCCTTTGAGAGAAATCTTGTTCGATCGGTGGAGATAGACGGACAGGAATACTATGTTTTCGATGAATATGTGGATATGGAGATCGTGGGTCTGTGGGTGCGCGGAATTATCTCCGCAGCAGATCAGTCTGGTCTTATGCACACTATCGTGGTTCTCACCTGCGTTCTGCTGCCCTCGATACTGATTCTGGCGCTGGGGGGCGGCTGGATCATAGCGGTTTCGGCCTTCAAGCCTATGGAGAATATCGTCTCTGCGGCAAACTCAATATCTGACGGCGGGGATCTGACCCAGCGTGTGGGCCTGCGCCGGGGGCCGACGGAGATGCGCAGGCTCAGCGATGCCTTTGACCGAATGTTCGAGCGGCTCGAGCAGTCATTCAACACCGAGCGGCAGTTTGCCTCCGACGCTTCCCATGAGCTGCGTACGCCTATAACCGTTATCCTTGCCGAGTGCAGCCGGGCAAAGCGCAAGGGCGAGACGAAGGAGGATTTTCTTGCCTCTATCAATGTTATCGAGGAGCAGGGCAAGGATATGTCCGAGCTTGTGCAAAATCTGCTGGGGCTTACGCGCATGCAGCAGGGGACTGACCGCTACCCCATGCGGGAGGAGGGGCTGAGTGAGTTTGTGGAGGCCTGCGCCGGAGAGTTTATCCCGGCAGACAGACGCGGCATCAGCCTCGAAAAGCATATCGAGCCGAATGTGAGGGCCAAATATAATCCGTCCCTCATGTCCCGCGTTATACAAAACCTCCTGCAAAACGCCTATAAATACGGCAAAGAGAACGGGCATGTATGGCTCACCCTGCGGCAGGACGGAGATAAGGCCGTTTTGCAGGTGGAGGACGACGGCATAGGTATAGCACCTGAGGATCAGGACAAGATCTGGCAGCGCTTCTGGCAGGCGGATGTAGCCCGCGATTCCGAGGGCAGCAGCGGCTTGGGCCTCGCCATGGTCAAAGAGATAAGCGAGTTTCACGGCGGCACCGCCACCGTGGAGAGCAGCCCCGGCAAGGGCAGCAAATTCACCGTCACGATATAAACTTACCCCTCCGGATCAGCCGGAGGGGTAAGTTTTGCTGCCGGCATATCCAAACAAGAGAATTTCTCCTTGCAAACTCTCTTGATGCTATGTATAATATAGAAAAAAACATCGGGAGAGAGATAATGGATATTGGCGCGATAATTGCAGCCCGCCGCAGAGAGCGGGGCTATAATCAAGCGGAGCTTGCCAGGCTTTTGACCCGGGTGGGTGTCCCTGTGACGAATCAGGCCGTCTCCAAGTGGGAAAACGGTTCCACCATGCCAAACGCCGCCCAGTTTCTGGCTCTGTGCCGGATCCTTGGGATAGAAGATATCCGCGGCGTGTTCATGGGCGGTGGAGAGGGCGTTCTTGCCGGGCTTAATGAGGAGGGCCGCCGCAAGGCGCTTGAGTATGTGCAGTTGCTGCGGGAGAGCGGGCGGTATTCGCCGCCGCGGGTGGAGAGCGCGCCGCCGCGCTGCCTGCCGCTGTACTCGCTGGCGGTCTCCGCCGGTACGGGGCAGTTCTTGGACGGCGAGGATTACGAGATGATAGAGGTGGGCGCGGAGGTGCCCGAGGGCTCTAATTTCGGCGTGCGTGTCTCCGGCAACAGCATGGAGCCGGAGTTTCACGACGGACAGACAGTCTGGGTGCGCCAGCAGCGCAGCCTTATGACCGGAGAAATCGGCATTTTCCTATACGACGGCAGCGCCTACTTAAAGCAGCTTGTCGTCAGGGGCGAGGGGCTTGCACTCCACTCGTTAAACCCCGAGTACAGCGATATTATAATATCCCCCGAGCTTCCCCTGCGTGTGCTGGGCAAGGTGCTGAGATAACGCTGCGCAATCTAATCTTGGCTTCCCATGAGGGGAAGCTGTCAGCGTAAGCTGACTGATGGGGGGCTGTGAGCGCCAGACTTAACTCGGTACAATGCAGCTCCTCTATCGTCAAGCCACAATGCGGCTTGATACTTCCCCCTCAAGGGGGAAGCAAGAGGGCGCGCCCCGTCTTTGCGATAATGGGAGGCTTGGTGGTACGCAAAACTGCACCGCATCATGATACAGCACTTTGTCGACGCATTGAAAAAGGAAAGCCGGGCGGCTTTCCTTTTTCAGTCCATATATTTCTCGCCGTAGCATTCCTGCGGCAGGCAGTTTGCAAGACCGACCAGCACTTCCCGGCTAAGACTGCCGGGGCTGGGGCTCGGACTGCGCATGGAGATGTGGGAGCTGGTTTTGCCGATGGAGACACGCACCGTGGTTCCGAATCCGGGGCGGCTTTCAAGCAGGAGGGTACCTCCGTGCAGCTCTGCTGTTTTGCGGCAGACGGAGAGCCCGATTCCAGCGCCGCTGCCCATGTCCCGCAGGGTGAACTCATGGCGATATCGGTCAAACACCGTGGGCAGCTTATCCGGCTCGATACCGCAGCCATTGTCGCTGACAGATAGAATGACGCTGCCAGCAGTCTCCGATAGGCGCACGTTTATCTGGTCGAGACCCTTGGCATGTGTCAGGGAGTTGGAAATGAGATTGAGCAGCAGCCGCCGCATAAGCGCCGGGGCCACCGGTGCGGAAATATCCCTGCCTAAATTTACGTGCAGCTCAACGCCGGAGACAAAGTGAGACACTGCGTCAAGCAGCTCCGAGAACATGGCGGTGAGGTTCAAAAGGTACTTCTCTTCATCTAAGCTGTTCTCGTCGGAGTTTAAGAGCATGGAGGCGTTCTGGGCGGCCCTGGCAAGAGCGTACTGGCTGCGGGTCAGCCCCGCGATGGCGGGCAGCAGATCATTCTGCCCGTGCTCCTCCGCCCATTGGCGCAGCATATCCGCCGACAGGCCCACATTCATAAGCCCGCTGCGCAGAGCGTAGAGGAAAGGCTCATTGAGGGCCTCGGGCGTGGTTTCGATTCTGGAAATGAAAACAACTGTTCCCACGTCCACCCGGGACACCCGGGCGATACGGCTGACTCCGCCCAGCTTGATACCGGCGATAAAAGAGTTGGCCTGAGTGCCGGAAATGTCCGCGCCGAGCAGAGCCTGGGCGCTTTTGCCCACGCAGTCAGCGCCGAACAGGCCTTTTGCGGAGGCGTTTGCAAAAAATATCTTACCCTGACGCAGGAGCAGCGCCGCCTCATCGGTAAGCGCAAGAATGTCTGTTGTCATAGAATAAGCTCCTTTCCGGCACTCAATAGGGCCCGGCTTTCCGGGCGCTTTGGCCTGATTTTACCAACAATCGACAAAATACACAATATGTGAGTTGAAAAAAGGCGCAAAAAGTCGAAATTTTCGGCACATTTTTGTACAAAATCCATAGCTTTCAATATTGATTTTTGTTGATATTATATGTTATTATTTAGACAGTAAACACAATGTCATGCTCTTTTCAGGTGAGCGGGATTTTCAGCGCTTACCAGGAGCCTGCACATAGATTGTTTTGTAATTTTAATTTTTTGGAGGATGTTTCAATGATCAAAGTTGGTATTAACGGTTTCGGCCGCATCGGTTCTCTGGCGTTCAGAGCCGCTATCAAGTCTGATGACATCGAGGTCGTTGCCATCAACGCTCCGGGTCACCCCGCCAGCCAGCTTGCTTACGCTGTCAAGTATGACACCGTTCATGGCCGTTTCGACGGCAACGTCGCGGCAGACGATGAGGCAAGCACCCTCACTGTCGACGGCAAGACTGTTAAGGTTCTTTCCGATGACAAGTATCGTGATCCCGCCCTGCTGCCCTGGGGTGAGCTGGGTGTAGAGTATGTTCTCGAATGCACCGGCCGTTTCCTCACCAAGGAAGCCGCACAGCCCCATATCGACGCTGGCGCAAAGGTCGTCGTCATGTCCGGCCCTGCCAAGGATGATACCCCCATGTTCGTCTGCGGCGTTAACCTTGAGAAGTACACCGCCGATATGCAGTTTGTCTCCAACGCTTCCTGCACCACCAACTGCCTCGCTCCCATGGCAAAGGTTCTCAACGACAACTTCGGCATCGTTGAGGGTCTGATGACCACTGTCCATGCCTCCACCGCCACTCAGTCTGTTGTTGACGGCTTCTCCAAGAAGAACTGGCGTCTGGGCCGCAGCATCTATAACAACATCATCCCCACCTCCACCGGTGCTGCCAAGGCTGTCGGCAAGGTCATTCCTGAGCTTAAGGGCAAGCTCACCGGTACCTCCATGCGTATCCCCGCCGGCGATGTGTCCATCGTTGACCTGACTGTCCGCCTTGAGAAGGGCGCCAGCTATGATGAGATCTGCGCCGCGATGAAGGCCGCTTCCGAGGGCCCCATGAAGGGCGTTCTCGAGTATGTTGATGAAGAGGTCGTCTCCTCCGATTTCCGTACCGATAACCACACCTCCATCTTCGACTCCAAGGCCGGCCTCGCCCTTAACGATAACTTTGTTAAGCTCATGGCCTGGTACGACAACGAGTGGGGCTTCTCCTGCAAGATGCTCGACCTGACCCGCCACATGGACAAGGTTCGCAAAGCCTGATGCTTCAGGGCTGAAAACAAGTCAACTAAAACCTCATTCCCCGTTTTCGGGGAATGAGGTTTTTTTCGCCGGAGGCGGGTTAACTTTAGTTTTCCTCAGAACATAAAGCCCACGGCCACACTTGCTGCGAGAATGGAGGTTATTGCTGAGACAAAATAGCCGAGGATCATGCGCGGAATAATGAGCTGGGAGCAGGCGGCGGCTTCCTCTGCACTCAGCTCGGGGCTGCCCTTGATGACCTCCTCGGCGACTATCTGGCTGCCGGGATAGCCGATGTAGCAGCACATGGAGATGCCCATGGCGAGCCAGGGATCGATCTTCAGCAGCTTCCCAAGAAGCCCGGAGAAGAGCAGCATGCCCACTGCCGCCATCAGAATAATGGCAATGGCCGGGGCTATCTGAGAGATAAGAACCTCAAAGCTGACGCTTGCGAAGGTGGACAGCAGCAAAGAGAACAAAGCAAAATAAACTATGCCCTGAGAGCCGGCCTTCTGCAGGGGGGAGCGCTCAAGGAAGCCCAGCTCAGCAGCGACCATACCGAAAATCAGATAGCAAAGGGTCGCGTTTATGATGCTCTTGGTAAGGGGTGCCAGAAGAGTGCCCACCGCGTAGGCGGCAAAGCCAACAATGGCGATCTTGAAAAACACCCAATAGTCACAGTTAAGGTATTTTGCTATACCGCTCTTTTTCCTGCTCTCGCTCTCCGCTGCGCCGTCGAGGCTGCCGGTATTCATGACACCAGCATATGCGGCGAACTCACCGTTTTTGCGTGCGGATTTAATATACTGCTTAAGACAGATGGACGCTATGGGCAGACCGATTATCATTTGCAGCACCAGAACTATCATAACAAACACAGCCACATCGCTTGCGCCCATTGCGGTCGCCATCTGCTGGGAGATGGTGGTCGCAAGCAGAGCGCCGCCGAGGGGGCCTATTGCGCCGATTGCGCGGGCCTTGCCGATAGCCGCAACTCCCACGGTGGAGCATATGACCGCGATGCCGAGGGTGGCGACAACGATGATAAGCGCGGTTTTCCACTCTTTTTTAAGCTGTTTCAGGCGGAGCTTTGTTGAAACGTCCACTATGCAGAAGGGGATAACAAAGGTTCCGACCATGCCGGCAAGACCGGAGGTGGTGCAGATGTCAGCCGGGACAATATTTGTGTACATCAAAACAAGGAAGATTATTACCGCCACAAGGACGGAGTTGATATAACCCCTGGATTTTACGGAGACAGCGTTGCCGATGACAAAGAACAGCGCGATAACCGCCATTGCTGAACAGGTTGACCAAAATGTCATTAAAAATCCCTCTTTCTCTAATTTAGTATTCAGGTGGGGCCGGTAACTCAGCCCTTGGTGTAGTCCACGCAGCCCGCGGCGATGTTGTCCTCGGCAAGCTGGCGGTACAGCTGGGTAAAGCGGATATAGCCCTCTTCACCTATCACGAAGGGGTTTGCCACCTGATCTATGCGGTTGCGCATGACTGCCATGCGCTCAACGCCGTTGTTGAGGATCGGGTGGTTCATGAAGTCCGCGTCCACATGTTTTTTACGACAGACCTCAATGAAATGGTCAAGGCTCTCGATATACTGATAATTCGCCTCCAGCGCCGGGGGAGGCGCGGAGCCGCCCCAGAGCGCCGCCATGTGCGGCCTGCCCTGGTCATAGACCGGCACAATGAAAGAAAGCCCGCCTGGTGTGTGTCCGGGAGTGAACACACAGAGTATCTCAGTGTCGCCCAGACGCAGAAGGTCGCCTTCATCGAGGAAATTTTCCACCTCAAAATCGAAGATCCAGTCCGGGTTGCCCGCCTTTTCGCAAAACTCCTTTTCAAACTCGTAGTCGATACGGGACATGTAGGGCACTGCGCCGTACTTCTCGATAAAGTGCCGCCCGCAGCCGGAGTGATCGGGGTGGCCGTGGCTTATGAGAAGAATCTTGATATCCCGGGGATCGTAGCCAAGCTCCTTGAGCCCGTCCTCGATCATGTCCTCAAAGACCTTGCCGGGCCACATTGCGTCCAGCAGGATAAGCCCTTCGCTTGTCTCAATGACAACACAGTTGGTGCCCACAGAGCCGATTATCGCCATGTTGTCAAAAATTTTAACTGGCGGGACGGCTTCTGTCGAGCGCGTTAGGTGCGCTGTCGCCATTAAATCAAATTTCATGTGATAGCTCCTTTCCAAATAAATCTTGAACTGTCCGCACGGCTATGTTATAAAATTAAGATATATGTTCAGCATTTCTTTAGCAACCCAATGTCACACATCGGCAAATTGTTTTATATAGGCGCAGAATGTTTTGCGATGAGAGCAAAACTGCGGGGCGCCGCAGGCGGGGTTTTATGTGTTTACGAGAGGAGAGATCTGGCCATGCCGCCAAAGACGGAAAATATCGAGGCCGTGACCAAGACGCTGAGAATAATGGAGATACTCGCCGACCACGGCGGAGATCTGACCGTCACACAGATTTCCAAAATGCTGGGAAGCTCGGTGTCCAGCGTGGACAGGTATCTGCACACCCTGCAAAGCGCCGGGTATGTGGTCAAAAACACCTATACCAACCGCTATGAGCTGAGTCTTTCCCTCTATGCCCTCGGCGGCAGATATGTGAAGAACAACTACATGGTGAAGGCGCTCATAAACGCAGCAAACGCCGTTTCTCAACAATACAATGTGTCTGTCAATATAAACGCCATGGCGGGCCTTGAACCTATGCTTCTTTTCCGGGTCAGCCGATTTTACAATAAGGATCTGGATTTTTTAGTGGGTGAGCAGGCCCCGGCCTACTGTACCAGCTCCGGTAAGCTGATTTTATCCACCTATACCCCTGCTCAGCTTGACGAGTATTTCTCCAGCGTGCGCCTGATGAACTATCAGGAGCATGAGCTTAGCGAAAAGAGCCTGCGGGAGGAGCTTAAAACCATTGCCAAGTGCGGATATGCCATGTGTAAGGGGGAGTATGTTTCGGGGATATACAGCGTGTCGTTTCCCGTGAGGGACAGAAATTCAAAGGTTTTTGCCTTTACTATTATTATGAAAAAAGAGGACAGCCACAGGATCCTCCGACCGGAGGTACTGTTGGATATACGAAAGCGCCTTGCGCGTCTGGAATGAAAACACCCGGGGTCAAGTTGACCGATCCCGGGCGTTTTTTACAGTCTGTTCACTTGACACGGAAGACGGGGTATGTTAGATTTAATCAAGGATATTATAAGGGCCTGCCCGTGGATTCCCAAAGGATCGACCGGCAGGCATTTTCTTTGAAAGGAAGAACAGCATGGATTATGATGTAATTATAGTGGGCGCAGGCCCCGGCGGCATATTCACCGCCTATGAGCTTACCGGGGGGAACAAAGGGCTGAAGGTCGCCGTGTTCGAGCTGGGCAAGGCTCTTGACCAGAGAAAGTGCCCCATAGACGGAAAAAAGGTCAAGTCCTGCATCAAGTGCCCCGTGTGCAATATCATGAGCGGCTTTGGCGGCGCGGGCGCGTTTTCCGACGGGAAGTACAACATCACAAACCAGTTCGGCGGCACGCTCTATGAGTATGTGGGCAAGCAGGAGGCCATTGACCTCATGCGCTATGTGGACGAGATAAACCTCAGCCACGGCGGCGAGGGCACAAAGCTCTATTCCACCGCCAACACAAAGATAAAGCGCACCTGCCTTGAAAACGGCCTGCATCTGCTCGACGCGCAGGTTCGTCATCTGGGGACGGACATAAATTATATCGTTCTCGGCAACATATATGACGAGCTTAAGGACAAGGTTGACTTTTTCTTCAACACCGCTGTCAGTACGGTGGAGCGCACCGAGGGCGGCTATAAGGTCAACTGCGGCGAGAAGACCTACACCTGCAAAAACTGCGTCATCTCCGTGGGAAGAAGCGGCAGCAAGTGGATGGAGGGCGTGTGCGAGGGGCTGGATATACCCACCAAGTCCAACCGCGTGGACATCGGCGTGCGCGTGGAGCTGCCGGCGGAGGTGTTCTCCCACCTGACCGACGAGCTTTACGAGAGCAAGATCGTCTATCGCACGGAGAAGTTTGAGGATATGGTGCGCACCTTCTGCATGAACCCCCGCGGCGTTGTGGTCAACGAGAACACCAACGGCATCGTCACCGTCAACGGCCACAGCTATGAAGATCCCGCCAAGCACACCGAAAACACAAACTTCGCCCTGCTCGTCAGCAAGCATTTCTCCGAGCCGTTCAAGGATTCCAACGGCTACGGCGAGAGCATCGCCCGCCTTTCCAATATGCTCGGCGGCGGCGTTATCGTCCAGCGCTTCGGCGATCTGGTGCGCGGCCGGCGCAGCACAGAGAGGCGTATTCAAGAGAGCTTTGTGACACCCACGCTGGCCGCCACCCCCGGCGACCTGAGCCTTGTTATACCCAAGCGCATCCTTGACGGCATTATCGAGATGATCTATGCCCTTGATAAGATCGCCCCCGGCACCGCCAACGACGATACCCTGCTTTACGGCGTCGAGGTGAAGTTCTACAACATGGAAGTGGAGATCGACAACAATCTTGAGACCAAGAGCAAGGGCCTCTATGTCATCGGCGACTGCTCCGGTGTGACCCACTCCCTGTCCCACGCCTCCGCCAGCGGCGTGTATGTCGCGCGGAAGATACTGGGGCAGTGAGACGGACGAGGCACGATTTCGAGCGTTCATTAGTATGAATGAATAATGAATAATTGGCCGCAGATTTGTGCTGTCTAATCTTGGCGTCCCCTGCGGGCGCAGCCCCTCAAGGGGGCAGCAAGTAGGGCGCGGCGTATATTTTGAATTTTATCGCCCGTCCGCCAAAAACGCTTGTATTTTTACCTGCGCGGGCGTATATTTAGATGACTAACAATGAAGGAGGAGTTCAATGTCGGAGAGTAAAAGCCAGAATTATCTGCACGGCGCGGCGATACTCGCCGTGGGCGTTGTCATAATGAAGATATTGGGCTTCCTCTACAAAATGCCCATAGGGAATATCATCGGTGACGACGGATATTCCATGTTCTTGGCGACCTACAACATCTACAATGTGTTTTTATCTCTGGCGACGGCAGGCCTGCCCATAGCCCTCTCCCGGCTCATATCCGAGGCCAACGCCGAGGGGCGGCCCATGCAGGTGCGCAGAACCTTCACGGTCGCGTGGAGGCTGTTTTTCTGGATCGGCCTTTTCTGCACGGCGATAATGCTGCTGCTGCCTGAATGGATGGCAACGGCCATCCTCCACAACCCGCCTACCGCCATGAGCATCCGCGCCATGGCTCCTGCGGTGCTGCTGGTGTGCCTCGTGTCGGCCTACCGGGGATACTGTCAGGGCTGCGGCAACATGATCCCCACTACGGTGGGGCAGGTGCTTGAGGTACTGGTAAAGGTCGTCGTGGGCCTTGTGCTGGCCTATATCGCCATGAGCATGGGTCTTGGCAAGGCCATGGGCTCTGCCGGGGCGATAGCGGGCGTGACCACCGGCTCCCTCGCGGCACTGATATATATGTGGGCGTACAAAAAACGCAATTATAAGGATGATTCCACGGCGGACGATGTGCCTGACAGCAGCAGACATATCCTGCGCAGGCTCCTGCGTATCGGCATACCGATTGCCCTCGGCTCAAGCGCGCTGGCGCTTTTGAACCTTGTGGATTCGAGCCTCTGCATGGGGCGGCTTCAGAGTGCGGCTGGTTACAGCTTAGAGAGCGCCCAGACCCTCTACGGCGTGTACGGCAAGGCGCAGACGATTTTTAACCTCCCCGCTGCTATAATCACGCCGATGACCATATCTGTCGTGCCCGCCATCGCCGCGGCGATGGTTCGCGGAGAGAATGACGGCGCGACGAAGATCTCAGAGGACTCCATGCGCATAGTCTCTGTGCTGTCCATGCCTATGGGCGTGGGGCTTGCGGTGCTGTCCGCGCCGATCATGCGCATCATCTATCCCACGAGCCATGCCTCCGGCCCGGTGCTGCTGGCGATAATGGGCGCGGCGTCCTTCTTCGTGTGCCTGGTGCTGATGGAAAACGCGGTGCTTCAGGCCTTTGGCAAGGAGCTGCTGCCTATGTACACGCTGATAACCGGCGGCGTTGTGAAGATCGTCATTAACTGGTTTCTGGTCGCAAATCCCGACATCAACATCTACGGCGCGCCTATCGGCACACTTGTGAGCTATGTCGTCATGGCGGTAATGAACTTCGTGTTCATGTGCAAGGTTCTGGATAAGAATCCCCGCCTCGGTACTATCTGCGGCAAGCCCATGCTGTGCAGTATTATAATGGGTGCTTGCGCCTGGGCAGTGTACGGGCTGGCCTCCAAGCTTATCGGTGATGTGGGGCGCTTTGAGCTGCTGCTGTGTCTGGTGCTGGCCATGGGCGTCGCGGTGGTGGTGTATATGGTCGCCGCCATAAGCAGCCGAGCCATAACCGCAAACGACATGGAGCTTATTCCCGGAGGAAAGAAGCTCGCAAAGCTGCTGCATATGAATTGAACGCGGAAAAGCTGCTGTTTTGGCAAAAATATACTTGCTAAACGCAGTAATATGTGGTAAATTAATCGCGTTGCGCTTGCAAAACTGCGGCGCGCGAAAAAAATGAGTATTTCCGCCCGTTTTGGGGAAAACTCATAAAAAATGGCTCCGTGCCGCATTATATATTAAAAGGAGAAATACAGATGAATAAGGCAGAACTCATAAACGCTGTTGCCGCCAAGGCAGAGCTTTCCAGAAAGGACAGCGAGAAGGCTGTCAACGCAGTGTTTGACGCTATCACCGAGTCCCTTGTCAACGGTGACAAGGTTCAGCTTGTCGGCTTCGGCGCATTTGATGTCAAGGAGCGCGCCGCCCGCACCGGCCGCGACCCTAAGACCGGCAAGGAGATCCAGATCGCAGCTACCCGCGTTGCCTCTTTCAAGGTCGGTAAGGCCCTGAAGGACGCCGTTGCGAAGTAAAAAATGCTGACAGCGCGCCGCAGTGCGGCGCGCTGTTTGCTATAGATTTTAGAAAGGAAAAGAGCAGACTACCGCTTGCACTAACCCCATCCCGCCCTCAGGCGTACCAACAAAATTGAAGCCCAGCGAAGCGGGTTCAATTTTGAAAGGAAAACGGAAGCAATGGATATGCAGTTTTCCGCTCTAAGCGGGAAACGGAATGAAATTGCTTTCGTTTGACGCAGCGGAATGGAGTCTGCTTCGTCTGACGTTATGCGTCTTGATAAATACTTAAAGGTGTCCCGCCTCATTAAGCGGCGCACCATCGCAAACGAGGCCTGCGACAAGGAGCGCGTCAGCGTTAACGGCAGGCAGGTAAAGGCCAGCTATCAGGTGAAGGTAGGCGATATTATAGAGATCGCCTTCGGCACCCGCAGCCTGAGGGTGGAGGTCACGGAGATAAACGAGAACGCCAACAAAGCCTCCGCCCCGGCCATGTATAAGGAAATAGAGTAAAAAAGCAAAAGCCCCGCCGGTCGGCGGGGCTTGAGACTGTCAAAAAAACTATACTGCCAATGAACGACAACAGAGCAGCGGGGGTGCTCGAGGGGGCAAGGCCCGCCTCGAATTAAAATGAGTTGCAGCTCAAACGCCGGTATTATCGAGATTTTATGTAGTAGCTGAGCTGCTCACATAAGACAGATCTGGTGACGCTCAGCTTGTCAAAAAAGTCCTGCAAGGATTTTTTGACAAGCAAAGGCCCCGCCGGTTGGCGGGGCTTCAAGCCTGCTTATATCAGATACTTCTTAACGCTCTCAGGCGCGGTGGAAACATCAGCGGAGATGCTGATAACAAAATCTATCTTCTCCTCCTCCGCAAACTTGGAGAGCCATGCGATGAAAGCGCTGAGCTCCTCGGGAGAAGTGTCATTTACGAGCTTGTAGAAATTATCAATAAAGAAGTGGGTAATGTCATAATTTCCGGCATGGACGCCGCAAATAAGACCCTTGAGAAATTCATAACTGCCTACATCGTAAGTCCCGGCCTCAATAAGGCGGGCCTGATACGGGATATCAAAAGTGAGCTTGCGCTCCTTCTCGATGCATACCACATCGCCGGTTTCCTGATTGACAGCGTCGCGGACCATGTCCACCAGGCGCTTGGTCTTGCCGGAGCCCTTGAGCCCCATGATGATCTTTACCAAATAGACCACACTCCTTTTGTATTTTTGCAGCAGACACCCTTGGGTATCCTTGCGTACAGATTAACATTTTTTTTGTGAAGGTGCAATAGTCAGTTGTGTATAAAAAGTAAAATCTGCTCTTTCACGGCAGTGTGCAGTAAAGCAAAGCCAAAAATATCCTCGGTTTTTTGACACATTGAACAAATTGACGCTTGAATGTGAGAACGAGGTGTGATAATATTTTATCGAGTATAGTTCCGGCGTCTGCCCGATGTTTCCCAGCGGGCAGAAAATGATTTGTAAAGAGGTGTATTGCTTGAAAGATCTAAAGCATCTGATCTATTTCGAGAATCTGCTTCAGGACGCCCAGAATGAGCTGGTCGACAAGGCAGTGGCGGAAGGCAAGCACGCCTTGGGGTATAACTGCTTTTATATTCCCGAGGTTCTGCTCAACCTGCCCGGCTGCTTCTCCAGCCGTCTGCGCGCGCCCCGCTGCAATTCTACGGATGTGGCAAACTACTACATGACCAACCGCGTCTGTCCCTATGTCCGTTCTATTCTTGAGCGCGGCATCGAGGGCGGATACAACTATCTTGAGGCTCTGTTCGGCGCGGAGAGCTGCGCCGCCATGGAGCGTATGGAGGAGCATTTCTTCCTGGTTGACGGCATTGTCAAAAATGACAAGTTCTTTGTCACTCAGATCGACCCGCCCATCCAGGGTGACCGTATCGGCCTTGATTACTATAAGGCTCAGCTTATGCTGAAGGTCGTGGAGCCGCTGCGGGATAAGCTGGGCGTTGATGTCTCTGAGGAGGCCATGCGCACAGCGGTCGAGCAGCACAATGAGCTCTGCCGCATCATCACCGAGATAGGTGACTTCCGCAAGCTTGACAATCCCCCCATCACCGGCTATGAGTTCCATGTGATCCAGCTGGTAAGTCAGGTGTGCCCCCACTATCTCATTCTGCCCTACCTGAAAGAGACTTTGGAGGAAATCAGGACCCGCGAGCCGGAAGAGAAGTTCCCCTTCCGCGCGAGAGTTGCTCTCGTAGGTTCCGAAATCGACGATCCCGAGTTTACAAAGCTCATCGAGACCTGCGGAGCAATGGTCGTTGCAGACCGCTACTGCTTCGGAAGCCTCCCCAGCAGAGAAGAGATCGAGATAAAGCCCAATGAGACGGCCTTTGACGCTATCTGCCGCCATTACCTGCACTGGAATCAGTGCGCCCGCTTCATGGACGGCATGAAGATCGACCAGCGCCACAGTGAGACGAAGCGTCTGGTGGACGAGTACAAGGCGGACGGCGTTATTTATGAGAACATGAAGTTCTGCGAGTTCTGGAGCTATGAGAAGGTGCTGGCGTCCTACATATTTGTCAACGAGCTGAATATCCCCTGCTGCACCATCGAAAAGGAATATGCCCTCGGTGCGGTCGGCCAGCTCCGTACCCGTTTCCAGGCTTTCATTGAGTCTCTGGAGATCAAGAACATTCAGGGGGGTAAAGTGAAATGAAATTGACCGATAAGCTCATTGCTTCCATCGACAAGAAGCTGGAACGCTTCGACCCCATTTGGCAGGCTGAGAACGGCGTGGGCGGTCAGCGCAGCCGTTATTACGACAAGACCGGCATTGCCAAATACCGCGAGTGGCGCGGTGTGAAGGACACCCTGTTTGATTATGGCCAGTGGCTTAAAAACCTCGGCTCTATGGCGCTGATGGTGGGCTCTGCCCCAGTCGCCTGTCTCAAGGGCTTCTGGGAGTACCGCTGGATGGGCTCCTATCTGGGCACCTTCTGCTTTATCGACCGCCTGTTCGAGGGCTACCGCGGCTATGAGCTGCGCATCGCGCACCTGCATATGCACGCTATCGTCCAGAGCCTTACCAAGAAGATAGCTCTCGTTCTCAATAACGATGAGCGCTTTGGCGGCGGCCCGCTGAGCGACAAGATGGTTCCCATGGACGAGGTCCTGCCCCCGCTGTTCATGAAGGGCTTCAAGGATCTTATCCCCATTCCGCTCCAGACCCTGCCTGAGTTCATCATCTGCGATATTGACCAGCATATCGAGCCTTATTACATTGATGTGGCCGAGGCTTACGGTCTGCCCGCCGATGTCTGCTCCCGCTGCGCGGCTGAGACCGGCGTTGCCATTGACGATGCCTTCCCCATTTTCGGCAGAGGCTTCCTCACCACAAATATGCCCTGCAATGCATCTGAGGCCACCTCCATGTTCCAGCGCCGCCGCCTGCAGATCCCCGATCAGCCTGTCACCATGGCTATGATCCACAATGAGCCGGGCGCGCACCCCTATTCCACCGCTGAGCTTAAAAAGGCCATCGCCTTTATCGAGCAGGAATACGGCGTGACCTACGACTGGAACGAGCTTTTCAAGTACGCCAAGGAGATGAACGAGCAGAATACCATCGAGCTTGAGAAATGGGACATCTTTAAGACCCCCTACTCCGCGCTCGTCGGCATTGCCGAGACTTTGTACAGGCTCTATTCCTGGGCTTCCGTCAACGGTCAGGAGCATTACTTCACCAAGGTCGACCGCAAGGTCATCAAGATCATGCGCAAGGCCTATGAGGAGCGGTATGAGCCTTTCAAGGGCAAGACCCGCCACCGCGCCTTCCTGTGGGGGCCCTCCGCCGTGTATTATACCGACTTCCCCACCTGGATTCAGAACTGCTGGGGCATCAATATCGTGCTGAACATGGACTCCACCATGGGTCACAATATGATCAGCACCGACGATCCCGAGCAGGCCATAAAGGATCTGGCGCTCTTCTCCGAGAAGGCCGTTATGCGCCACCACGCTGTCGGCGGCTGGGACAATGTCAACGCCGTCTGGGAGTGGGCCAAGAACTTCAACTGCGACATGGTTCTCTGCAACGACAACATTGCCTGCAAGGGTATGCTCGGCGTACACGCGCTGCTTGAGGAGCAGGCCAGGGATCTGGGCTTCCACTTCATCTTCATCGAGCACGACCTTGAGGACGCGCGCACCGTCTCCCGTCAGGATATGAGAAACTGCGTGAACAAGTACATGTCCGTTGTCCTCAACGAGACTCCGCTTGATCCCACCATCGTCGAGTTTGACGATGCGCAGGCCTACTAATGAAAGGCAGGGTATAACATGAAAAAGTTTTTGAAGATTTTTTTCAAGGTGCTGGGTAAAGTGTCCCTTATCGGTCTCATTGCCTTTGTCGCCACCTTCGCGCTGTATATGTTCAACGGCGAGAACAAGCTCATCTACTATGTTATCCGCCCGCTTCTGAACAAGCATTATGACTCTCAGGTGAGAGACAGAAAAATCTAAGCAGAGATTGAGAACCCCCGCCGGGTTTACCGGCGGGGGACGCTTCTTTGCAGAAGCTCTTGCATTTTAAAAAAATAGGTGTATAATTTTCAACGAAATAAATACAGGGGAGCTTGTGCTTACAGGCTGAGAGGAAGGTTTTACCTTCGACCCTTATTACCTGATGTGGATAATGCCGCCGTAGGAAAGTGCTTTTGCTCTGTCACAGGAGGATGCCGCAAAGGTATTCTCCTGTTTTTCTTTACTCTTGTGAAAGGGGGGAGACGGATCCCACAAAAGTAAACGATGATCAAATCGGAAAAGCGCCTTGGCAATTTATTCAGCGTTTACAAAAGTGGCGGGCTGAGGGGGAGCGCCCTGGGCCTTGAATATCAGCGATGGGAAGCCGTGTTCCGGCGTGAGAGGATGCCAGTAAGCATCGACCGAACTTCCATACAGCAGGCGGCGGTCTCGCCGCATTTATTTGTGGGAGCGTCGCTGTATTCAGCCGTTTCCAACTAAGTTCAAAAGGAGTAATAACAGTGAACAAAACAAATACGAAAAAATTGGCCGTTGCAGGTGTGCTCTGCGCAGTGGCTGTTGTGGGCAGTCTGTTTTCCTTCCCGGTTTTCGGGAGCCGGTGCTCCCCGGTGCAGCATATGGTCAATATACTGTGCGCCGTCCTCCTCGGCCCCGGGTACGGACTGGGCGCGGCCTTTGCCGCGGCGCTGATCCGCAATCTGCTTGGTTTGGGCAGCTTGATGGCATTCCCGGGCAGCATGTTCGGCGCTTTGGTCTGCGGCCTGGTTTATAAGCAAACAAGAAATGTTTTCTGCACGCTGATCGGCGAAGTCTTTGGGACGGCGGTTCTCGGCGGTCTCTGCGCTTACCCGGTTGCTATTCTCTTCATGGGGCAGAGCGCGGCGGGGCTCGCCTTTTACGCGTATATCATCCCGTTCCTGATCTCCACCGCTGCCGGTGCTATTGCTTCCGGAATTTTGATCTTCAGTCTGAAGAGAGCCAATGTCCTGAACAGCATGCAGGAATCTATCAACCGTTAAGGATTGCTTGAGGAGGGAAAAATATGTTTAGGGATATGCTTGAAAATCTGAGAGCCCGGAACCCGCTGATCCACAATATCACCAACTATGTGACTGTCAATGACTGCGCCAATATTGTGCTCGCTTGCGGCGCGTCCCCGATCATGGCCGATGACAAGGAGGAGGCAGCGGAGATCACTGCCATCTGCTCCGGTCTGAACATCAATATCGGCACGCTGAACAGCCGCACCGTCGAGACCATGCTGATCGCCGGTAGACGGGCGAATGAGCTGCACCATCCTGTCGTTTTGGACCCTGTCGGAGCTGGCGCGTCAAAGCTCAGAACGGATACGGCACTGCGGCTTCTCAGGGAGATTGACTTTACGGTCATCCGAGGCAATATTTCCGAGATCAAAACACTCGCCTGCGGCAGTGGAAGCACCAAGGGCGTGGACGCGGACGCTGCCGACAAAGTGACCGAGGACGCTTTGGACGAGGCCGTCTCTCTGGCAAAGGCATTCGCGGCGAAAACCGGTGCGGTAATTGCCATTACGGGCGCCGTCGATGTCGTCGCAGACGCCGACACGGCCTACTGCATCCGCAACGGCCACGCAATGATGTCCTCCGTCACAGGAACAGGCTGCCAGCTTTCTGCCATGACCGCCGCCTTTGCTGCCGCAAACCCCGGCCGTCCGCTGGAGGCTGCCGCGGCCGCAGTGTCCGCAATGGGGCTTGCAGGTGAAATCGCCTATAAAAGACTGGGTGAAGCGGATGGAAATTCCACTTATAGAAATTACATCATTGATGCGATCTACAATATGACACCGGAGAAATTGGAGGAAGGTGCAAGTTATGAAGTGCGATAAAAAAGCAATGCTGCTCTATGCCGTTACGGATCGGGCATGGATCGGCAGACAGAGCCTGTACGAACAGGTCGAGTCCGCCTTGAAGGGCGGGGCAACCTGTGTCCAGCTGAGAGAAAAGGAACTGAGCGAGGAAGCTTTTCTGGCGGAGGCAGTCGAGATCGCCTCCCTGTGCAAGAGGTACGGCGTTCCGTTCTTTGTCAACGACAATGTGGACATTGCAATCAAATGCAAGGCGGACGGAGTCCATGTGGGGCAGGAGGATATGGACGCGGCTCAGGTGCGCCAGAGAGTCGGCGACGGCATGATGATCGGTGTTTCCGTTCATTCTGTCGAGGAGGCGCTGAAAGCCGTTCGCAGCGGTGCGGACTGCCTTGGCGTTGGCGCGATGTTTTCCACCGCCACCAAAGCCGATGCCAATGTTCTGCCGAAGGAGGTACTCCGTGATATTTGCGCCGCTGTTGATGTTCCCGTCGTTGCCATCGGCGGCATCGGGAAAACGAACATCTCTCAGCTGTCCGGAACGGGGATCGACGGAGTCGCTTTGGTCAGCGCGATTTTCGCGGCAGACGATATTGAAAGCGAGTGCCGCCTGCTCCGCCGCCTGGCGGAAGAGATGACGGTATGAGAATAAAACATGCTATCTTTGACTTTGACGGGACCTTATTCGACTCAATGTTCATTTGGGACACCGCGGGCGAGCTGTATTTGCATTCCGTCGGGAAAGAGCCGCGGGAGGATCTGCAGGGGGTTTTGAAAGCTATGAGCCTGCTCCAGTCCGCCGTGTATCTCAAGGAGCGATATGATATTCCGTTGACCGAGGGAGAAATTATGGACGGCATAAACCGCACAGTTGAAGATTTCTACTTTCATGCCGTGGAACCAAAGCCCGGTATGATCGAGTGGCTCGAGGAGCTGTCCGCCAAAGGTGTGAAAATGTGCATAGCAACAGCGACTGACCGATATCAGGTGGAGGCGGCGCTTATACGGTGCGGGATGCGGCAATTTTTCTCGGAGATCGTCACCTGTACAGAGGTGGGGAGCGGAAAGGATCAGCCGTTAATATTCCGCCGGGCGCTGGAGTGCCTTGGGGCGGAGAGAAGCAGCACGGTAGTCGTGGAGGACGCTTTCCACGCGCTTAAAACAGCGGTATCGGACGGCTTTATGACCGTCGCTGTATACGATGCGCACGAGAGCAGACAGGCTCAGATCCGGGAGATTGCGGATGTTTACCTGATGGACTACCATGATCTGACCGCATTTTGGGAGTTCGCGTCTGCATAAGCGCTATCAGGCTATGCAGACGGCTTCACGCGGCGCATTGGGGGCACCACCTTGCCGCCGCTATATAAAAACAATGCTGAAAACTGAAAGGAGAAGAAAAATGAGAATGAAAACAGCATTGACCATTGCAGGAAGCGACTGCAGTGGAGGCGCCGGTATACAGGCAGATTTGAAGACAATGACCATGAACGGCGTATATGCCATGAGTGCGATCACTGCCCTCACCGCCCAGAACACTACCGGCGTAACAGGTATTTTGGAAGTCTCGCAGGACTTTCTGCGACAGCAGATCGACATGATTTTTGACGACATCCGCCCGGACGCGGTGAAAATCGGCATGGTATCAAACTCCGCGCTTATAGAGACGATCGCTGAGTGCCTGACGCGCCACAAGGCGCAGAACATCGTGGTCGACCCCGTCATGGTGGCGACCGCAGGCTCTGTTTTGATGAAGTCCGAGGCAGTGGAGACCCTGGAAAAAAGGCTGCTCGCGATCTCCACGCTTGTAACGCCGAATATTCCGGAGGCGGAGGTGCTGTCCGGCATGGAGATCAAGAGCAAGGAAGATATGGTAAAAGCGGCAAAGGCTATCGGTGCGCGCCATGCATGTGCCGTGCTTGTTAAGGGCGGGCACAGCGTAAACGACGCTAACGATCTACTCTATGCAAACGGGGAAGCGGTCTGGTTCGAGGGCAGGCGCATCGACAACCCCAACACCCACGGCACTGGCTGTACGCTCTCCTCGGCTATCGCGGCAAATCTGGCAAAGGGCTTTGACCTTATAAGCTCTATCCGCCGCGCGAAGGAATATATCTCCGGCGCGCTCTCCGCGATGCTCGATCTTGGCAAAGGCTCAGGCCCGATGAACCACGCCTTTGACCTGAGCGGTGAGTTTGCAAGGGAGGCGGAGTAAAATGGAAGAAAAACGCACCTCTGTCTTTGAAAACGGGCTGATCTGGTTCGGCGCGGCAGTCTCCATCGCGGAGATAGTCACCGGCACTGCTTTTGCCCCACTGGGATTTACCAAGGGACTGCTCGCCATACTTATCGGCCATGTCATAGGCTGCGCCATGCTGTTTTTCGCGGGGCTGATCGGCGGTAAGGTTCGCAGGAGCGCGATGGAGACCGCCAAGATGAGCTTTGGCCGGAAAGGGGCGCTGCTCTTTTCTGTGCTGAATATCATCCAGCTCGTGGGCTGGACGGCTATTATGATCTATGACGGGGCGCTTGCCGTAAACGGCATTTTTGACGCCGGGAATTGGGTCTGGTGCATTGTTATCGGCGCGCTTATCGTGCTTTGGATAATGATCGGCATAAAAAATCTCGGCAAGATCAACACCGTCGCAATGGGCGCGCTGTTTGTGCTGACAATTATTCTCAGCATTGTGATTTTCGGTGAAAAGGGCGCGCTGAGCGCCGGCGGCGAGGGTATGAGCTTCGGCGCCGCTGTGGAACTTTCTGTTGCGATGCCGCTGTCATGGCTGCCGCTTATCAGCGACTATACGCGCGAGGCGGAAAAGCCGGTCAAGGCCACTGCCGTCAGCGCGATAACCTACGGCGCGGTGAGCTGCTGGATGTATATCATCGGCATGGGCGCGGCGATTTTCACCGGCGAGTCCGACATTGCCCAGATCATGGTCAAGGCCGGCCTTGGCATAGCGGGGCTTTTGATAATCGTCTTTTCCACCGTCACCACGACCTTCCTTGACGCGTATTCCGCCGGAGTTTCGAGCGAGTCCCTCTCCGCAAAACTCAGCGGGAAATGGGTCGCCGTGGTGGTGACCGTTATCGGCACGGTGGGGGCTATCTTCCTCCCGCTTACCGACATCACCGGCTTTTTGTACTTCATCGGCTCGGTGTTTGCGCCGATGATAGCTATTCAGATCGCGGATTATTTTATTCTCAAGCAGAACCGGGACAAGAAGAATATCAGCGTCCAAAATCTGGTGATATGGCTGGTTGGCTTTGTCGTTTACAGGCTGCTGATGCGCGTTGATATCATTGTCGGCAACACGCTGCCGGATATGCTGATAACCATCGTCATCTGCGTTGTGGCCAGCAAAATCAGAGGAAAGAAACAATAAGCGGTGATAAATACTGACAACGGTACAGCGGGAATTTCTCGCCGCTGGAAGAGGATTAAAATAAGGCCGCCGGAGGTTTATAAAACCTTCGGCGGCGTGTTTTATCATCTTATCATCGGCCGGCCTTGCTGATGCGCTCGGCTATGTAGCTCTCCACGGCGTCCACCTCTATGCCCAGCGCAACGGCAAGCTCACCGTGGAGCATGTCTTTTGCCCGGCGCATTGTAGCCTCGGCCCGGCTGCTGCGGGTCTTTTTCCCAGCGACGCGCTCTCTCAGCCCCTTGACGATCGCCACAAGAGCCTCACAGCTGTGCTGCTTAAAAAGCTCTTTATAAAACGCGTCCACATGGTTAAAGCGGCTGTCATTGCAGATGGCGGGTTCAATACCTGGGATAGCGGCGATGAGCGCCTCAGCCTCCCGACGGCTTATAACAGGGCGCATGAAAGCTCCGGAGTCCACCGGCGTGAAATATGTCCCGCTGCCGATAAGAGGGCGGAGATGATAATACAGCTTGTTCTTATCGGCACCGCTCATGGAGAGGGGAGCGATCTCGTACACCGTGCAGACGCCATTTTCTCCATATACAATTTTGTCTCCTATCGCGTACATCCAAATAAAACTCCTATACTATTACTTTTACATTTATTTTACAACATTTTTGTTGAGAATTTCAATAATTTTTTGCGTATAAATCAGATAAAATTCAAAAAAATTCTCCCGTCTGCCTAAAACGGCCTTTATGCAGCGGGTATTATTTGCACATTGAGAATATTGCGCGGCTGTGGTATACTGAAAATGATATTAAGGCGAAGAAGGAGAAAATTTTGAGTTATTCCCTGTATCAGATGGGCTGGATACTGATGATATATTCGGTGCTGGGCTGGTGTGTCGAGGTGGCATATGCGGCGGTGCACAGAGGCTGTTTTGTTAATCGTGGTTTTCTCAACGGCCCGGTCTGCCCCATTTATGGCTATGGCATACTGATAGTCGTGCTGGTGCTCGAACCGGTGAAGGATAATTTTGCCCTGTTGTTTTTTGGCAGCATGGTGCTGACTTCTGCCCTTGAGTTTCTGATTGGCTTCATTATGGAGCGCTTTTTTAAGGATAAATGGTGGGACTACTCCAACAATCCCTTTAACATAAAGGGATATATCTGCCTTGAATTTTCGGTCATATGGGCGCTGGGCTGTGTGCTGGTGGTAGATGTGGTGCACCCGGGTATCATGGAATTCATCAACGCCATTCCATACAGCCTCGGCAGATGGCTGCTGCCGCTGCTGTTCGTGATCCTGGCCGCGGACGGGATAATAACTCTGTGGGCGCTGTTGAAGCTGCCAAAACGCTTCAAGGCCATGGAGGAGCTGGAGCGCGCTATACATGGCCTGTCTGATGCTATGGGCGAAAACCTCATATATAAGCCGGTAGAGAAGAACATCGAGCGTCTTCAAAGCTTTGAGGAGAAACACCCGGAGATGGCGGAGAAGAAACAGGAGTACACAAAGGATATTCTTGATAAGCGCAGCGAAATAAACGACCGTGTCAAGGAGCGGGAGGACGCGGGCAGGGCCGCTCTGCGCGAAAAGAGGGCGGAGTTGGAGCAGCGTCTTTCGGAGCTGCGCGGCAAGGGCTTTGTCCAGCGCCGCATAACCATGGCCTACCCGAAGCTGCTGGAGGGCCGCCACAATGGTGGAAATTTCCGCAAACTCAAGGAGCACTATGAGAGCCGGAAAGGTAAGAAATGAAGCTATATCTACATGGACACGAATATAAATATGCTGTGGAGCAAATGCTGCTGACACTGTTCCCGGAGGAGCGTCCCGAGTACCCGGAGGGGGCGCCCAAAGGCGACGGAATGGAGACGCGCCTGAGCCGCGGCGCGGAGTACACCACCGCCACCTGCACACTGCGCTTTGAGGGCGCGGTGGGCCGGGGCAGAGCTGCTGCGTCCAATGACAGCATAATTGATGGCCCGGCGGGGGAGAGCACCTGTCAGGGGCTTATAAAAACCGCCATATACCGGGCTTATCTCAGCTCCGGCAAGGCTCCGCTGCCATGGGGCTCGCTCTGCGGGGTCAGACCCGGAAAAGTCCTGAGGCAGGTGTTGAGCGCGGAGCCTGACGAGGAGCGCGCCCTGCGCCGTTTTCAGGCGGATTACGGCGTGTCCCCCAGACGGGCGGAGCTCTGCCTTGACGCGGCGCGTCAGACCCTGATTACAGAGGCCGCCCTTGATGAGCGGGACGTCTGCCTATATGTGGGCATACCCTTCTGCCCCACCCGCTGCTCGTACTGCAGCTTTGTCAGCCAGTCGGTGGAAAAGAGCATGAAGCTCATCGAACCTTTTTTGCAGGCGCTGTTCCAGGAGCTTCGCGCCACAGCGGAGCAGGTCAGGGAGCTGGGGCTGCGGGTCATCTCGGTGTACATGGGCGGCGGCACACCTACTACGCTTGACCCCGGCCAGCTCGATAGACTTTGCAGCCTTCTGGAGGAGGAATTTGACCTCTCCGCTATGCGGGAATACACCGTGGAGGCAGGCAGACCCGATACCATTACCACCGATAAGCTGCGCGTGCTGAAAGCCCACGGGGTGGATCGGGTCAGCGTCAACCCCCAGACCATGAGCGACGGCGTCCTCGCCGCCATTGGCAGAAAGCACAGCGCGAAAGATGTGCTCACCGCCCTTGAAAAAGTCCGGACAGTGGGGGGCTTCGCGGTGAATATGGATCTTATCGCGGGGCTTCCGTCGGACACGGTGGAGGGCTTCCGGGACACCGTTGACAAGGTGCTGAGCCTCGCACCGGAGAATATCACCATACACACACTGTCGCTGAAAAAAGGCTCACGCATAATGCTGGAAGGTTCCGTCATACCCACCGCCGCGGAGGTAGGCGCCATGCTGGACTACGGCGGAGAAAAGCTGCGCCGAGCGCAGTATAGACCCTATTACCTGTACCGGCAGAAGTTCATGTCCGGCGGCTTTGAGAATGTGGGCTGGACAAAGACGGGATATGAGAATATCTATAATATTTGCATCATGGAGGAGCTTTGCAGCATTATCGCCCTGGGCGGCGGCGGCTCAACCAAGCTCATCCGCCACGACGGGGGCAGGAATATCCGCCTGATGGCTCCCAAATATCCGCTTGAATACATAAACCAGATACAGGAGACCTGCGCGGATAAGGAAAAAATTGCGGAGTTTTATAAATCATAAAAAGGAGAAATACAATGGCATACGAGCTTAAAGATATAAACTTCAAGACTGTGGCAGACCCCAAGGGCTTTGTTGAGGAGGGGGAGGCACAGTACCTTGCCAAGGTGGAAAAAGCCGCCGATTTGATATTGAAAAACAAGAAAAACAGCCCCATCGTCCTGCTCTCCGGGCCCTCCGGCAGCGGCAAGACTACCACCGCCATGAAGATAAGCGAGGCGCTGGAGCGCCGGGGCGTGGGAACCCACTATGTGGGTATGGACGATTATTTCAACACCATCGACCCCGCCACGGTGCCGCGCACGCCGGAGGGGGATATGGATCTTGAGTCCCCGCTCTGCCTTGACATGGCTCTGCTCAACAAGCACTTTGACCAGCTTGCAAGGGGCGAGCGCATATATGTGCCGAAGTATGAGTTTTCGCGGCAGATGCGTGTGCTTGAGCCGCAGAAGTCCATAAAGCTCAGAAAGGACGAGGTGGCGGTTTTTGAGGGTATCCACGCGCTCAACGATATGATAACCCAGCGCCACCCGGACGCTTTCAAGCTCTACATATCCGCCCGCAGTGATGTGACCTTTGAGGGCAAGGTGGTATTTAAGCGCACATGGTTCCGCCTTGTGCGGCGCATGGTGCGCGACCATAATTTCCGCGGGGCAGACCCGGCAAAGACCATGAGCATGTGGGCCAATGTCCGCCGGGGAGAGAAGTCGTACATTTCACCCTTCAAGGATAAGGCGGATCTGCAGCTTGACACCTCCATGGCCTATGAGCCGGCGGTGTTCAATCAGACGGCAACGAAGCTCTTTCAGTCCGTGCCGGAGGGGATAGAGCGCTTTGAGGAGCTGCGCGCGGTGCTGCCCGCTATCCAGCTCTTCGGCGATGTGGACGAAAAGCTCGTCCCGTCCGACTCTCTGCTGCGCGAATTCATCGGCGGAGGAATATACGAATATTAACTGTATTAAAAGCCCCGAAGGGGCTTTTAATACAAAGGGGATCTCACTGCGTTCGCGCATTTTTGCCTGCGTGGGAAGGCAAAAATACACTCTCTCCGTGCAAAGTATTTTTTCCGAGGTACACGCCCCCGGAAAAAACGATTAAAATTATTCGCCGCTTCCGAGCGGCGAACTCTGCGAGGCTTTCTATAAACGCTGATTATTCATCATATTTGCAAAGCAAATATATCATATCGAAGATATATCATTCGTTCCAAGGGAACGAATATCATAAAAAATCAGCTGAAGCGATTTCGCCTCAGCTGATTTTTTTGCTCAGCAGCTTATCCATTACCGCGTACAGGGGCTTGAACAGTATAAGTGTTGTGATAAAGTTCCCAGCGCAGTGGAGAAGGTCAAAGGGTATGCCGCTTATCCAGTAGGAAAAAGCCAGCTCCCAGCCACCGATGAAAAGATATGGGATAGAGCAGAGCGCCCCGAAGCACAGGCCGAACACTCCGGCGAAAACCGCCCAGATAAGCGTCGAGCGGCAGCGGCTCAGCAGCACGGCCAAAACGGCCAGCAGCGGCCACAGGTACCAGTAGCTCCACCACCACATCCCGAAACCGAAGACCAGCCCCTCCAGCATGATGTACACGCCCACGCTGTACAGCGCCCTCCAACCGAAGAACACCGCCGTCAGGATAATGAGCAGCGCGTTAAGGCTCACATTCGGAGCTGACGCCAGAGCCAGCTTCGCCGCAAAGATGAGCGCACCCATCAGCGAGAGGACGCACAGCTCCCGCACGTTGAGTTTACCAGCCCGTGGTGAGGGTAAATTCATACTGCTCCCCATCGGCGATCATGGTGTCGTCCACGCCGGTCATCAGCTCCTCGCCGCCCTTGGTGATGCACCACCACTGCTGGAGGCTGTCATCGGCGGTTTCCCCGTCAACGGTCTTGACAAACAGGCCGTACTCGCTCTCGTCCCCGGCGATGATACCCTCCGGCTCAAGCGCGCCGCGCAGGTTCTCCGCATCGGTTGAGACATCGAGGCGGTTCTGCGTTCCATCCCCATGGACGACCAGCACCACAAGCTCCTTGTCCCCCTCCTGCGCGGCGGGGGAAAAGTGCTGCCAGAGGAATACGGCTGCCACGATAAGCACAAGCAGAGCTACTACGGCAATAATTTTTTTTGCGGTTTTTGACATGAAAAAATCTCTCCTTTCTTTTTTGATGTAAGCTCCGAACAAATCGTCTCGGATTTTTGCGGACAATTTGCGCCCTGATTTTGTCAGTCTTTCTTGCCATACACAAAGTATTGTCTTCAAAAGACTGCCTTCATCAGAACACAAATTCTCTCGCAAATCTCTCTCGCCGATTCGTTCATCGCTTACATTGACCCATCTTTCAGGGTCGCCGGCGCTGCACAAAGAAAAAGAGAGAACGAGCAGCAGAGCAGCGGCGTACTTTCGCCTCTGCTTACAGCACGCTTTCGGCTTTGACCGGGTGACGCGGTTCTTTGTACAACGGGGCGGTTTTCCGTCCCACGGGCAGGTATTCTGACTTCGCGGGCTTGCGCCCGACCTCACAGTGACGGCCTCGCGTGGGATTCGCACCCACATTCCCCTGCTTAAGCAAATGAATTGTCATTTGCAACCGTTCCGATTGCTTGCCGGAAAAGTATAGCACAGCGGCGCATTTTCTACAAGTGCATACTTTTCAAGAGCGGAGATATATGGTAAGATACCAATGAGAATATATGAAAAGACGCTTTTTATAACGAAAGGAGTATCGCGGTGCTCAAACGTCTGATCGGCCTGCTGTTGGCCATACTCATGATTTTTGCTCTTGTCCCCTGCGTCGTTTTCGCCGGGGATGAGGATATATCGACCACCGCCGGGGAAGAGGCGGTTATTCCCGATGCGGCGGATCCGGAGAAGACGGAAGAAGCTCCGCCCATTGAGGAGACGCAAGCGCCTGTTATAACGGGGCCTGAAGAGCCGCTCGCCGTGTTTGCGGAGCCTGTGGCCCTGAGCGATGAGGGAGGAATAGCCCCGCAGGCGTATGAGCCCGTGCCCGGAAATGTCAATGAGATGCCCGCCGGCCTCGGGCTGGAGGTGGCCTCAAGCAATTCTGCCCCTGCAGTAGGGGACACGGTGACCTATACCCTCAGCCCCACGGGTACGACGCCCTCCGGCAACAGCCGCCCGCTGACGGAGTTCGGCTTTAAGTATAAATACCGTTACGGCGTGATGCAGAAGGTTGACGGGAGCTGGGAATTTATTGTTGACCCCCTGAGTCAGTCCTTTCAGGAAAATAATGTTTTTGAATTTACCTTTACAAGCTCCAATGAGTACCGGCTCGACTTCTACCTGCTGGAGATGTACCCTGTTGCCGGCTCGGACGGAAAGCAGCACTACTCCAAAGATAAGACGCAGACTATTTATATTACCCCTACCGGCGAGGGGAAGACCGTGGAGCAGGCTGCCGATGAGGTGGCGGCTCAGTGCCGCGCCGCCCTGCCAAACGGCAGCGAATATGAGCTCGCGCTCTGGCTGCACGACTGGATCATTAACAACTGCACCTATGATTACAATGCCACGGGGGTGCTTTGCAGCGCAGAGGGCGTGTTTTTCTACGGCACCGGCACTTGTGCTGCCTATCGCTCGGCATATAAGATGCTCCTTGACCGCGTGGGCATAGAAAGTGAACGCTGTACTGGCAACGGCCACGAATGGAACGCCGTGAAGCTGGACGGAAAATGGTATCAGATAGACCCAACCTAGGACGATGTAGACTATTCTGCGGCGTATTCATACTACCGGCACCTGTATTTTGGCCTCACTGATGCGCTTATGAGCTGCGTCCATTCGGATCACAGCGCTGACCCTGCCCGTCCGGCAAATTCTCTGGAGCAGAATTACTTCATTAAAACCGGCCAGATACACACATGGTCTGACGGCTTTGAGGAGGGTATAACGGAGCAGCTCAAGGCAGGAAACGCCAGCTTTTCTCTGCCCGTGACGACCAGCGAGCCGGACACAACAAAGAGCGTGCTTTACGGCATCGCGGCCTACGAGCTTTCGAGCAGGGAATGGACGGCAAACGGGAAAAAATTCAGCCTTGAGGCGCAGTATGCCCAAAACGTCATGAGCTTCACGGCGAAGGAAATTACAGAGACCCCGCCCACGCCTACTCCGCCTGTGGACACGGGCTATGTGCTGGCTAATATTGCTGCCCTCCACAGCGGCAGGACACTGGCCCTCTGTATCGACGGGCGGGAGATCTATCCTGATGCCGGCGGCAGCTTCGGCAGCATTAAGCTGGCAGAGGGAGAGAAAAAGCTTATCACAGTTTCGGAATACAACCTGCCCGTTGGCTCCGATGTGCATGTGATGTACCCCACGGGCATGTATGTATACAGCCTCACAAACAGCGGAGGATATGTGCTTGAAAGAGTGTCCGGCCTTGATAATCTGCTAAGCTACGGCGGCAGCTCTATCAGGATAACCGGGAATAAGGGTATCCGCATGATAACCGGCATTGAAAGCTCGCTCAAATCCGCGCTGACTGGGGCAGGAGTGTCGGGATATAAGCTGGAGGAATATGGCACACTGCTCTGCTGGGCCAGCGAGATCCAAAACGGCTCTCTCAGCCTCGGCGACAGCTATGCCCGCCATAACTATGCTTACAGCCGCGCGGCCGGGGCTGACCCCGTGTTCCGCGTCTCCGGCAGCAAAATACAGTACACCAATGTGCTGGTGGGCTTTACAAACGCCCAGTGTGTGGACGATATTGCAATGCGCTCTTACATTAAGCTCAGCGCTCCTGACGGCAAGCAGGTGACGCTCTATGGCGGCATTGTCCGCCGCAGCATCGGCTATATCGCCTATCAAAACCGCGGAGCCTTTGCCCCCGGCACGGCGGCCTATAACTACATCTGGGATATAATCCATTATGTGTACGGCAATAAATACGATGCAGATTATAGGGGATAAAATTACAGGAGATAAGATATGAAGAAAATAATTGCCGCATGCCTTTGCGCGGTTATGCTGCTTAGCGGCTGCGGCGCGCCCGCGCCCGCGCAGACGCCCAGCCCCGAGCCAACCGCGACGCCCGAACCGACTCCTACCCCCACGCCTACTCCGCAGACCAGCGGAGCGGAGGTCGTCACTCTTGAAGCCCGCGCGCTTTTGACCGTGCTGGAGCGCGG
Organism: Clostridiales bacterium UBA7103; assembly: GCA_002493305.1. Classification (GTDB taxonomy): domain Bacteria; phylum Bacillota; class Clostridia; order Oscillospirales; family Oscillospiraceae; genus Limivicinus. The sequence continues at coordinate 46,890 of DKYJ01000039.1, read as the reverse complement.
GGAGGAGCTTGAGGTCGAGGACGAGTGGGAGGGTTATTATATCGTCAACTGCGCTGAGGGCAGGGGATATGTTGAAAAGCGCCTTGTGGCTCTCGACGGCGAGGAGGAAGCAGAGCCGCGCACGGCCTATGCCAAAAGCGGCGCGGAGTTTTTCACCGGCTATCTGCTCCGTGGCGAACCGGAGCGGGTGCTTGACACAAATACCGAGCTTCAGATCCTCGCGGATCTGGGAGACTGCTGCCTTGCGGAGCTTGAGGGGGTTCTGGGTTATGTACCTGCCGAAATGCTCAGCGACAGCCGTATACAGTATTATAACTACTCCGGCGGCGGTGGGGGAGGCGGTTCCGCACCCTCCGGCGGTGCTGACGGCGGCGATATAAGCCTCGGCGCGCAGTCCAGAAAAGCATTTAGAGCCACCGGCATCGCTCACCCGGCCCTGTATGGTACAGAGAGCGGTGCGGCTGCCCGTGTGATCTCAGCCACGGCGGAGCTTTACGCTGCGGTTTACAAGCGCGGGGAGCAGGTGCGCCTGCTTTCTCAGGAGGATGAGCTCTGCACGCTATATATTGACGGCGTTCTTGCTACGGTGGAAAAGCGCTGCCTGCTGCTTGAGGGGGAGGTGCCCTTTGAGAGCAGGACAGGCTACGCGGCCTCGGGAGCCGAGGTTTTTCGCAGCCTTTACCTTAGGGGTGAGCTGCTTGACAGCCCCGCCATGAACACGGAGCTGACACTGCTTGCCGAGCTGGGGGACTGCTATCTTGTGTCTCTGCCAGATGGGAGCATGGGCTATATCGCCGTTGAGCAGGTCAACGACCAGCCTGTTGTGTATAATTATTACGGCGGCGGGGGCGGTGGAGGAGCACCCTCCGGCGGCGAATGGACGGAACCCGCGCTGTAGCGTCAGAAGAAACGAATTCCATTCCTTTTCCCTCGCAAGCTCGGCAAAATCCATATCCATTCGTTCCTTCTTCCTTTTCCGCCGCAGACCCGCTGACGCCGGGCTCTGCGACGGTGGGAGGGAGCGTATACTGAAAACAGCATCTTCAGATCGAAGATGCTGTTTTCAGCTTGTAGAAAAAAGCTGTTAGCTGTGTACAGATATGCACATGGAGAGTGTAGAGAGGACGAATTAACTGCCCCGGGTTGTTATGAAAATGCTGGACGGTTTATAATCTTTCATCCAAGCCCTCGAAGAAAGCGTCATAGCTGCAAGCGTAGATTTTGCGCAGCGTGACAAGGACGCTTATGCGGATGTTCAGCTCGCCGCTCTCGTACTTTTCATAGGTGCTGCGCCCGATGTCACAGCCCCGGCGCTGAAGCTCCGCGCACAGCTTTTCCTGCGACAGACCGAAATCAAGCCTGAGCCTGCGGAGATTTCCACCCATATTCAAATCGCGTCTTAGTTTTTGCTCCATTTGCCCGCTCCCGCTTGTTTTGACCCTTCAGCAATCGAAAAATGACCAGTATTGCTTGCAATTTCTTGTATTCTATGCTATACTTGGACAAAATATTGACCGCTATATTGGTCTGAAAGATAGAGTAATAAAAGGGATGCAGCAATTTTTTTGCTGTATCCCTTTTTACATATTTCAGTATTTCTTTGACGCAGGGTATGGCGGTTCAGTCTTCCATCTGCTTGCCGAGGAAAATCGCCACGGTCTGGGCGAGCTTGTATTCGACCTCCGTGCAGGGGGCGCTGCCCTTGGGAGAGAGAAACATCACGCAGCCCATTATATCTCCCTCGGATATGACGGGGGCGGCCACAGACAGACAGTATTTGTCGTCCATATCGGACACGGGGGTGCTGCTGCCGCCGCTTGAGTGGCGATAGGCGGCGCGGTTGTCCATTATATCGCTCAGCTGCTGGCTGATGGGCTTGTCAAGAAGCTCTTTCTTGCCCCCGCCCGCCACGGCGATGATGCTGTCTCTGTCGCATACGGCAGCTATGCCGTCCGTCGAGCGGCGGAGACTGTCGCAGATCTGCGCGGCAAAATCAGTCAGCTCACCAATGGGCGAGTATTTCTTGAAAATAAGCTCCCCATCCTTATCTGTGAATATCTCCAACGGGTCACCGTCACTGACAACCTTGACAGTGAAAACCTTGTTATTATGCTTGTCGCTCTCCTGAATTATCTGGATTTCATAGGGCGGCGGGCTTTTCTGCTCCTCGGGCAGTGTGCCGCTCTGGAGGATGGCGTCAATATCGGCCTTGAGCTGAATCTCGATGTGGTCTTCAAAGACCTTTATCCTCTCAATGATAAGCTGAAGATCGCGCCTTTCCAGCTTCGGCTTTTGCAGGATTTCGTCAAAGACCTCCATGGCGGTTTTTGCCACGCGGTTTACCCGGATGATGGTGTTTTTCTTATCCTGCGTCAGGTCAAGCTGATGCTGTATGCCCTCAATGCGGCGCACAAGGTCGTCCTCCAGCTCGTCATAGGTCTGCTCAAGCGTGGCCTCCTGCTCCGGATGCTTCATCAGGTCGCGTATGCGCTGGCGCTTTGTGGCTTTCAGCTCCTCCTGAAGGTCAAGCAGGGTGGCGTCAAGATTCTCCGCCGCCCGCTCAGTCTCATCCAAATCCTCCTGCTCTCGCGCAAGGTCGGCGTTCAGGCGCTCCAGCATGGCGGCGGAGTTTTCCTTTACCTTCTGCACATAGAGCTTCACAAGCTCGTCTAACTTATCCACGCGGATGTGGTGGCTGGTGCAGCCCTTTAAGCCCCGGCGGTGGTAGGTGCCGCAGCGGTAGGCGTCCTTGATGTCCCGGCGGCTCATGGCGAACATGGGCGCGCCGCAGTCGCCGCACTCGAGAAAGCCGGAGTAGCTGTTGTCGTACTTCTTCTGTCCCCGGTAGTGGGCGGTGGAGCGGCTTTCGCGCAGGGCCCTGGCGGTGGCAAAGGTGCGGTAGTCAATGATGGGCTGGTGATGGTGCTCAATGACGATGTGTTCCCACTCGTCCCGCCGCTGTTCCTTGCCGTTTATCTTCCGCCGGGTGTATTTGCCCTGTCGGAGCGTGCCGATGTAAAAATCGTTGTCGATAATGCCCTGCACCGTGACGATGGCCCATTCCGCCTTGACAGGGCGCTTGCTGGTTTTGCCCTCCTGCTCCTTGCGCTCCCGCTCGGCCATGCGCGGCGTGGGCACGCCCTGCTCGGTGAGGTGGTTTGCAATCTTCTTGTAGCCCCAGCCGTCGATGTAGAGCCTGAAAATTTCCCGCACTATCTCCGCCTCGGTGGGGACAATTTCAAACTCCTGCCGGGCGTTGAGAATGTATCCATAGGGCGCGGCGCAGAGCCACTTGCCGTCCTGCTGCCTGCGCCGGATGACGGATTTTACCTTTTTGCTGGTGTCGGTCACCGGCATTTCGTTTATCAGGAATTGGAACTGGATTTTCAGCCAGTCGTCGTCATTCGGAAAGTCGATTCCGTCCCCGATGGAGATTATACGCACGCCTGCGTCCCTCAAGTCCTCCAGCTCAACCAAGCCCCGGCTGTTGCGGCGGGAGAAGCGGGAAAAGTCCTTGACGATGAGGATGTCCTTTTTGTGGCTCATCAGCTCCCGGCGCATTGCCTGATAGCCTGGGCGCTGGTCGAAGGTGTAGCCCGATTTGTCCCTGTCCTCAAAGAAGCTCAGGGTCGAGTCCGAGAATTTCTGCCGCACAAAGTCCTCAATGATGGCCTTCTGGTTTTCAATGGAGGTGTTGTCCCGGTCAAGCTCCTCGTCTACTGATATGCGGCAGTAACCGGCAATGTCGAATTTTTCAATCATCGCGCTCACCCCTCAGATATTTGGCGGTCTGCCTGTCAAATTCGGAGATGTAGTCGGCGTCCTGCTTCTTGCGAAACTGCGCGTATATATCGCCCACCTTCTTCTCCGCCGCCTCGCGGGAGATTTTGCCCTTGCCATCCAGCACCCTGCGGCGGTTGTATGTGAGGAAGCGGTCAGTCTCCGCGAGCCAGTCCTTCATGCTCATGGGCTGTTCCTCCTCTGCCATAAGCTCGGCATAGTCGATGAACATGGTGACGAGCCGGTTAAGGAGGGCAAGCTCCTTTTCGTTTAAGTAGTTTTTGGCGATAAGCGTGTCGCTTTTGAGAATTTTCCCATCCGGCGCGCCCTTCCATGTGGTCAGCCCCATGGTGGGGCTTTCAAGCGTAGCCCGGCCTGCGATAATCTCCGCCGCTGTCTGACCGGTGACCGCGTAATGCAGCTTGTTCTGCACAAAGGCGTAGAAGGCCTTGGTAGTCTCACTGTCTTTGTCGTAGTCATAGCTGCACTGCTCAAAGATGTCCGCGATTTTCTGGTATGCCCGCCGCTCGCTGGCGCGAATCTCCCGTATGCGCTCAAGCAGCTCGTCAAAATAATCCCGGCCAAAGCTCCGCCCGTTTTTGAGCATTTCATCGTTGAGGACAAAGCCCTTGGTGATGTACTCCTTCAGCGTCTTTGTCGCCCACTGGCGAAAGCGCGTGGCCTTCTTGGAGTTGACGCGGTAGCCCACGGCGATGATGGCGTCGAGGTTATAATGCTGGGTCTTGTAGTTTTTTCCGTCTGCGGCAGTTGTCAAGAAATCCTTGACAACTGATTCTTTGTCCAGTTCCTCCTCGGCGAAGCAGTTTTTCATGTGCAGACTGATGTTCTGCTTTGAAGTGTCGAACAGCTCTGCCATGCCTTTCTGACTCAGCCAAAAAGTCTCGTCCTGAAAGATAACGCTGACAAATTCCTTCTCTCCGCCGTTGTTGTACAGTAAAATCTCCCCGCTGGGCAGCAGCTCATTTCCCACAATATCTCCTCCTGTCCATTTTAAGTTCAGGTTCGGTTTCTGTTATTAGATAATATTGTATCACAAGTCCCCGCACTAAGCAACAGCAAAATGAAGGCCGGAGCTATAAAGCTCCGACCTTATATGTGAAGCAAAAAATGATTGATGAAATGAGCGATGTGGGCTATAATATACTAACTCTGTCAGTTTGAGAGGTACAAAATGAAGAACAAAAAGCCGCCGTTTGAAATTACAAATTCAATGATTGCGTCTGTCGCGGAAATCGCGGAGCTGCTGGGCAGGCTGTCCTCGGCAAATCGGCTCTCCGCAAACCCGACATTGCGCCGCAGCAATCGGATACGAACCATTCACGGTTCGCTCGCCATCGAGCAAAACACGCTCAGTCTGGATCAGGTGACAGCGGTGCTGAACGGCAAGCGGGTTTTAGCTCCGCCCAAGGACATTGCCGAGGTCAAAAATGCCTATGAGATTTATGAGCGCATGGATGAGCTCGACCCATACTCCGTCGATGACCTCTTGACTGCCCACGGCATCATGATGCGGGGCTTGGTGGAGGAGGCGGGCGTGTTCCGCACCCGGTCTGTGGGTGTTGTCGATCAGCAGGGCAATATTCTGCACTTCGGAACACTGCCGCAGTATGTCCCGGATTTGGTTATGGAGCTGCTGGATTGGGTCAAAAACAGCGATGTGCATATGCTGATAAAAAGCTGTGTGTTCCATTATGAGCTTGAGCTTATCCACCCCTTTGCCGACGGGAACGGTCGCCTTGGCCGCCTTTGGCATACGCTGCTGCTTTCTAAATGGAAGCCGGCTTTTGCGTGGCTGCCGGTGGAATCTATTGTCCATGACCGACAGAAGGAATATTACGCAGCCATCAATGCCTCCAATAATGCCGGTGAATCCACGCAGTTCATTGAATTCATGCTTTCAGCCATCAAAGCATCGCTCATTGAGGCAATCAAAACGAGCGATGAAATGAGCAATGCACCAAAGGATAAGGCAGCTCTCCGCTTGAGCAAAATCGAGGCATACTTAAAAACCCATGATTTCATCATGAATGCCGATGTCCGTACGCTTTGCGATGTGTCGGCGGCGACAGCGAACCGCATTCTTGCGAGTTTGACCGAGGAAGGGAAGCTGACAAAATATCGTGAGGGCGGGCACTGGGCGTACCGCTGAGACTTGATACATTGGATGAATCACCCGATGACAGGCCCGGTTTGCCGCTCCTGCGCGACTTCACGCTGGGCGCTGCGCTGCCGGTGGTCACAGAGCAGCGCGCTCGTAAGCTCCGTCAAGTCCTGCTCGCCGGACTCGAACACCGCCACGAGATAGCCCTGCTCTTTGTACCTGCGGTACAGCGGCCTGAGCCGTTCCCGCAGCTCAGCGTCCCACTTCTCGCTGCTATTGAGCCAGACCTCAACCAGCTTTCTGCCGTCCCTGACATTGACCTCCAACGATGTATCACGCTCCTTTTCCCTGCCAATATTTTCCGCCATTTTTTCGAGGTTTATTCACATAGACTGGGGAGGGGCTGTCCTCCCCGTGATCAAAGCTGCTCTTCATTGAATAGATACCCTTGAAACACCGTCCCGTCCGAGAGAACAAAGCGGCCTCTTGCGTCTTTTGGGATGAGCTCGGCAGCGCTTGTGTTGTCAAGAATGATTTGCGAGAGGACATTGTCGGCTCTGCCGCACACCCTGAAATCCAAATTGTTTTTGATTTGACCGGGGATAATGTTGGCATCCGGGCGCTGAGTGGCGAGAATCAGATGAATACCAAAGGCTCTGCCCAGACGGGCAATAGTGGCAAGTCTGTTTTCAATTTTACTAAGCAGCTCCTTATCCTCTTTGCTCCGCCCGGTTTTATCCAGAACCTCCGCCGCTTCATCACAGGCGAATATCAGCCGGGGGAGGTTTTCGCCTGTTGCCGAGTTGTATATATCAAGGTTTGCACAGCCGGTTTCAGCCAGCCGCGCCTTGCGCTGCTCCAGCTCTGCCGTGAGCCGGTCAAGAGTGTTAAGCAGAGTCTCCTCAGTGAAGCACATATGGCATCTATCATGCCAGACCTCTGAAAAATCCACGCCACCCTTAAAGTCTGATATGTAGACCTCTGCGCCCTTGCGGAGCGACTGCATGAGCAGCAGCTTCAGAAGCACGCTTTTGCCGCTCCCGGTGGAGCCGCCAAGCAAAATGTGTGGAATATGTGCCAGATTGACTGTCACAGGCCCGGTGAGGCTTTGCCCAAGCACCAAGACGAAATTTTCCGGTGAAAGGTATTTATCATCCCAAGGCAGCATAGCCGGAAAATCACTTTCAGCCGGGGCAGAGTACAGGCGGATAATTTTTCGCCCCTCTGCCCATGTGATTTTTGCTATTGTGATATTCAGCGCGGTTTCAATTTCGGCTCTTTTGTCCTCCCATTCCCCCAATGGGATTCCGCACGGGTCAAACTCCCAGACTGTTAGATCGGGATTTACAGAGTCCTTCCGCTTTGAAATCAGGAAGGGAGCCTCGCCCGCGTGGTTTGTAAATCCGGCCTTCAGCAAGCCCTCGCGGGTTGCCGTGCAGCCATTTGGCATTCCAAGGAGCAGGAGCAGAAGGAAAAATCCAAGTATTGCATACATCGAAATCGAGATGTCTGTAACTGCCTGCATAAACGGAGAAAGCACCCCATATTCATCAAGAGCGAACAGACGGCCGCGAAACAGCCACACGAGCATAACACCAAGCGAATATGTAATGGCAAGAGCCCGTTTTCCCGGTGAGTCCTTCACTGCCATAAGCCCGGATTTGATATGCCGGAGCAGGTGGCGGCGCTTTGTGCGCCTACTGATAATGTCTATGTCGTCGCGGGTTATGTGGATTTCCCTCCCTTTTTATGGATAACCGTAGAACCGTCCTGACGATACTCGATCACGGTATGGATACGGCGCAGAAATGCCGCCCAAGTTTCCGGAGCGTTTTTCTGAGCGCTCTTGAACTGCTCCTCCAGCGGTATATTGGATGTAATGTAGACCTTCGTGAAGCAGGCAACTTTGTCATTGTAGCGCGCGGGGAGGCGGTCTGGATAAATATCCAAGAGGATAAGCATCCTCTCGATAGGGATCTGACTGTTGAATTCCTCAAACACAAGCACATCCTGTCCGTTATAACCGTCAAAGGAGACGCCCTTGGAGCGTCCGTAATTTGTGATACGATACACATTGTGAGCCCCATGCTCTTTATAGATTCCCCATGTTTTGCCTGTGCCGGTGGCACCGTAAAGATAGGTGACCTCCAGCTTGCGAAATTCATCGCTGAACCTTTCCGCCCTAAGAGTTTCGCGGATATAATCAATATCATGTATATGATACCCGGTTGAGGGGAACCTTTCGAGAATCTCCAAATTGCTCATCCCATCGCGGATACCCTGAATGATCTGAGCCATATCCGAGCGCCTCTCCGGGCGTTCAGGAGGAAGCTCGCCCCACTCCTCAAATGTGCCGGGAACGGAGGTCTCGGACTTGTCTGTACCTGCCCACTTTCCCTCTTTGAGTATGTAATCGCGGTTTTCACGGGCAGTGCCGCAGGCTTTCTCGATATGTGCATTGGGAAAACGATTTTTCATTGTGGAAAAGCGTATGGGCGAATTGGAGTACAGGAACAGGTGCGTATGATGTGTACCGGTTGTGGCAATTTCATCGGCCATGCAGTAGTATTTCGGGTTAAATGTCTCCACCTTTTCCCTGAGCCCTGCATGGTCTGCGTCTGTTGCCTTTTTATGCTGGTAAACGACATGCCAACCGCGAGATTGAATATCTTTAGCCATTTTATATCTCCTTTGTTGTCTTTTGCTACATGCTACAGTTCCCATAAGGGGTAATACTTCCCCTTATGGGAGGCCGGCACTGGCGCTGCCGCCGGGGGACATTCCCACAGGGGCCTGTCCTGACCCGGCTGGCCGCTCCAGCGCCGCCGGAGCTTAAGTCTTAGAATCTACGATGTGAATATCTGCGGCCTTAGCACCAACCTGAGGCTGACCCAAATGGAAGTAGATGAACACCTCCAGCTTGTCAAAGCGCACCTCCTGATAGGTGTCAGGCGCTTCCATGCGTTTCCTACCGTCAATGCGGACAGAGATTTTCTCCAGTCCTTTTTCGGGCATGGCCACCATGTAGCGATAGCCGAGAATGTTGTCCGTCCTGAGGCCGTCCTTATACTCATATGCCGGGGCTACATCCACAAGCAGCAAATGATTCCCCAGACTGAGGGGATCAATTTTAAGGTCTGTAATTTTCAAGTTAGATTTTATCTCCTTTCGGTAATTTGTGAATCCGGATTGTGCCTTGATAACAGTGGCATTACCCCTGATGACTCAAGGCAAAACGCCATTTTAGGCTTAATTCGGTGCGTCGTTCTGCATCCCTATTGTGGCTTTGAACTCAGAAACCGCTGTAATGACTGCGTCGAGCAGTTCTCTTGCATACGGTTTGTTCTGAAAAAGAAAGCGATCAATAGAAAGGTTAAGTTCTTGAGCGGCCTTGAACGCATTCAGATAGCCCTTGCAGATACCATGCTCGAGACGCTGTATGGTATTTACATCCACACCAATTGCATTTGCGAGTTCCTTCTGACTCATTCCACAGTTTTTCCTTGCTTCAAAAACATGAGCGCCAAATTCGCGAGCTTTAGTCTCGACAGTGGACTTTTGATTAGAGTTTGAACAAGACATATATATACCTCCTTTCCCTGAGATTAATTTGCCTTGCCGACCGGTCTCAATTTACCTGCCAGATGTTTTGACACCAATAAGCACTATGATGAGTTTTTAATCGGTATGGGTCTTCCTGAATCTGGACAAGCTCATCGGCAAGGCCTATTTTTGAAGGTTTTTGTTGTTTTACCCTTCAGTATCTAATAGAGGGAAATGACCAAAGTGGTCCACTTTTTTGATTAAAATATTTGACCCACCAACCGCAGCGGGGTGCGATTGGTGGGCCTATGTGGGTTAATTGTAGTAATAATCCTTGAGCTTGTCCTGCAGCTCAGCCTGAATCTTCGCCCAACGACGCTTGAAAGTGGAACGGGACATTCCCATGATGTCGGCGGCTTCACGCTCTGAGTGATGCATCATCAGCTCACAGATGCGTTTGCCCTCCGGGTCAAGACGGTCAAGCTCTTTATACAGAGCATTGAGCAGTTCCTTATACATAAGGCTGGATTCTGCTGAGGGTGCTCCGTCTGCCAGCGTGTCGCCAAGGGTAAGTTCGTCGTCTTCTCCGCCGATGGGGGTGTCGATGGAGACTTTCTTGCCAGCAACGTAGAACGGGCAGCCGGGGCAAACGCCGTCGCACTTCCAAAGCTGAGCCTTGGTGCAGCGGCATTCGCCGTTCTTCTGGGCATGGTAGCGGGTGTTCCAGATGGGCTGGTAATAAGCCCCGTAAACTTCCTCGCTGACCTCGATGGGATTCCCATCGACATGGATAAAGTGCTTCTTTGCTTCGTTTGACATGAAAAATTCCTCCGTTTGATTTGCTTGGAACGGAGGAAACCTTCATGGTCAGCTGCAAAATGGGTATAGAAACCTAACCGCAGTCCTGTAGGAGTTTCCTCCATTCCGGGATTGCAGCTTCCTTATCCAGTAGGCAGCTGTTTTTATTGAATTTTCCTGTCATCCGCACTGGATCATCCGGGCCAATGGATGTACCGATGCCAGGTTAGCCTTGGGGAATGTTCTTGCCGTGGTCTTATCGCCGCAAATAAATCCTTTATGACTGGAAAATGTCCACAACACGAACGAATGATTTGACAAACGGACACTTTTATGCCATAATTTATATAGCGTGTTTTGCGCCCGGCATCGCGTCGCCCCCAACGCTGATGTCATTATAAAAAATGGGGTATTCGGGTTTGGGGATGGTTTGGTACACCGTGGTTCACCGTAGTGCAAAACCCGAGAAAGGATGAGGAATATTCGTGGAGTTTAAGGATTTCTTTTCAATGATGAAAAATCGAATATCTGACGGTATGGATGTGCCACGCTTCTTCCGGAATTTGGTTGCGATGATCACTGATGTTACCGAGGATGAATGGGATACGCCTAAAGACCCATCATCAAAGCTGACAAAAGAAAACACGCTCCGCACATATGCAAAGCGTGGTATTTCAAAGAAGTTTGCACAGAGTATTGTCTACAAATTATCGCCGGAGATGTTCGTTGAGTCTCTCGAATCAAGACCCAAGGCGGTCTTAGCTTTACTTGCAGATGATTATAAAAGTTATGATCCGACAGCAACAGCAGGCAATATTGCAGAGAGGCTGGCAGATTGTTTTATTGAGATTATTCGCAGAGCAGCCGGTCTTGTTCAAAAAACGGAACTCGAACGGCAAAAACTGATGCAGCAGGCATTTGAACTAAAGAACAAGTATGGCGATTATCTGCGGGATGAGACTGATAACATTTGTGCGTTTCCAGGCTGCGGCAGACTGCTATCCGCTGCAGATAACGGACGGGTAACCTACACCTATGAGGTGGCACTCATAGATAAAAACACAGAGCCGAAAGTAGATAACCTTCTGGCTCTGTGTCCGATGTGTTATGCGACATATTCAATTGATGATAGCAAGAAACTATGCAAGGAACTGCAAGGTGTCAAAAAGATATTGATTGCTCATAAACAGAGTATGCGCCTTCTGGATGGGATGCCGCTTGAAAAGGAAATAATAGGTGTCATCTCGAAAATCAAAAATCTGAAAGAAAAGGACTTACTTGACCCTTCGCTTGATCCGAAGGATATACGGGAGAAACTTGTCCCGGATGACAACCTCGCATTGTTCAACACGGTAAAAGGATATGTCGATACCTATTATGTTACGCTAAAGGAAATCATAACCAACGCCGACAAGCGTGGAGAAATAGACTATGACGAAGTACAGGATCAGATGAAGGCCATCTACAAACGGCTGAAGAAGGCAATGAAAACGAATGTTGAGATTTTCAACGAGATATCCGAAAAGGTTCATAAGGTCAGCCTGCAAGAAGATATTTATTGTCAGATCGTGGTGGCGTTTTTCATAGCGAAGTGTGAGGTGTACGATGCAATTACCAAATAAGCTATATTCCTATACAAACAGCACTTTATCGCTCATACCGATAGTGATGGATGAGCTAAAAAACGGCCCAGTAGCGGTTAAAGCCCTGTATGAGCGAGTTAAGCCGTTGCTAAAGGATGCTACGGACTTTATCTCGGTTATGGACTGTTTGTATGCGCTGAGAGCGGCCGATCTAAACGATGAAGGTGAGGTGTTCATATGCTTATAGAAATGAAATCTCCTGCCTTTAAAAAGCAGGGTGGAAAACGTCCTCCGATTCATTTTAAGGAGGGTTTGAATGTTGTTCTCGGCAAGGAAGACGGTGCCATGTCTATCGGCAAGTCATCTTCCTTGCTTGCCATTGATTTTGCTTTCGGCGGAGATACTTACATCAAGAGTGACGGCGTAAAAAAGGAAGGTCACCACACAGTATTCTTTACCTTCGAGTTTGATGGAGAGAAGTTTTATTTTGCCAGAAATACTGGCGACAGCAACACAATTTTTATATGCGATAAGAATTACGAACTGACCGGCGAACAGTATACCAAGGATGAATATACGACTTGGCTCAAAGAGAAATACCATCTCGATTTTGTAGGTCTATCTTTCCGCACTGCACTGAGCAGCTTCTTCAGAATATACGGGAAGAAAAACACGGATGAGCTTAACCCTCTTCAAGGCATCCCAGGTCAGAACATGGATAAGTCGATATCATCCATTGTGGCATTGTTTGACCGCTTCAAGGATATCGAGGAGTTCAAGGCTAATGTCACGGAACACAAACGGAAACTGGATGCTTACAAAGAGGCCCGGAGATATCAGTTTATTTCAGACCTTGTAGGCGGACAGAAAAAGTATGAGGAGAACCTTGCGATTATTCGAGACTTGGAACTGCAGCTTGCTACGCTTATGGAGGAAGCTGAAAAAGGCCATTCTGAAGAGGAAATCGAACTCAACAAGAAAAAAGCGGCTTTGACGAATGAAAAGCTGAATATAGAGAATGCCATCCACTCCAAGGAAATGAAGCTGCGTCTGGTGAGCATGAGTCTGGAATACGGATTATACCCCACCGAGGCAGACATGACAGCCTTACAGGAGTATTTTCCTGGAGTTAATTTGCGGAAACTGTATGAGGTTGAACGCTATCACCAGAAACTTGCCAAAATACTGGACGCGCAGTTTGCAGATGAGAAAACAGCAATCGATGGAGAAATATCTATTCTCCGGCAGCATCTTGATGGGATCAATGCTCAAATAAAGGAGCTTGGTTTTGTAGGCAATATTTCAAGAGAATTTCTTGATAGGCATTCGGCTCTTAAGGCCGAGATTGATGCCCTTAAAAACCAGAATCAGGCATTTCTTACTCAAAACGAACTGCAGGCGGCAAAAGCGAAGGCCGACGAGATACTGAAGCGCAGTATCGAGGATATACTCCGGGAAATCGAGGATACATTGAATTCAAAGATGAAGGAGTTTAATGATTCTCTGTTTACTACAAAGAAGAAGCCTCCTCATGTACACTTCAACGCCTATAACAGCTACAAATTTGAAACTCCCGATAATACCGGAACAGGTTCAAATTTCAAAGGGATGATTGTTTACGACCTAGCTGTGTTGTTCACAACTGCGCTACCTGCGCTTGCCCACGATTCTTTGCTGTTTAAGAATCTCGGAAAAGATGTTGAAGACGGAATCATCCGTATATACAACAGTACAAAGAAGCAGATATTTATTGCCTATGACAAGCAGGGCGATTGCAGACCCGAAACCCAGAAGATTCTTGAAGATAATTGTGTATTGAGACTGTCAACTGATAACTGTGAACTATATGGAAGGTCATGGGACACGGAGGAATAAAACAAAATGAAGATGAGTTATAACAAGCTGTGGAAGTTGCTGATTGATAAGCAGATGAAAAAGTCTGATCTGCGGAAAAAAGCAGGAATCAGCTCTTCTTCACTCGCCAAGCTCACCAAAGACGAGAATGTAACCACAGAGGTTCTTTCTAAAATCTGTCAGGAACTGAAATGCGATATTGCTGACATTATGGAATTCGTTCCAGACCCGAGTCCGGAAGCACCGGACGGGATAAGCGAGTGAGAAAAAGAGCATTCCGATTGAAATCAAAGAATGACGAGGAAACTATATGCCAAAGATAGATGCGCAATATAGCTACAACTTCATCGACCTATTTGCGGGTGCTGGAGGGCTTTCGGAAGGGTTTCTTCAGGCTGGATTCAAGCCTGTCGCCCATGTCGAAATGAATGAATTTGCAGCTAAAACGCTTGAAACGAGAAGTGCCTATTATTACTTGAAAGGCACTGACAATCTCGGTTTATATAAAAAGTATGTGTCCGGGAAAATCTCCCGAGACGATTTTATGAAGCAAATTCCTGCTTCTATAACGAAAACCATCATCAACGAAACGATGTCGGACGAGACGCTCTCGGCAATTTTCAAGACTATTGATGGGATAATGAAAATACAAGGCATCACTAAGATCGATGTCATTGTAGGGGGGCCACCCTGTCAGGCGTATTCCTTGGTTGGCAGAGCGCAAAGCAGTCATATGGAAGTGCCGATGGCGGAAGACCCTCGCAATTACTTATACAAACTGTATGCGCGTTTCTTAAAACGTTATCAGCCTCGTATGTTTGTGTTCGAGAATGTAACGGGTATCGAATCGGCCAATGGCGGAGCTACTTGGAAGAATATTCAGAAATACTTAAAACGAGTGGGATACGAAATTGAATGCCGCGAGCAGAACGCTAATACCTTTGGCGTACTCCAAAACAGACGCCGAATGATTATCGTAGGATGGTTAAAGAAAAGCGGTCTAAAATATCCCGATTTTCTTGAAATTAAAACGGACGCTATAGTAAATGACCTCTTCTCTGATTTGCCAAAGCTGCATCCCGGTGAGAGCTCCGATAAGTACGCGAAAACAAAAGCCGCAAGCTATGTCACGGAGTCGGGAATACGGACGAAAGATGACGTGCTGACTCACCATAACTGCCGACCGAATATAGATCGGGATATCAAGATTTACAGGCTGGCTGTTGAATTGTGGAATGACGGCCATAAACGTCTAAATTACAATGATCTCCCGGATGAATTGAAAACGCACAAGAACAGGCATTCATTTACGGACAGATTCAAAGTTGTCGAGGGAGATAAATCTTGCTGCCATACCATTCTGGCACACCTTTCAAAGGATGGTCATTATTTCATTCATCCTGACATTGAACAGAACAGATCAATTACCGTCCGCGAGGCGGCAAGAATACAGTCCTTCCCGGACAGCTATTTCTTCGAGGGACCACGCACATCTCAATTTATCCAGGTTGGAAATGCTGTGCCTCCGATGATGGCCAAAGGGATAGCGATGGGTATTTTTGAGCAACTGTATAAAGGAGATTCAGATGGAAGGTAACCTGCTGCTTGAACAATTCAGCAGATATAAAAAGCTGGAGCTTGATGCTTCTCCGTTCCACTTCCTTTTGGATGCGAATATTGAATTAAATCCACATCAGATCAATGCCTTCTGTGCTGCTATCCAGGCGCTGAAAACAGGCGGTATCGTGTTGGCAGATGAGGTTGGTCTCGGAAAGACCATCGAAGCCGGACTTGTATTGAAATATGTTCTTGAGTCCGGCGCAAAGCGTGTCTTGATTGCGCTTCCGGCATCCTTGAGAAAGCAGTGGGAACTGGAACTTGAGGATAAGTTCGGCTTGGAGTCGGTGATACTTGACAGGCTTACCGTGGAAAAAGACAGTTCTGACTGGCGCAAGAAACTCACTGACAATAAATCTGTCCGAATTGTTCTTACCTCTTACGACTATTCATCCAAGCTGATGAAACGGTTCCCGGAGGTGAAGTGGGATTTTATCATCATCGATGAGGCGCATAACCTGAGAAACGTATTTCATGGCACTAAACGCGCAAAGAATCTATATGAACTGTCAAAGGGCATACCGAAGATTCTGCTGACCGCTACGCCCCTTCAGAATTCGTTGACAGACCTTCACGGGCTGGTCTCCTTTATTGACGAGCGGATATTCGGTAGTGAGAAGGTCTTTAACAAACGCTACATCGAAGGACAGGATTACGCTGACCTTAAGCGCGCGCTTTCTCCGGTCCTGTATCGGACGCTCCGCAAAGATGTGGCAAAGTACATGAATTTCAAGAAGAGAACCTGCAAGACGGTGGATTTTATCCTGTCGCAGGATGAGATTGAATTATATCAGCGGGTAAACGACTTTTTGAAGCGTGAGCTGCTGTATTCCATACCGACCTCAAACCGCGGATTGATCATTCTTGTTATCAGAAAGCTGCTTGCTTCTTCAAGTTTTGCATTGATAGAAACCTTTGAAATTCTGAAGAACAGACTCGAAAAGCTATACGAGGGTAGCAAGTCTGCAAATGCGCAGGAAGGCTTCGACCTGTTCTGGAGCTATGTTGAGGATGAAATCGATGAGTCGGGCTTTGAGGAGGCAGAGGATGAAGATACCATTGTTCAGAAACAGTTCATCCAGGCTGAACTCGATGAGGTGAATATCATCATTGATGTGGCAAAGCGCATCAAAACAAACGCAAAGGTCAATGCTCTGAAGACTGCCATACAGATTGCATTCGACTACCAGCAGGAACAAGGAATCCCGCAGAAGGTAGTAATCTTCACGGAATCAAAGCGTACACAGAAGTACATAGCCGCAGAGCTTCGTAAGACAGGATTCGAGGACGAGGATATTCTCCTCTTCAACGGTGATTTTGACGACACCATGACGAAGGAAATATACAAGGCATGGCAGGTTAAGAACTTCGGAAAGGCAAACTACGGCCACAGCGTGGAATATAAACACGCCATCGTGGATTATTTCCGCCATAACGCAAAGATACTGATCTGTACGGATGCAGGTTCCGAAGGCCTGAACCTTCAGTTCTGCAACACGGTAATAAACTACGACCTGCCGTGGAATCCGATGAAGATTGAGCAGCGTATCGGCCGTTGCCACCGTTACGGTCAGGAACATGACGTTGTGGCAATCAATCTGCTGAATACGCAAAACGCTGCTGATCAGCGTGTTTACGATATCCTCTCAAAGAAGTTTGAACTGTTTGAGGGTATGTTCGGCGCATCGGATATTGCTCTCGGCGCGTTGGAATCAGGCACAAGTTTTGAAAAAATGGTATTGCAGATTTATCAGACTTGCGACACCACGGCAGAATTCAAGAAAGCCTTTGATAAACTGGATCGCAAGCTGAACGCAAAACGGGACAAGAAAGCAAGAGAACTCCGCTCCCTTCTACTTACCGAAAGCAGCGGTGCAAAAGGACAGGCGCTTGACGCCACAAAGTCTGATATCGCAAGGTATCTGCACGATGTGGAATACTGGAGTGCTTTTGACGAGCCGGAGGTTGACGGCGGTCTTCATTACTGGAAGGTCGATAATTGGGGAGAAAAAGTCCTCGGATCGCACGGAATCCTGTTCATAGGAGCCTTCTGCGATTCCTCGAAACTTCTCTTCCCGGTATTGTTGCTTTGTGATGAAAAAGGAGCCTATATAGACTTTGACGAAGCAGACCTTGTTCCGGAACTTGAACAGATCGACGATATGGATGTGCGTTATTTCACACCGACAGAGTCCGAGATGAAACTCTATCAGCGTGTCTACGACAATCTGACCGCAGAGATGGTTAAACGCTATCAGGAGCAATCAGAATCAATCAAAGCCTATAACCGCAGAAAGATTGAGAACTGGGAGCGTATTCAGATGGAGCAGCTGATAGCGACATACCAGGATATGAATGCCGAGATTGATATCTTAAGGGAAGAAGAACGAGCCTCAGACAACTTCTACGAGAAGATAGACATAAGAAAAAAGATAACCGAAAAGTCCAAGGTGCTTGAAAAGCTGCAGGAGTCCTTCCACGAAAAGGGTACTGGCTTTAAAGCTGAGGGTGAGCGGGAAATCGCAGAGTTTGAAAAACAGTTTGATATTAACCCGATTCTGTTGGTTAACATCGTGCTGAAGTTTTAGGAGAGATCATTATGCAAAAAGTAGGAAGACTTGAACTGACTTGGGTCGGAAAATATGAGGAAGATAGATTTGAGCCACGAATTTTAATAGAGGACAAGGAAAAATCGTATGGCGATGCCTCAAGTGACAATATGCTTATCCACGGGGATAATCTGCTGGCGTTAAAAGCTTTGGAAAGAGATTATACTGGGAAAATCAGGTGCATCTACATCGATCCACCTTACAATACCGGAAATGCTTTCGAACACTATGATGATGACCTTGAGCATTCTATTTGGCTTAATATGCTTTATAAAAGAATCAGGATTTTGCATTCTTTGCTTGCTGAAAACGGTACATTATGGATTAGCATAGATAGTACTGAAGGGCATTACTTGAAGGTTATGTGTGACGAGATATTTGGCAGAAGTAATTTCGTATCAGATATCACATATGAAAAATCAAATGTAACAGGGTTAGGTCAAGGGGGAGCCATCTTCAATACGGGAGAAAAAATTCTCGTATATAAAAAGAATATTCTCGAACTTAATGAGGTTCTTGCCTCCGAAAAACTCTCCAAGAAAACAATGCAGCGTTATAGAAAGTATATCCAGTCGGAGGGGACTAAGGAACTTGTAGAAGAATTTGAATCGGCATCAAACGGTTTGCCAGTGCGAATTTATAAACATACGGATTATGTAATCGGCGATATTTCATTGAAGCAATTTGAAAGTCGTGAAAGTGAAATACGGGCACAATATTACGAGTTCTTCGATACCATATATCGCACATACGTGGTTCAGCAAGAAAACGAATTTCAAAACTCACTTATGGCAAGGATGGAAAAGAATAGTCTTTATTCAGTTGAGTATACGCCAAGCAGAGGTAGAAACGGCGGAAAGGAAACCACACTCTTTTATCATAATGGTGAGCTGTGTGCCTGGCTAAAAGATACAGCTTTCCTTGAGGGGAAAGATGTAGTTAAGACCACGAAGTTATCAAATGTGTGGAAGAATGATGATATTCCGAAGGCGGACTTGGGAAACGAAGGCGGTGTAGCCTTTCCAAGATCGAAGAAGCCTGAAAAGCTAATAGAGAGAATCCTTCTGATGGCAACAAATGAAGGTGATTTGGTTTTAGACAGTTTCCTTGGATCAGGAACAACGGCTGCTGTTGCACACAAGATGGGCAGAAAATACATAGGCATTGAGTTGGGAGATCATTGCTACAGCTTGTGTAAAAAACGTTTAGATAGAGTAATCGATGGTAAGGACAGCAACGGTGTTACAAAACAGTATAATTGGCAAGGCGGCGGTGGATACCACTTCTATGAGTTGGCGCCGAGTCTTCTCGTGAAGAATGACAAGCTGCCGATTTATCAGATCAATCCTTCCTACACCTTCGAGATGCTCTGCGAGGCAATCTGTAAGATTGAAGGATTCCGCTATAAGCCGCAGGATGTGTTCCACGGTCACTCTTCGGAGAAAAGGTTTATTCACATTACCACAGAGTTTATCAACGCCGGCTATATAAAATCGCTGTCAGCGCGGCTTGCTGAAGGTCAGTCGCTCCTGATCTACGGAACAAAAGTGCAGTCGGATATGGTATTGCCCGATAACATCGAGGTCAAGAAGATTCCGAAAGACCTTCTGGAAAAATGCGATTTTGAAAGCGAGGTGCAGTAGATGTCTGAGATAGTAAATAAGATCAAATACGCAATGAGCCTGAGAACTCCACAGGAGGAGGCTCTCTCTTACCTCGATGCCATCAGTTCGCATTGTGATTACAAGAAGGACAGCAAGGATGTTGTTGAGGCAGCTGCATCGGAATACTGCGAAAAGCAGCGCAAGGTCAAAGCCGGGTTTGAGTTCCCGTCTTTCTGCTATGCTATGGCCACGGGTATCGGAAAGACCCGTCTGATGGGAGCAAGCATCTATTATCTGTACAAAACGAAGGGCTACAAGCACTTCTTTATTCTTGCGCCCGGAAACACCATCTACGAAAAGCTGCGCAAGGAGTCCAATCCAAACCATCCGAAGTATATCTTCAAAGGACTTGAGGCAGAAATGGGTAGGCCGAAGGTTTACGATGGTGAGAATTATGATACTTATCCCATAAAGTATGACCAGATGACTCTGATTGTTGAAAAGACTTCTGATATTCAGCTTTTCATTTTCAACATTGGGAAAATCTTTAACAGCAAGACAGACACGCAGTTCAATTTCCATAAGTTCAAGGAAACGCTGGGTGCTTCCTTTGCCGATGTACTGGCGCAGTTTGACGATCTCGTTATCTGCATGGATGAGGCGCATCGTTATTATGCTCCGGCATCAATGAAGGCTATCAATTATCTGAAGCCGGTTCTCGGTCTTGAGTTTACCGCCACGCCGAAGACTACATCGAATGTCATCTATGCTTATGATCTGGCTCGTGGCGCTGTCGAAGGATATCTGAAGATTCCTGTCGTTATGGGACGCTCTAACATGGCGGGCTATAACCAAGACGATATTGAAGAAATGAAAATCCGAGACGGTCTTACGCTCCACGAGCATCGTAAGGCTGTACTGCGTGAATATTGCAGTGAAAACGACCTTGACTATGTAAAACCAATTGTTCTTGTTGCCTGCAAAGATACGGATCACGCCAAGAAAATCCGTGCGTTGATAGACAGCGATGATTTCCAAGGCGGAAAGTATAAGGGCAAGGTAATCGAAATACATTCAAAGCAGACCGGCGAGGAGTCGGAAGAAAACATCCGTCTTTTGCTCTCTATAGAGAGTGCTTCTAATCCGGTCGAGATCGTTTTGCACGTTTATAAACTGAAGGAAGGCTGGGACGTCAATAACCTCTTTACGATTATCCCGCTCAATGCGGCAAAGAGCGATATTCTCGCTATGCAGACTATTGGTCGTGGTTTAAGACTTCCGTTCGGAGAACAGACCGGCAATGAAGACCTGGATTCTCTTGATATCGTTGCCCATGACCACTACAGAGAACTTGTGGACGAGATTAAGAGCAGTGATATCTTCCGTTATCGTGATCTTGATAAGGCTACTGTCGAGCCTTCGGAGTCTGTAGGCGTATCTGCTACCGTAGACGATGGTCAGCTATCTCTGCTTGATTTTGCGATTACAGCATCAGGTGTGAAGTCCTTTGCCGAAGTCAGCAATCCGAAAACGCAGCTTGAGATTTATCAGGAATATGTGAAGAACTTTATGGCTGCGCAGAAGAAGGACAAAAATGAAGACCCTGGTCAGATGACTCTCTTTGACCTTCATCCTGAGATGCTTTCCGGCGACTCTGCCGAGACCACAGCACCCGCGCAGGAACAGCCGCAGGCACCGGTCAGTGGAAAATCCGGCAAACAGCCTCTTACCAAGGACGAGTTTGTGAAGGCGGTTTCGGAATCTTCGGCGAAAGCTATCTCTGTCCCGAAAATCCTCGTGCAGACCACTTCGGAGGTGAAGTTTAATCGCTTCGAGGTGAAGCGCACAATCGCTGACTTTGAAGTGGCTATGGCTAAGATTGAGCGTTTTGACGCTATCAATCAGCAGCTTCTTTCTGTCGTCGATGCGCAGATCCTTGAAGTCAATGATGCCATGAACACTCTTGCTTGTATGCTCCTCGATTCCATCAGCGAGTTGTCTTATGACGATGCAGATTTTGTTATTGACGTGGTTGAGCAGTATTTAAGCCAGATACCCGGAGATGAAGAAACCAAGCGGAGAATCGTTCGCCGCTATGCTTCTTTGATTGTGGCCGATATCCGCAAGCAGATTTATGAACATATGGACAGGAAAACGCAGGATGTTCACATCATTCAGAAAGACCTTATTCTGTTCCGTAAGTTCGTAAAGAACGTCAAAGAGGACGGAAGGGTTAAGTATGATAAACCGTTCTCTGACAAGAGCAACATCAAGAAGTATCTCTTTACCGGCTACAAGAAGTCATATTATCCGGCGAATGCTTTTGACAGCGACACGGAGCGTCTGTTCTCCATTATTCTGGAGGAAGATCCAGATGTTATTCGTTGGATCAAGCCGCCGCTTAATCAGCTTGGCTTGTTCTGGAAAGCAGGTCAGCAGTATAATCCTGATTTCCTCGTGGAAACAACTGCGGGAAAATTCATGGTCGAGGTTAAGGCTCTGAATGAAGTGACATCAGATGAGGTCGTATCGAAAGCAAGAGAAGGCATAAAGTGGTGTCGCTTTGCTTCAACGGCAGACCCGGATCAAAAGCCTTGGGAGTACAAGCTGATTTCAGATGACAACATTCATCTTGGTAATACCTGTAAATATACACTCGGTACGGCTCATGCCGTGAAGGAGGAGGCATAATGGCTGACAGATTTAAGTATTCGGAGGTCAGGCAAAAAATCATTGATGCCATAAGAACTGACCTTATCGGTCCCAGAGAAAAGGAAGAGGTTCTTGAAGAGAATCCACGCTATGCCTATCTCGTGGGTATGCTCGATATTCAGAGCGATGACGAGGATTACTCTGGCGCCGGAGAGCAGGAAGTTGATGCTGATATGGCATTTGAGGATGGCGAGGATTTTACGGCAGGCGAGGATGATGACAACGAGCCTATATCCACCACACATTTTCAGCTGCCGTCCTCTATCGGTATCAGTTTCTACATCCAAAGCGATACAGAGAGTATCAACTTGGATGTGACATGGGGAGACTATGTAAAATCCTCTGAAAAATATACCGGTAAGGATGAAAAAGAACACAGCCGTGCTATATATACGCGCCAGCCTATGGAAGAAACGGTTCGTGTCCAGTTTAAGGATTTTACACGAACAAAGGATTACCAGCTTGTCTGCGACTCCAATGTTCATGTTCATGTGTCCCGTATTCCTTTGAAGGGAGGATATTCTCTTGTAACGGCATATGTCATTAACAAGAGAAAGAATCCTGCCAACAGTGCAGAGGCGATTATGTTCCAGGTGGAAATCAAGGCTTATTCGGAGGACGGTTCTGCTTCGTTTATTGCAGAACATATTTGCAGAGAGATACTTGCCTCCGATGAGTTTTATTTTGAGCAGCGCCCGATCATGGGACGCGGACGTGGCTGCGCAGCGGTGTGGGATACCCCGGTTGATGGCAGAACAACATATGTGAAATCAGCATTTATACCCGAATATGAGTTTCCGGGTGTCAGCGCCGCTTTGGATGGATTTGACCGATACTTCTTCTCGACATTTACCATGTCTGTAAAATCGAAAAAGGAAGAAACCATCGGTAAACTTAATACCCTGGCTGACTCTTATGAGAAGTGGATTAACTCTACGCTTCTCGGAAACGCAAGAATGAGCAATCCCATTTTTAAGGATAAGATCGGCAACAAGGTCGTTGCCCGCTGTCAAGACGCTCTGAAGCGTATCCGTGAAGGCATCAGCATTGTTGAGAATGACGACACTTCATTTGAGGCTTTCTGCTTTATGAACCGTGTAATCTTCTTGCAGAATAGCATAAAGGGCTACGCGAAGAAGCATGGAACCGGAACAGAGTGCAATTTCCAAGATTTCATTAATCCAAAAAATCCTGATAACAACTTCGGATGGCGTCCGTTCCAGATTGCTTTTATTCTGATGAACCTTGCGGGAATCGTTGATCCGAAGCATAAAGACCGTGAGGTCGTTGATTTGCTCTACTTTCCTACCGGCGGTGGTAAAACAGAGGCTTACCTTGGCCTTATGGCATTCGTTATCGCCAACAGAAGGCTTAGAGCGTCTGATGGAGAGGAATACAATCGAGATGGCGGCGTGACCGTTATGCTCCGTTATACGCTCCGCTTGCTCACCACACAGCAGAGAGACCGTATTACAAAGATGGTGCTTGCAGCCGAAATGATCAGACGGCAGGCATACCCGCAGTTTGGTAAAGAACCTATCAGCATTGGTTTCTGGGTAGGAGGCGGAGTAACGCCTAACAAATTTGATGAGTTTATTGAAAAAGCTGATAATCCGCAGGCAGCAAGGAGCGCAAGGAATCATGTTTATAAGCAGCTTTTAACCTGCCCGTTCTGCGGAAAGCCTCTCAAGGAAGAGAACTTTAACATTGACACCGATAAGAAGTCTATCGAGATTTTTTGCTCTGATCGGGATTGCCAGTTTTACAGATACAAAAACGACAGAATACCGATCCCGGTTTATCTTGTCGATGAAGAGATATATGCAAAGTGTCCGACTATTATTCTGTCGACCGTTGATAAATTTGCACGCCTGCCTTGGGATGTGAATACGAATGCGCTCTTTGGCAGAGTGGACAGAAAATGCAGCCGAGATGGTTATGTTGCGATTGGAGCGGAACACGGTCGCCACAATAAAACGGCTTCTTTGCCTGCATCAACGATGGTCAATATTAGACCGTTCCTACCACCGGAACTTATTATTCAGGACGAGCTGCATCTTATTACGGGACCGCTTGGTACGGTTTACGGTGCCTATGAGACGATTATCGAGGATATGTGTATCCATGATGGCATTAAGCCGAAGTATGTCGTTTCAACAGCTACAATCAAGAATGCGGAGGCGCAGACCAGATGCCTTTACGCAAGAAAGAATACGACGCAGTTTCCGCCGAACGGATTTGAAATCGGAGACAGTTTCTTCATCAGAGAGATTTCCGTAGAGGATGATCCATTCCGAAAATATGTGGGCGTCTGCGCACCCGGTCAGTCTGTAAAGACAGCCTTGCTGCGTGTTTACGCCATCATCCTGCAGGCTGCTTATACATACTCCCTCCAAGATGAATACAAGGATGTGATTGACCCGTACTATTCTCTTGTTGGCTACTTCAACAGTATCCGAGAACTCGGCGGTGCGGTCAGACTTTTACAAGACGACATTCCGAAGAGAATATATCGTATCAAGAATAAGTACGGCCTGGATAAGCAGCGGTATCTGAACCACAACGTGGAGATCACTTCCCGTATGTCATCTTACAAGATTCCGGAAAAGCTGAATCAGCTTGAAACGACTTGTGCTTCAAAAGACTGTCTGGATACTGCTATCGCCACAAACATGATTGCTGTTGGTATGGACGTTGACCGTCTTGGACTGATGGTGGTGACAGGTCAGCCGAAACAGAACTCGGAATACATTCAGGCAACAAGCCGTATCGGTCGCGCGTTTCCTGGACTTGTGGTTACGCTCTACAATGCATACCGTCCGCGTGACTTATCGCACTACGAGAATTTTACCGGCTATCATTCGCAGCTTTATCGTTTTGTCGAAGGAACAACGGCAACACCGTTCTCTGCCAGAGCAAGAGACCGTGTTATGCACGCGCTGATAATATCAGCAATACGCTTGAACTTCCCGAACATGGCAAATAACCCGGATGCGGCGGCTATTGGCTCACTAACCACGGAGCAGCTTGATTCTGTAAAGAAGCTGATAATTGACCGACTTAATATCATCAAGCCGTCAGCACGAGCAGATGCGGAGGAAGAAATAGACCGCTTCATTGACTGGTGGAAACTGCAGGCGGCACAGACGAAACCGCTGCGGTATTACGTTGTTGGAACTGAACGCTATAACCGGTTGATGAATCCGTATGACCAGCCGCACGATGAGAACGAAAAAGCCACACTTCGTTCCATGCGTGAGGTCGAGAGTTCTGCGAATATGTTCTATTACACGGAGGATTGACATGGCTTTTGATAATAATAAACTTGGAGAGTTACGTCCAAACCAGATAATAACCACCTTTGGCCCTGGCTCGGTAGTCGATGCGGTCAAGGACTCGGTTACGATTCTTGACATCTCCTACTGGAAACAGAAGGGACAAAAAATTATCGACGGCAGGCTTGCATCATACTTAGGCGTCGATTGCTTCTATATGCCTCGGACAAGTTTTTCGGGTGATGTTCCTGTTGTGACCTTCCCATACTGGCACGTATGCTCTAATTTAAAATGCGGCAAGCTGTTTGATGCCAGAAAATATTTTGACTTGGATAAGTATCTCAAGTATGGTGTCACTTGCCCTGAGTGCCATCGGCCTGCATATCCGTCTCGTTTTATCACGATCTGCGAGGACGGTCACATGGCAGACTTCCCTTGGAGGTGGTGGGTACACAGAGGCGAGTCTGATTGCAATGGAACTTTAAAGATGTATTCGACAGGTAATACGTCCACGCTTGCGGATATGTGGGTAGAATGCTCCTGCGGTGCAAAGCGAAGCATGAGCGGTGCAACTCAGAGAGATAATTTTGACGGCGTTGCCTGCCCAGGCCATCATCCGTTTAGACCGAACGTGAAGAACCATAAGTGTAACAAGCCTATCATTCCATCACAGCGAGGTGCGTCTAATGTATACTTTGCCGTGAGCAGAAGTGCGATTTCTATTCCGCCGTGGATTAATCCGTTGTATAACCTGATCGATGAGCATCTGCGTGATATAGAGCTTGCAAAGCAGCTTATGGGAGACGATGGAATAACCAAAATATACGAGATGTATTTCTCTGCTTACTCCAGAGATGAGTTTAATGATGCTCTTGAGCGTCGCATGAGCAATATCAAGGAGTTCACTGAAATAAAGCAGATGGAATACAATGCCATCACACACCACAATGACCCTGCATATGAATCAAACAAGAAGCACTTCAAGGCTGAAGAGGACGCTCTACCTGGATATTTGCAGAAGTACTTCAGCCGTATCATCCGAGTGACCAGACTTAGAGAGGTTCGAGTCCTTCTTGGATTCACGAGAGTAGATGCTCCTGATCCGGATGCGGATGAGCAACCGAATGTTGTAGCTTTAAGCAAAGGCAAGCAGGAACGCTGGCTGCCTGCGGCGGAAGTAAATGGCGAGGGCATCTTCATAGAATTTAACAAGGATACGCTTACGGCATGGCTCAACTCACCTGCTGTGAAGGGCTTGTCGGAGAAATACTCCGATTCCTACAGAGAGTTTTGCGAGTCAAAAGGCTGGACAATCACGATCGTGAGAAATGCAGTTTATGTTCTGATGCACACATTTGCTCACTTGATGATTAAGCAGATGTCTATGTCATCGGGTTATTCTTCTTCAGCCATTAGAGAAAGAATCTACTTCGGTGATAAAATGGCCGGCATTCTGCTTTACACAGGAAGTTCCGACAAGGAAGGATCACTCGGCGGTTTGGTTGAACTTGGCAATATCGATCAGATGACTAATCTTATGCGAGATGCTTTCCAAGAGGCTCTTGTTTGCACGAATGACCCGGAATGCATGAGCAATTTGCCGGCTGGCAAAAACTCAAACGGCGCTGCCTGCCATTCATGCTGCATGATATCTGAAACGGCGTGCGAAAACGGAAACAGGATGCTTGACAGAGGTCTCGTTGTTCCTATTCCGGGACGTGAGGAATGCTCATATTTTAAGGAATTAGTAGGTGACTTATGCCAGGTGGAAATCTAAACAAAGAGATATTCTTAAATACGGTAAAAAGCGATGTGGCAAATGGAACTACTAATGCCGCATCAATGTTGAAGCGTAGTTGCCCGGAATTATCCGATGCACATTGCGATGACATCATAGGAACGATTACTGATGCTATGAATGTATCCGAGGCAGATGCAGATAAGGTATCGCTTGTGGTCACGGCACCTCCGTCTTTTTCTATCAATGCGAGAACCACAATGAATGTGGTTCAGTCGATGATAAATGGAGCGGAAAGAAATATTCTGATCACGGGATACTCCTTATCTTCGTATTTCTCGGAACTGGTCGATACAATCGTTCTTAAAAGCCAGCGAGGGGTATTTGTGAAGTTCTTTGTGAACGATATTGACAAGCAGCCCAGATTCGATAAGATACTTCGGTACAAAGGACGGTTCTTGAAAATTTATAACTATCATCAGGAAGATGATAAAATGGCTGCGCTTCATGCAAAGGTTATTTCCGTTGACCAGCAGCAGACCTTAATAACATCTGCGAACTTGTCCTATCACGGACAGCAGGGCAATATAGAACTCGGTACCCTGATAGAATCAAAGCAGATCGCAAAACAAATAGATGATGTATTCACGAAGCTGATCTTTTCAAAAGTTTTCAGTGAAGTGTAAGTTGGAGGTGTTGAAATGAGTGAACCGCAAGGAGTAATTTACATTCTAACCAATCCATCCTTCCCGGACTATGTGAAGATAGGCTATGCGGATGATATTGAGAAACGGCTTCAGCAGCTGAACCGCAGCGAGTGCATACCGTTTGCTTTTTGTGTTTATGCTACATATGAAGTGAACTCCAGACTTTCTGATTTAAAGATTCATTCCATTATTGACAAGCTGAATCCGAACCTTCGCTCTATTGATAATTTCAACGGGCAGAAACGAGTACGTGAGTTTTATGCGATGTCTCCACAGGACGCCTATTCCATACTGGAGGCAATTGCAGAAATTCACGGATGTACTGATAAGTTGAAACTCATACCTCCAAGTGCTGACGATGTTGCTGCCGCTGATACTGCGGAGGATATTGAGGAGCAGAAAAAGGAGCGTCTTGCACCATTTGCATTCTCCCTCTGTCAGATTCCCATCGGAGCCACTATAGAATATTGCAATCGTGCAGACGAAAAGTCAGGCTTAACCTGCACGGTAGTCGATGATCATAATGTAGAATATGATGGTAAGAAATGGCCTCTTTCTGCTCTGGCGGCAATGCTCACACAGAACAAGTGGGGTGTTGCCGGGCCACGCTATTTCAAGTATAACGGTGAGTGGCTGAACGATATCCGTAAGAGACTCGGTGTGTAAACCTTTTGATTATTCCTCACACATTTTGATTTTGCCTATACCTTCTGATTTTCCCTCGGAGGGGTTCAAATCGAGGGTTCACCGTGGTTCACATCCTCGCGGGCAAAGTCGATGATAAACTGAAAATGGGCATAAAAAAAGAGGGCTTCCGGCGGAGCGATACCGCTGAAAGCCCTTGTTTATTGGGTATTTCCCTTGTATTAAAGACAGCGTTTACATAGACGAGGGTATCACCGGCACCAACACCAAAAGGTGTTAGGGCTTTAAAAGCATGGTCGCTGACACCCTCGCTGGAAAGATCGACCTAATAATCACAAAGTCGGTCAGCCGTTTTGCCAGAAACACGGTGGACAGTCTGACCACCATCCGCCAGCTCAAGGAAAACGGCATCGAGTGCTATTTTGAGAAGGAAAACATCTGACCTTCGACGGCAAGGGTGAGCTCCTGCTGACCATCATGTCCTTGCTGGCGCAGGAGCCCAGATCCATATCAGAGAACTGCACATGGGGCCAACGGAAGTGGTTTGCAGATGGCAAGGTCACGATCCCGTTCAAGAGGTTTCTGGGGTACGACATGGGGTCTAACCACAATCTCATGTTTAACCCGGAACAGGCCAAGCTGGTCAAGCGCATCTACGAGGTGTTCCTGACTGGCCAGTCGCCGTTCCAGATCGCCCGGACGCTGACCGAAGAAGGCATTCCTTCAACCGGTGGTAAGGACCACTGGAACCCCAGCAACATCAAGAACATCCTCGCCAACGAGAAGTACAAGGGCAATGCGCTGCTCCAGAAAACCTACACGGTCGACTTCCTCACAAAGAAGAAAAAGACAAATGAGGGTGAGATTCCGCAATATTACGTCCGGGACAACCACGAAGCCATCATCGCTCCGGAGACCTTCGAGATGGTTCAGACTCTGATGGCTACCCGCACCAAGGGAGAGAACCGCAGAAGCTCGGTCAACATTTTCTCTAGCAAGGTTAAATGTGGCGACTGCGGCAGCTGGTATGGGCCGAAGGTCTGGCACAGCAACGGCGCCTACCGGAAGGTCATCTGGCAATGCAACCACAAGTTTGAAGGCCAGAAATGCACCACACCGACGCTTACCGAGGACGAAATAAAAGAACTGTTCCTCTGGGCGGCTAACATAGTGATCGATCAGAAAGAACAGTTCGTTTACGAGCAGGTCCTTGCAAAGAGCCTCAACACCGCAGCACTTGAGAGCGAGCTTTCGGAGCTGGAAGCGGAAATCAACATCGCTGCCGAGCTCATCGAGGAGTGCATCAAGGAGAACGCCCACATTGCCCTCGATCAGGCTGAGTACCAGAAACGCTACGACGCTCTGGCTGCCCTGTTCGATAAGGCAAAAGCCAGACATACCGGGGTCACCAACCTGATTGCCGAGCGCACAGCCCGGAGGCACCAGATTGAGACCTACCTGCAGGAGTTGCGGAGTTGGGAGTCGCTGACGAAGTTCCGGGATTCCGACTGGCTGGCGATGGTGGACTACATCACCGTTCACAGCAAGAAGAACATCCGGGTGACCTTCAAGGACAGCATCGAGATCAAAGCATAACCCCGTAGATGCAGCAACGCCGCTGAACCACATCGACTCGGAGGCGTTTTTGCTATACGCTATACATTGATCTTTTTTATCTTGCCTATAGGGGTAGCAGCATTTTTATCGAACAGTACAACATTTTTCCCTTCTGGGAATACTGTGCTCGAATATACAATGCCCTCATACCCAAGAGATAAAAGGTATTGAGCTATGCACTGGAAGGGCGAATACATGAGTTCTTTATCTTCAGTTTCCACAGGAATAAAAATCTGTTTTGATAGCAACCTTGCATAAGTATAAGCTGCCCACTTTGTAAACTCCTTTTTAATGTCACTGACATCTGGAGTTTTGGCATATCCTTTACGCATGATGCCGTCTACGGCCTCCTTTACTTCACGAGCACGAATATCATCGGCTGAATTTTCAAGCTGCCTGTTTAGATCTTCATATTGCACATCTTCTGCTATCGTGAGGTCAACGAGCGTTTTCTCTGAGTATTCCTCGTTTAGTTTGAACTGACACAAACCGAACAATTCACCTGCTACGGCTCTACATTCTTTTAAGGCACAGTTCTCGGCAACACATGAATCACCTATGGCCAAATACAACCATTCCACCCCCGGTGGGCTAAATCTATTGTGCTTTGTTATATAGTCCTTGTTTGGAATAAATCTGCTATACGTTGGCTCTGGATCAGCAGGAAGAAGTCTTCCTGCTCTCATAAGAGTTTTGGATGGTGATAATACGCTTCCTGCTGAAGCATCAAAGAACCGATGGCAGTGTGAAAAAAGGTCGTCAAAAACCTTTAAGAATGTGGTGTTCGCTTTTGCAGCATCCAGATCATTATACGAAAAAACACCTGCGGCTGAAGCTGAACGGAAATCATCCCATGTTCGCTGAATGGTTTTTTCGCTTTTGGAAATGTCGGAGAATTCAAAAAGGCTCATAATTTTAATTCGTCTCCTTGTTTTGTATTTTTCGGCAGGATTTAAAGGAAGTGCAGGCCTATCTTCTCGGCATCATAGCCATTGGCCTCGCAGATTAATCGGACGGTATCCGGCAGCAGCACATGACATTTTACTTTCTCGGCTTTGTGCTTCTGCCATTCTTAGTATTCCTTATTTGTAATTTGCTTCATTTTGAGGCTCCTCCGTGAGTGTACTATCACGGCAAGAGTTTTCAGCACCCAGCCTTACAACCCGATCATTGAACTTTTCGTCTGAGCCATCATATTTTGATTTTTGAATTGCCATCGATATCTGGGCAATGTCGCTGTGATAATCCGACAAACCAGAAGTAGCATTCAATTCAACATATTGTACCCTGTCTGAAGATCCGTGATCGGTCATTAGAAAGGGCTTATTCTCAATGGAATCGTATATTTCTTGGTAGTCGGCTTTCATGCTTCTAAGAACTTTTTCAAACTGTTCTATGCGTTTTTGCGCATGGATTGTAAGTGAAGCAAGCATGACTAATTCGTACCGACAAATTTTTCGTATAAGTACCGGGTTTAATTGTGGCGTTACTTGAGCAAATTCCTTCAACTTATCAGGGATGTCTTTATGAGCCGCCTCTTTAGCGGCTACCATTAATGACTGTGGATTGTGAAAGGTCCAATTTCGCACATCGAGTAATTCAGAGAGAATTGCTGCCACTTCTTCCGAAAGTGGCGATGAAATATATTTGTGTTTCTCCAGAATCTTGCGTAGATCTATGTATGAAAAAGAACTGCTCTGATGATCCGCTGTAAATTTTAGGATCTCACGCTGCCTATAAAGGAGCTTATCATTAACATCGTCATATTCTTTAGCAGGAACAAATTCTTCTTGGATGCTTTCCGATAATGATTCTGCCTCAGACGCATACTCCTTATATTTTTCAAGATTGACACTTACCCCGGATATTAGCATGCCCAATGCAAGACATGCATCTTCGGTACAGGTAATACTAAACTGCTTGAATTGTTTTTTTATTCCTCCAGACATGTATAAATACCCCCTATAAAAACAGCCGAGACACCCCGACTTCCACAACTTACCCCTCAAGCGGCAAAATCAGCGTAGGAATAATTAAATCGTATCAATCTCAATGTTTTTACATCGTACACACGGCCATTATAGGGCTGTAAAACCTCAACCAGCGTGCGAACCACACAAGAGGGAGTGTAAAACTCGCCGGCCAGCTTGCCCTCTTGTTCAGCAAATTTGGAAAGGCAATATTCGTATGTTCTGCCGAGAATATCCCGGCTTGAGCCCGCGTCAACCATTTTAATGTTGGTGAACAAGTCAACCACATCACCCAAGCGGCGCTTGTCAAGCTCCGGACGAGCAAAGTTTTTGGGGAGGATGTCCTTCAGGCGCTTGTTTTCCTTTTCGATCGCCCTCATGGCATTGTCGATAACCGTGCCGATTTCCGGGGTGTGTGCATTGGAGGCTATCACGCTCCAGCGGGCGGTCTCCGGGACGAAGAAAATGCCTTCGGAGATGTACTCGTCCACATCCTCCTCAAAGCCGTCGCCTTCCTCCAGCAATTGCCGGTGCTTTTCGTCGAAGCGGTCAGAGATGTACTTGAGAAAAATCAAGCCCAGAACCCCCGACTTATACTCCGAGGCATCAATATTTCCGCGCAGCACGCACGCCGCGTCCCAAATCTGTTTTTCAAAGCCAATGCCGGCAGTATTCCTGTCTGCCATGTCATTATCTCCTTTTTTGGTAGAAGCGCCACAAGCTTTTAGAACATCATTATCTGCTGCGGAGGCGTCATCCAATAGTGTTAAAAGTATTAAATTGATTATATTATTAGTGCCAGTGAAAAGTCAACTATACATTCGCCTTTCTGCGACCATAGCCGTCAGACCCTTATAAAAGACGCAAATTGACTATGCCTATTTGAGCTTTTTATAATGAGTTTAGGCATTGAAAAATATATCAATTTATGAATTATAAAATCGCACTACGGTCAATAGCCAACAGCATTTAGAGCGGATACATAGAGGATGCGTTGGCGGATATTTTAATGTGTAGGGAACATTTTGACTTAAAAACTTCAAAAAAGTTCCCCAAAAGACAGCAGCAGGCATCTGCCGGTCGGCAGATGCCTGCTTTTGATCCTTTGCGGATACGCACGGTTAAGCCTGAATTTTTGCTGATATGTACCAAATTCAGCCCAGTCTTTTTTCCAAATCCAGCATTCCGAAGCAGAACTTTTCCCACGGCAGCAATGTTATCAGTGACGGGTCGCCCTCGCGGATACGCATAGTCCGGCGTATCTCCTTGGGGATAACAACTCTGCCCAGATCATCTATCCTGCGGACAATACCGGTTGCTTTCATATATATTTCTCCTTTGATTTTTTTGTGCATGACTATTGTCTGTAAAAAATGGAGAAATATGCGCGGCGGAACAAGATGAACCTGCGCTTGCAAAAACAATAAAAAATTAATATAATACTAATATTATAATGTCATTCTATGTATCAAGGGGGTGAGCTTATGACCGAGGAATACATCGCACATCTATCCGAAAACGGGGTCGTACAGAGCGTCAGGGAGCACAGCCTGAACACGGCGGCTATGGCGGGCGCGTTTTCCATAGACGCGCTGAGGGATGTGAACTACCTCTGTGCATTGCTCCACGATATTGGGAAATATATGGCCTCCTTTCAGGCGCATATACGCGGCGATAAGGGCAGACCGGAGCACTCCCTCTGCGGCGCGAAGGAGGCGGCAAAGCTTTGCGGCAAGAACACTCCGCTGACGCTGCTTTTGCAGCTTTGTATCGCCGGGCACCACACCGGCATACCGGACTGCGGCGTTGCTGCCGACACGGAGGACATGCCCACTCTTTTCGGGCGGCTGAAAAGAACGAGCGAGGATTACAGCCGGTACGCAAAGGAGCTTTCACCCACGCCGGGGGATGTGAAAAAATTCTCTGATTTTTTGCTCCGGGACTGCATAAAGAACGAGGATGTGGTCGAGAAGTTCGCTTTTCTGGTCAGGTATTGTTTTTCCTGCATCACGGACGCGGATTCTCTGGACACAAGGGCAGCCTGCGGGGAGGCAGAGCCGGAGAAGCTGCGCTGTGATTTCAAGCTGTGTTTACGGGATCTGGAGAACAAATTCAATAGCTTCAGGCAGGAGACAGAGCTCCAGAAAGCGAGGCAGCGTTTACAGGAGCAGGCGTTTAAGAGAATAGGCACGGACGCGGATATCTTCCTGCTGGATATGCCCACGGGAAGCGGCAAGACATTGACCGCGGTAAAATGCGCGCTGGAGCGGATCGCGGTGTCAAATGGGCGGCTGAAGAGAATAATCTATGTGATCCCCTATAACAGCATCATCGACCAGACGGCAAAGCAATTAGAGGAGCTGTTCTCCGGGCATACGGACATCCTGCGCCATCAGTCCTCCTTCGTGTACGAGGAGCAGGAGCAGTATTCCGAGGATTACCGGCTGGCGGCCAGATACGCCTGCGAAAACTGGGACGCGGGGATCGTTGTCACAACGGCGGTGCAGTTTTTTGAGTCCCTGTACGCAAACCGCCGCGGCAAGCTGAGGAAAATACATAACATGGCCGACAGCGTAATCATTCTGGATGAGGCGCACCTGATGCCATTGGAATACTTGGCGCCTTGCCTGAGGGGCATATCCTATCTGTGCCGCTGCCTCAACAGCGAGGCGCTGCTCATGACGGCAACCATGCCGGATTTCAGGGCCCTGCTTGAGCGGTACGCGGTAAAGGGGCTTCGGGTCACGAACCTCATTGAGGATACCGGGGATTATGAGTGGTTCAAAAAATGCCGCTATGCCGATCTGGGCACGGTGCCGGATGAGGAGCTTATACGCAGGGCTTCCGCCTATCCCTCGGCGCTAATGGTCATGAACAGCCGCCGGGGTGCTGCGGAGCTGTTCCGGCTCTGCCCCAACGAAAGAAAGTTCCACCTGTCCACATACATGACGGCCTACGACAGGGAAAAGACCATAAAACAGATAAATGATGCGCTCACCGCGCTGTACAGGGATTATCCCGACCTGTCCGCCGTGCCGCCGGAGAGAAGGATAACGGTGGTGTCCACCTCCCTGATCGAGGCGGGCGTGGATATGGACTTTACGGCGGCGTTCAGAGAGCTGACAGGGCTTGACAGTATCCTCCAGACCGGCGGGCGCGTAAACCGGGAGGGCCTGCGGCCGGGCGGCGAGGTGTTCGTGTTCCGGCGTGACAGCGGGAGCCTGCGGCGTTTGGAGCAGGAGTTTACCGAGGGCGTACTCAAAGCGTTTGAGGATGTGTCCACACCGGAGGCGGTGGACGAATATTACAGGCGGCTGCTTGACTTTGAGCGGGACAGGATAGAGGAGAACTCCATAAGCAGGGATTGCCGGAACATAAGCATGATACCTTTCCGGACATACAGCGAGAACTTCAAAATCATCGACGACAGGACAGTCTCCATAGCCGTGTGCCGGGATGAAAAAAGCTGCGCGCTGTACGAAAAACTGCGCGCCACAGGGTATATAAGCAGCCGGCAGATCAGGAAATACTGCTGCACGGTATATATGAATGAGTTTGAGCGGCTGCGGAGTCAGGGTGTGCTGGAGGACTACGGCAGCGGAGTGTTTTTCCTCACTAACCCCGACTATTATGACGAGGAAACAGGGATAAGATTTGAGGGCAAGGATATTTTTATTTAAGAAAGGATGTGGTGAAAGTGTACGGATTCAGAGTGATCGTGGAGGGGGACTACGCCTGCTTTACAAGACCGGAGATGAAGGTCGAGCGGGTCAGCTATGATGTGCCCACGCCGGGGGCTATGGAGGGACTTATCAAAAGCGTCTACTGGAAGCCCGCGATAAGTTATGTTATCGACAAGATCGTGGTCTTTAACCCTATCGACTTTATGAACCTGCGCAGGAATGAGGTAAAGGACAAGCTGCCGCTTTCGGCGGTGAGGGGGCAGATGAAAGACCCCTCAAAGGACATCGCCATCTACGCCGATGAAAGCCGCAGCCAGAGATCGACCCTGCTGCTGAAAAATGTGCGCTACGGGGTGGAGTTTCACTTTGAGATGACGGGCATACGCTCGGACAAAGAGGACGAGAGCGAGGAAAAGCATTATAACATCCTCAGACGCAGGTTGGAAAACGGCCAGCATTTCAGGACGCCCTGCCTTGGATGCAGCGAATTTCCGGTGAGCAGTCTCCGCCTTGTGGACAGCTTTGACATGGCGCAGGTCTCGGAGGAGATACTGGCCATGGGAGATGTGGATCTGGGCTATATGCTCTATAAGATGCGCTTTTCCGACGGGGGAATACCCATAAACGGAAACTGGGATGAGCCAAAATTTTCCGACCGCGCGGAGGCGGTGTTTTACCGCCCGCACATGATCGGCGGCGTTATCGATGTGATAAAATATGCGGAGGGGATAGTATGCTGATAAGCGCGCTTTGCGATTATTATGATGTGCTCCAGAGGCTGGGCAAGGTTCTGCCCGAGGGCTATTCCACCGTGGACGTCCAATATCTCATCGCGCTCGGAGAGGACGGCGGCCTCGCGTCCATCATCGATTGGCAGGAGACCAAACCGCAGATACAGAAGGGTAAGACAAAGGAGATAAAGCGGCCCCGCAGCACTATACTGCCAAAGCGCACGGAAAAGTCGGGGATAGACGGCAATATTATCGAGCACAGACCGCTGTACATCTTCGGTTTGAACTGCGAAACGCCCAAGGGCGGCGCGCCGTATCTGACGCCGGAGGACAGGACGAACAAGGCGAAGAAATCCCACGCGGATTTCGCGGAGAAGAACCTTGCGTTCATAGAGGGCATAGACACGCCCGTTGTGAACGCCTACCGCAATTTTATCCTTAACTGGCAGCCGGAGCGCGAGACAGAAAATCCGCTGCTGCTGGCGCTGGGTAAGGATATTTCCACAGGGAGGTTTGCCTTTTGCCTTGCGGGCAGCCCCGATGTGCTGCTCCATGAAGCGCCGGAGATAAAGGCGCGCTGGGAGCAGCGCTGCACGGAGGAGAGCGGCGAGGGCGACTCGGTCACGGCTCAGTGCAGCGTGACGGGCAGAGTCGAGCCCATCGCCAGAATACACGGCAAGATCAAGGGTTTGCCCAAGGGCTTGGCAACCGGCAACACTCTGGTGAGCTTCAAAAACCCGGCGGAAAGCTCCTATGGCAGGGAGCAGTCCTACAACAGCTGCATCTCCGAGACCGCCATGAAAAAGTACACCGAGGCGCTCAATTATCTGCTCTCTGCCCCCCGCCACCGCAGCACTATCGACCAGACGACCTATATCTACTGGGCGTCGGACGGCAATGAGGCGTGCGAAGACATCATGAGCGCCCTTGTCTTTGGGGACACCATGGACAGGGAGAAAACGGATCAATGGCTAAAGAGTGTTTTTGGAAAAATCAAAAGCGGCAAGGCAGCCAAGGACATAGCGGCGGGTATCGACGATGTTGACCCGAATGTGAGCTTCTACATCGTGGGTATAAAGCCAAACTCCGCCCGTCTGTCGGTCAAGTGCATCTATCGCCGCAGCTTTGGCGGCATACTTCAAAATGTCATCCGACACTGCGAGGATATGCAGATAGGTTCTCTTGAAAGACAGGTCTCCTTGAACCGGATTAGCAAAGAGCTCATCTCTCCCAAGAGCAAGAACGAAGAGGTCTCCCCGGCCTTGACAGCAAAGCTTCTGGAGGCGGTAATAAACGGCACGGCATACCCGGACGGCCTGCTGGCGGCTCTCGTCCGCCGGGTCAAGACCGATTCGGATGAGGAAAACAACAACTTTATAAAAATGAACGATGTCCGTATGGGGATGATAAAAGCCTGCATCAACCGTGCGGACAGGCTCAGAGGAAAAGAGGAGGTAATAAAAATGAGCCTGAATCCCGAAAACTGCGAACCGGCCTATGTCTGCGGCAGACTGTTCTGCGTGCTGGAGGACATACAGAGAAGGGCGCTGGGTGACAACTTGAACCGAACCATTAAGGACGCCTACTTCGCTTCGGCGGCGACCCGCCCCGCGGTGGTGTTCCCGAGGTTACTCAGCCTTTCTCAGCATCACCTGGCAAAACTGGAAGACAATGAGAAGTTTTTCAGGGACAGAGATGTGACCAAGCTTATAGATATGCTGGGGGACGAGTTCCCGCCCGTGCTGTCCCTCAGAGAGCAGGGCATATTTATGCTGGGCTACTATCAGCAGAGAAACCAGAGATTTGAGAAGAAAACTAACGCCGCTGCGGCGGATGAATAATAAGGAGGAAAAAGATAATGGCTATATCCAATCGCTATGAGTTCGTTATGCTGTTCGATGTGGAGAACGGCAACCCCAACGGCGACCCCGATGCGGGCAACACCCCAAGGATAGACCCGGAGACCGGCTACGGCTTTGTCACCGATGTGTGCCTCAAGCGCAAGATAAGAAATTATGTGGAGCTGGTGAAGGAGGGCGAGGAGGGTTACAACATACTGGTAAAGCCCGACAAGGCGCTCAACGCCAAGTTTACCGGGGCTTATGAGGCTCTGGGGCTGGCGACCGGGAAAAAGGGCGCGGATAAGGACAGCGTCAAGGCCGCCAGAGACTATATGTGCCGCAACTATTTTGATGTGCGCGCTTTCGGCGCGGTGATGTCCACCGGTGAAGACCCCTGCGGCATAGTGCGCGGCCCGGTGCAGCTCAATTTTGCCCGCAGCGTCTCTCCGGTCAGCTATCAGGAGGTAACGATAACCCGTCAGGCGCGGACTACCGAGGAGCGCACACAGAGCGGTGATACCGAGATGGGCAAAAAGAGCATCGTTCCCTACGCGCTGTACAGGGGCGAGGGCTATATCTCCGCTGCACTTGCTCAGAAGGTCACCGGTTTTGACGATGATGATCTGACGCTGCTCTGGCAGGCGATAATCAATATGTTCGAAAACGACCACAGCGCAGCAAGGGGCAAAATGAGCATGAGAAAGCTCTTTGTATTCAAGCACGACAGCGTTCTTGGCAGCGCTCCCTCCGGAATGCTGTTCGACAAAATAAAGGTCGAGCAAATCGACGATACCAAGCCTGCCCGCGCCTTTGGGGACTACACTGTCTCTGTGGACAGGGAGTTGCCGGCCGGCGTGGAGCTTATTGAGCGCCTGTAATGGACAGCCTTTCCATACGCAGCCTTCAGCATTACCTGTATTGCCCTCACCGCTGGGGACTGATGGAGATAGACCGGGCGTGGGCGGAAAACTACTTCGTTGTGAAGGCAAACCGCATCCATGACCGCGCCCACAGCGGGGACAGCTATGCTCTGCGCGGGAAAAAGGTGTATACGGACGTGTATGTTTGGAATGATGAGCTGGGGCTTGTGGGGAAAACCGACTGTATAGAAGAGCGAAAGGACGGACTATGCATAGTCGAGTATAAACCCACAAAGCCCGGGTCGGGAGATATCCGCCATGAGGACGCCATGCAGCTTTTCGCGCAAAAGCTCTGTGCTGAACAGGTCTTCGGCAGACCCTGCGCCACGGAGATATACTATGCCGATGTGAAAAAAAGAGTCAAGGTCAGCTTCGCGGACAACGGGGAAGAGTATAAGGCTGAGCTTAAGAGCATAATAGCTCAAATGAGGGAGTATCTTGAAAGAGGGCTTGTCCCGCCGGTGCGAAAAGAACAAAATTGCGGCGGCTGTTCAATGCGGGATCTCTGTATGCCGGGTGTACTCAAGCGCCAAAAGAGGGAGCGGTTAAAATCTATTATAAAGCGGGAGTGTGACAGCGAGGAATGAGAAAACTCCTAAATACCGTATATATTACGAATGAGCAGGCATATCTTTCCCTTGAAAATGACAATCTCATATGCCGCATAGATGACCAGATAAGGCTTCGTATGCCCTTTGCCAATATCGAAGCAATAGTATGCTTTAATTATCCCGGCTGTTCTCCGGCGCTTATGGGCAAATGTGTTGAGGAACAGGTGGCGCTCTCGTTCATATCCCCGCAGGGCCGTTTCCTTGCCAGGGTCTCCGGAGAGACCAGAGGCAATGTGTTTTTAAGAGTGGCGCAGATAGATAAGTTCAGGGATAATGAGCTGACGCTTGCTCAAAACACCGTCGCGGCAAAGCTGTATAACTGCCTCAGCGTTCTGCGCAGATCAAAGCACGATATACCGGCTCTCCGCGAGGATACGGAGCTCGCTGCCGCTGCTGAGTATTTGAAAGGCGGGGTAGACGCGGTTTATGAGGCGAACTCATTGGAAAAGGTTTTGGGCATTGAGGGCAATTGCGCAAAGCAGTATTTCAAGGTTTTCGGAAAGCTTTTCACCGGGAGCGCGCCGTTTGAATTTCGAAGCAAGCGGCCACCTCTTGACCCGGTAAATGCGGCACTTTCCTTTGTATATACGCTGTACATAAACGAATGTGCCGCGGCTCTTGAGACAGTGGGGCTTGACAGCTACATCGGGTTTTATCATCAGCTCCGCAGTGGACGGAGCTCCCTTGCCTGCGATCTTGTGGAGGAGCTGCGCTGCCTTGCCGAACGCTTCGTCATTACCCTGTTTAACCTCGGCGTTCTTGCTCCAAGCGACTTTGAAACACAGCCCTCCGGCGCGGTATGGCTCAACGAGGAGGGACGCAAAAAGCTGCTGTCAAAATGGCAGGAAAAGAAACGCACGGAGATATATCATCCGCACCTCAAGCAAAAGATCCAGTTTGGCCTGCTGCCGTATGTCCAGAGCAATCTGCTCGCAAAGTATGTCCGGGGTGAACTGGATGAGTACCCGTGCTTTATTAACAGGTGATGCCTATGATGGTTCTTATAAGCTATGATGTGAATACCCAGACCGCGGCAGGGAGGCGACGGCTGAGGCTGGTCGCAAAAAAGTGCCAGAGCCGTGCCCAGCGTGTGCAGAATTCCGTGTTTGAGGCGAATCTTGATTATGGTCAGTTTATCAAGCTCAAGGAGGAGCTGACAGAGACCATAGACCCGCAGAGCGACAGTCTGCGTTTTTACTATCTTGGCAACAATTGGCACAAAAAAATCGAGCATATTGGGGCAAAAGATACTTATGACTCGGAAGGGGTTATCATTATTTGACCCCGGCGAACCCCCGGTGATGCGATAAAACAGCGTTGGTTCGCCTGAAAAAAGCGCGTTTTTCTTATCAATTGTAACGTAATTATGGTATAAATAAATGTCCGCTCCGTACATATTGTGGGGTAGGCGCAGCTTAAACACAAGCTGTTGCCGTCACGCCCCGCACGGGGCGTGTGAGTTGAAATCGGCGCGATGAACTGGAACAACGCGTACAATGGCGTCACGCCCCGCACGGGGCGTGTGAGTTGAAATCCGTTTCGGCTTTTCCGGCAAGTCCGCATTCGTCGTCACGCCCCGCACGGGGCGTGTGAGTTGAAATGTCAAATACGGCAAGCGCGCCGTCGCCGAACGTGTCACGCCCCGCACGGGGCGTGTGAGTTGAAATTCCACGAATAGAACCCGATTGCCGTTGCCGTCGGCGTCACGCCCCGCACGGGGCGTGTGAGTTGAAATACGCTGATGGCAAACGGCGTTGAGGGGTTCAACAGTCACGCCCCGCACGGGGCGTGTGAGTTGAAATATATTCCGCCCCGTAACGGCGGCGTTTGCACCGCGTCACGCCCCGCACGGGGCGTGTGAGTTGAAATCCGTACTGGACGCAAAGAAAATCTTGTCTTTGCAGTCACGCCCCGCACGGGGCGTGTGAGTTGAAATGTCCGGGAAACGGACCGCACATTCAAAAATCTAGTCACGCCCCGCACGGGGCGTGTGAGTTGAAATCTTACAGAATAAGACAAAGACAGCCGCAAAATGGTCACGCCCCGCACGGGGCGTGTGAGTTGAAATGTCACAAACGCAAGGGGCCGAACCGTATTTACCGGTCACGCCCCGCACGGGGCGTGTGAGTTGAAATGAAAGACTACATCGAAACGCCCACCGTCGTGGAAGTCACGCCCCGCACGGGGCGTGTGAGTTGAAATTCCGCGGTATCGTAGGTGATATAGGGCAATTTCCGTCACGCCCCGCACGGGGCGTGTGAGTTGAAATGAAAGACTACATCGAAACGCCCACCGTCGTGGAGTCACGCCCCGCACGGGGCGTGTGAGTTGAAATGTCAAGGGCGTTTGGAACGCGGAGCGGCAAAGAGTCACGCCCCGCACGGGGCGTGTGAGTTGAAATTCCATTCCGCTGGAGGTTGCGACAATCGTTCCGGGTCACGCCCCGCACGGGGCGTGTGAGTTGAAATTTGAAAAAGCAAATAAAGCGCCTAAAGCTTTACGGTCACGCCCCGCACGGGGCGTGTGAGTTGAAATCTGATTCCGGCGGACCTGTTCGTAACTTTCGGCCGTCACGCCCCGCACGGGGCGTGTGAGTTGAAATACCGTTTGGAGCCGGAAAAGGCAAAAACGACGTTGTCACGCCCCGCACGGGGCGTG
>DKYJ01000039.1:3552-3901 GCA_002493305.1 Clostridiales bacterium UBA7103 | reverse complement strand
ACGGGGCGTGTGAGTTGAAATGAAGTGCTGGAGGGCGGCGGAATCCCCGAAAACACGTCACGCCCCGCACGGGGCGTGTGAGTTGAAATCCCGTTCTGTTTGACCTTATCGCCCAGCTATTGCGTCACGCCCCGCACGGGGCGTGTGAGTTGAAATTTGACCTATTTTGCCGGGTTCGGCGTGGGGCTTTGTCACGCCCCGCACGGGGCGTGTGAGTTGAAATTTCTGCATATCGGCGGCGGCAAGCTTGCCCACCCGTCACGCCCCGCACGGGGCGTGTGAGTTGAAATCCCGTACACGGCCCGGTCATACGCCCAAATCAGCCAGGTCACGCCCCGCACGGGGCGTG
>DKYJ01000039.1:0-3270 GCA_002493305.1 Clostridiales bacterium UBA7103 | reverse complement strand
CACGGGGCGTGTGAGTTGAAATTGGCGCGCCGCTGACCGGGGGCAACGTGTCCCGGGTCACGCCCCGCACGGGGCGTGTGAGTTGAAATGTCCATCATTACACCGCCTTTCCCGCCGCCGAAAGGTCACGCCCCGCACGGGGCGTGTGAGTTGAAATTGAAAAGTCCTGCGTCGTGGTCCTGATCTTGTCCGTCACGCCCCGCACGGGGCGTGTGAGTTGAAATTTTTGTGGTTACAGGTTATCCAGCAGGGCGGCGGTCACGCCCCGCACGGGGCGTGTGAGTTGAAATTCATTTTGCCCCCCTCCTTTCGCGTCTGCCGGGGTGTCACGCCCCGCACGGGGCGTGTGAGTTGAAATCGTAATCATGGTATCGGCTCCAATGTCGGGAACGTCACGCCCCGCACGGGGCGTGTGAGTTGAAATTACTGGACGGCGGCAAAATCACCCTTGCGGAGATGTCACGCCCCGCACGGGGCGTGTGAGTTGAAATTTCGGAATCAAGGCCGGGTCATCGTGGAAAGGCGTCACGCCCCGCACGGGGCGTGTGAGTTGAAATGCACGCCGGGCCGCTGGACGCATTCGCGTTCGCATGTCACGCCCCGCACGGGGCGTGTGAGTTGAAATTCCACGAATAGAACCCGATTGCCGTTGCCGTCGGTCACGCCCCGCACGGGGCGTGTGAGTTGAAATGAATTTCTGCTTGCGAATTGGGACAGCGTGCTGGTTGTCGTCACGCCCCGCACGGGGCGTGTGAGTTGAAATTGTTTCGCCGCGGCGAATCAGAACGACGATCACCGTCACGCCCCGCACGGGGCGTGTGAGTTGAAATTATGAAATCTTCCCGCGTGTGCGGAATGTCCCGCAAGTCACGCCCCGCACGGGGCGTGTGAGTTGAAATTTTATGCAGCTTTTGACGATCTGATTGAAGGAATGTCACGCCCCGCACGGGGCGTGTGAGTTGAAATTGCAAAAAATCTTTCCACTTTACAACGCGCCTTTGTCACGCCCCGCACGGGGCGTGTGAGTTGAAATATGCTTGCCGTCCCCGGCGAAAATCGAAAAAGGTCACGCCCCGCACGGGGCGTGTGAGTTGAAATCAAATCGGCAACCTCGCGCTGATGCGCGGTAGCGTCAC
The DNA here is from genome assembly GCA_002493305.1 of Clostridiales bacterium UBA7103. Classification (GTDB taxonomy): domain Bacteria; phylum Bacillota; class Clostridia; order Oscillospirales; family Oscillospiraceae; genus Limivicinus. Next base: position 2,134 of record DKYJ01000039.1, on the reverse strand, counting down.
GCCCCGCACGGGGCGTGTGAGTTGAAATACCCAAAACGGCATGGCCTACCTTAACGACAAAGTCACGCCCCGCACGGGGCGTGTGAGTTGAAATCAGCAGGGATATTGCCGCGTCATTTTGCAGCTTGTCACGCCCCGCACGGGGCGTGTGAGTTGAAATCTTCAAGAGATTCCCCAAGCATATCAGAGGCAAGGTCACGCCCCGCACGGGGCGTGTGAGTTGAAATGCATACCATCTCAAATGGAGCGAAATTACTACTAGTCACGCCCCGCACGGGGCGTGTGAGTTGAAATGATGTAATGGGGCTGAGTGACACCATCGTGTCCTGTCACGCCCCGCACGGGGCGTGTGAGTTGAAATGGATTGCGCCGAGCGTGGTATACACATCGACCTGTCACGCCCCGCACGGGGCGTGTGAGTTGAAATTTTATGGCGGCGGCTTATATCCCGCCCTCGCCTACGTCACGCCCCGCACGGGGCGTGTGAGTTGAAATATTCGTGGCCTTTTGCTTGGCAGCCCGTGCTTTGGTCACGCCCCGTACGGGGCGTGTGAGTTGAAATTTACGACCCAGCAGGGAGATAGCGACATGTCACGTCACGCCCCACATGAGGCGTATGAGTTGAAATGGCTATATGGGCGGTATATCAGCTGATTTCACAGCAAAAAAGCACCTTATATCCGTATTTTCCGGATATAAGGTGCTTTTATAACACAATTACAGCCCGTATTCCTCGGCCAGCTTATTGAAGGCGGGGAGGGCGCGCTTTATCATCTCCGGGGAGACGCAGTAGGCCACGCGCACATAGCCGGGCAGCCCAAAATCATCGCTGGGGACGAGCAGCAGCTCATGCTTCTTTGCCCGTTGGCTGAAGGCCCTGGCGTCCGGCTCGGGGCATTTCAAAAACAGATAGAAGGCCCCGTCGGGGTACACGCAGTCAAAGCCGCAAGCGCACAGCCCCTCATACAGCAGGCGGCGGTTTTCCTTATAAACGGAAATATCCGCCGTGGCGGTGAGGCACTTTTCCACGACGCGCTGGATAAGGCTGGGAGCGTTTATATAACCGCAGGAACGCGCCGCGCCGCAGAGAGCGGCAAAAACATCGGCCTTATCCGCCATGCCGCCGTTCACGGCAAGGTAGCCGATACGCTCCCCCGGCAGGGAGAGGGACTTACTGAAGGAGTAGCACAAAATGCTGTTATCATAGTAGCATAGCGGGCAGGGGATTTCCTCACCGCCGTATACAAGCTCTCTGTACGGCTCATCGGATACGAGATAAATAGTGTGCCCGAATTCCGCCTCCGCCGCGCGGAGAATATCGCACAGCTCGCTCAGCTTCTCCGGCGAAATAATAACTCCGGAGGGATTGTTGGGGGAGTTGATGATTATTGCCTTGGTAAGGGGATTGAGGGCTGCCTTAAGCGCCTGAACGTCAGGCTGGAGCTTCTCATCAGGCGGCAGAGCGATAAGCTGCCCGCCGGCGGCCTCGGCAAAAACACTGTACTCCGGGAAAAAGGGCGCAAAGGTGATGACCTGTTCGCCGGGCAGGAGCAGCGCGCGCATACTCACGGCAAGCCCGGCAGATGCTCCGCAGGTGACGTACACCAACTCCGGCGATACGTCGGCACCGCGCTCGCATAAATCATCGGCGATTGCCCTGCGCAGGCTCATGAGCCCGGGAGCGGGCGTATAAGCGTGCAAATCGGCAGTGTCCTGCTCCATGGCCTCCAGTATCGCCTGCTTCACGCAGTCCGGCGCGGGTACGCTTGGATTGCCGATGCTGAAATCAAACACATTTTCAGCGCTTATTTCGGCCTTCCGCGCCGCACCATAGGCAGAAAGCTCCCGGATGATATTGTCACTGCGGCCCCATTTAAGGCTGTTTTCGGGCAGCATAATTTTACCCTCCCTGTATCTGAAAAAATAGAATTTGACTTTTGACATTTTAATACATCCAGTCCCCGCCGTCAAGAAAGGCTTTCCGCGGGAGTTGAATCGGCACCCTCGACACCCCGGCGGCAAATAAAAAACTCGAAAAAAAGTATTGACAAACTGCGCGGTTTTTGGTATATTTACTAAGCCATTAAAAAAGGCAACCAAGCTGTGGCCGAGTAGCTCAGTTGGTTAGAGCGCC
>DKYJ01000047.1 GCA_002493305.1 Clostridiales bacterium UBA7103 | reverse complement strand
GTGCTGCATGGTGGTGGGGTTCAGAGCGCAGCGTGCAAGATGCAGGGAGTCATCCAGCTTCTGGAGGTTGGAGGTTCCCTTGAACTTTGCAAAGTTGAAGCAGCCGTTGTGGCAGCGGATGCAGGGCTTGATCTCGTCCTGACGGCCCTCCTGGATCTTGTGGATCCAGTCATGGTCAACAAGGTTCTGACGGGCGATAGCCACGGCGTCGAGACGACCGGCGGCGATCTCCTCAGCGGCCTTGACAGGATCCATACGGCCTGCGCAGACCACGGGCTTGTCGGTGAACTTCTTGATGTGCTCAACATATTCCAGGTTGCAGTTGTCGGGCATGTACTGTGGCGGATGTGCCCAGTACCAGGCGTCGTAGGTACCGTTGTCGCAGTTGAACATATCGTAACCGGCGTCGCCAAGGTACTTGATGGCGCGCTCGGACTCTTCCATGTCGCGGCCCCACTCCTCAAAGTCCGTCTCATAAGGCATGGCGCCCTTGCCCCAGGCCTTGGTCTTGGAGACGACGGAGTAACGCAGGGAGACGGGGAAGTCTGCACCGGCTTCGCGCTTGATAGCCTGAACTATCTCAACGGGGAAGCGGAAACGGTTCTCAAAGGAGCCGCCGTACTGGTCGGTACGGTAGTTCCAGTTCTTCATGGTGAACTGGTCGAGCAGATAGCCCTCGTGAACGGCGTGAATCTCAACACCGTCAACACCGGCTTCTCTCAGGCGCTTCGCGGTCTTGCCGAAGCCATCGACCATTTCCTTGATCTCCTTAACGGTGAGGGGACGGGAGATAACATCCTCGGCCCAGCGGTTGGGAGTCTCAGAAGCGGAGGCGCAGCAGTACTGAACATCAACGATGGGGCTGGCCAGCTTGTTGAGGAAATCGTTCTTGGCGAGCTTGACCATCCAGCCATTGATGGCCATGGAGCGGCCCATACCGGCAGCGAGCTGAATGAACAGCTTTGCACCGGTCTTATGGAATTCGACCATGTACTTTTTGAGCTCTTTGAACATCTTGTCGTTCTGGTAGAGCCACTTTCTGCCGGGCATACCCAGCTGGTCGCGGACACACTGCATACCGGGCAGGATCAGGCCGACGCCGTCCTGTGCGCGGTTGAGCAGGAAATACGCAGCCTCTCTATCAAAATGGTTGGGCTCGAGCCAGCCGAACAGGGAGGTGCCGCCCATGGAGCACTGAACAATGCGGTTCTTGATTTCCACATTGCCGACCTTCCAGGGTGTAAATAGGGCGCTATACTTTTCGTCCATGTGTTACTTCCTTTCTGATTTCTTGTTGACTGATAGGGCGCGGCTCATATCGGGCGGCCCGACCGCTTTGGGGTACAGCCGGGCAGGCTCCGCACAAGGCGCGCCAACATCTTCGCGTTATGATTATAACATAGATTTGGGCAACAATCAATCAATTAAATAGAATTCAAATGGTGTTTTTGTTGTACAATTTGTTAGTTCTGTACAAAATCGACGGCAAAATAAGCCCCCGGAGGAAATTTGACAGTTGAAATTCACATCAGCCATTTACAGCGGCATGGAATGTAAGCTATAATAAGCCGTAGTAAAAACCGGCAGCGGAAACGGAGGTTCATATATGAAGGATCTGAAAAAAACCTGCCGCGTAGCGGTGGTGCAGGCGGCACCGGTGATGTTTGATAAGGCGGCGTGTGTGCAAAAGGCGGTTGAGCTTATAAAGGAGGCCGGGGCGCACGGGGCGGAGCTTATCGTCTTTCCCGAGCTGTTCATTCCCTGCTACCCCTATGGCCTGACCTTCGGCTTCACAGTGGGCAGCCGCAAAGAGCCGGGGCGGGAGGATTGGAAGCTGTACTATGATAACTCCGTGCTCGTCCCCGGGCCGGAGACGGCGATCCTTGCCGCCGCGGCGAAGGAGGCGGAGGCCTATGTGAGCATAGGCGTGTCCGAGCGCTGCGTGGAGACGGCCACGCTATATAATTCAAACCTCATCTTCACCCCGGAAGGGAATCTGACCCCCGTCCACCGCAAGCTCAAGCCCACCGGCGCTGAGCGGGTGGTCTGGGGCGACGCGGATAAGGGCTTTTTCCCCGTGGTCGATACCCCGTGGGGGCAGATGGGCAGTCTTATCTGCTGGGAGAGCTACATGCCCCTTGCGCGCGTGGCGCTGTATGAAAAGGGCGTGAGCATCTATATCTCCCCCAACACTAACGACAACCCCGAATGGCAAGCCACTATTCAGCATATCGCCATCGAAGGGCACTGCTACTTTATAAATTGCGACATGGTGTTTGACCGGGCCATGTACCCCGCCGCGCTCAACGCGCAGGAGGAGATCGCAAAGCTGCCAGAAAAGGTCTGTCGCGGCGGAAGCTGTATCATCGACCCATATGGGCATTATGTGACGCCGCCGCTCTGGGACGAGGAGGGCATAATCTATGCCGAACTCGACATGGACAAAGTCCCCGCCAGCCGCATGGAGTTTGACGCCTGCGGGCATTATAGCAGAAACGATGTGCTGAAGCTGTCGTTTGAGGACAGGTAGGAAAAAGGCATACAGCAAAACGGCGTTTTGCTGTATGCCTTTTTCAATGAAATTTGTTCCTTCGGAACGAGTGAAATATCTGCGATATGAAATATTTTCTGTGCAAATGTGAAATATGCTCTGCATATAAAGGAACGGCAGGGCTCTCAGGCGAGAGTCCTGCCGCTTCTTTCATATCAGCGCTTCAAGCTGTGCTATATCCTCATCGCTTGTCGCCCAGTTGGTGACAAAGCGGACGGCGGTGAGCCCGTTGGGAAGCGGCTCCCACACGCTGAAGGCCAGCGACCCGCTCAGGCGCTTTAGCTGCTCGGCGGTCAAGATCACGAACTGCTGGTTGGTGGGCGAGTCGATAAAAAGCTCATAACCCTTATTCAAAAACGCGGCCTTGAGCTTCATGGCCTGCTTCACGGCGTGCTCCGCAATGCGCAGGTACAGCCCGTCAGTAAACAACGCCGAAAACTGCACGCCCAGCAGCCGCCCCTTGGCAAGCATAGCCCCCTGCTGCTTTGTGAGGGTCGCAAAGTGCGGCGGCATGTTGTTTTTGGTGAACACCACCGCCTCGCCGCAGATAGCGCCCAGCTTCGTCCCGCCGATGTAAAACACATCCGCAAGGCGGACAATATCCTCGATGCCCGCGTCGTTTGCCGGGCTCACAAGAGCATAGCCGAGGCGAGCCCCGTCGATATACAGCCCCATGTCAAAGCGGCGGCAGACGGCGGACATGGCCTCAAGCTGCGCCTTGGAATAGAGCGTGCCCAGCTCTGTAGGCTGGGAGATGTATACCAGCGCCGGGAAGCACATATGCTCGTGCGTGCCGTCGGCGTAAAAGCGCTCCATATACGCCTCAAGCTCCTTAGCGTCGATGCGCCCGTCGTGGGCGGGCAGGGTGATGACCTTGTGCCCGGTGTACTCTATTGCCCCGGCCTCATGGACGCTGATGTGCCCGGTCTCGGCGGCGACGACCGCCTCGTGCCGCTGGAGCAGGGCGGAGATGACCACCATGTTCGTCTGCGTGCCGCCGGTGAGCAGATGCACCTGAACATCGCCCCCGCAAAAGGAGGCTATTTTCGTCTTCGCCTCGGCACAGAAGCGATCCTCCCCATAGCCGGGGAGCTTTTCGCCGTTTGTTTCAAGCAGCTTTTTCAAGACCTCCGGGTGCGCCCCGTCGGTATAGTCGCACAAAAATGACGTCATTTGTTTTCTCCCTTCTTGTTCAGTGCCTTTCTTCTGCGGTTTATATACCGCTCCATATCCCCGGAATTTATAAACTCCGCCAGCACATGCTGCTCAAATACCGGCACCGTGCAGGAATAGAAGCCGATCTTCTCGCGCTGCCGTTCCAAAAGCGCCTCGGGCAGAACCATGAAGCCTGTCCGCATCGAGGGGGCGAGGAGCTTTGAAAAGGTGCTTATATATATCACCCGCTCCGGGGCGAGCGTGAACACCGGCTCGGACGGCTCGTTTGCCGCGGCAAACTCCGAATCGTAATCGTCCTCTATTATATACGCGCCCCGCTCCTGCGCCCAGCGGACGTACTCCCGGCGCTTGGCGGCAGAGGCAGTGACTCCGCTGGGGTAGCTGTGAAAGGGCGTGATGTGCAGCACCTCGGCATCGCAGGTCTCCAGCGCGGCGGAGCTTATCCCGTCCTCCTCCAGCGGCAGGGCGGAGCAATCCAGCCCGTTTGCCGCATACACAAGGCGGATCTTTTCATAGCAGGGGCTTTCCAGCGCAAAGCGCCGCTCCCGGCCCAGAAGCTGTGCCGCCATGGAGTAGAGATACTCCGCGCCTGCGCCGACAATGATCTGCTCCGGCGCGGCGACGATTCCCCGGCTGCGGCAGAGATAGTCCGCCAGCGCCTCGCGCAGCTCCGGACAGCCGGCGTTGGGGGATTTGATGAGCAGGCGCCTGTCCATGTCGCTGAGCACGCGGCGCATGGTGCGGGCAAGCACGGAGAAGGGAAAATCCTCCATTGATTTGAGCGCCGCGCTCATGTCCTCAAGGGCGGCGCGGCGGACCGACGTCGCCGGAGCGCCGTAGTCGGCGTAGTAGCCGCTGCGCTGGCGGGGGCGGATATATCCGCCGTCCGTCAGCAGCTCGTAAGAATGTTCCACCGTGACAACGCTCACGCCCAGCTCCTGCGCAAGCAGCCGCTTGGAGGGCAGCTTCGCCCCTTTGGGCAGCACCCCGGACACGATGTCCCGCCGGAGCTGGTCATATATCTGCATATACGCCGGCTTCCCGGACTTTTTCTCAACTGTGTATTTCATCATTTATACCACCGGTATTTTGTCTCAGAAAATTTTACCCGTCATGCGGCGCTTTGTCAACTCCTCAGAAGTAACCAATGAACAAATCGGCGAGAGTGATTTGTGCCAGAATTTGTGTTCTGACGATGGCACTTTTTTGCAGACATACTTTGTGTATTTCAAGAAAAAGTGACGAAACCAGGGCGCAAATTGTCCGCAAATAACCGAGGCGATTTGTTCAGTGGTTACTTAAAACTGGCTGGAGCTGCTGCCCTTTGAGCGCCGCCTCCACCGCCGCGCCCAGCAGAGAGAAATCCGCCTGAAGAGAGTTTGGCTTCTTCACGGGATCGTCTTGACGGAAGGGTACAAAGTACACGTTTTTGCGGTTTAAAAGCCGCGCGATGTTCTCCGCAGAGCCGGAGAGCCCGTCATTCGTGGACAGGGCGATTATAAGAGGCTTGCCGTTTCTCAGATGCGCCTTTGCCGCCATGGTCACGGCGCTGTCGGTTATGCCGTGGGCGAGCTTTGCGAGGGTGTTGCCCGTACAGGGGGCGATAAGCAGCGCCTGCATCGGCAGAGCCGGGCCCAGCGGCTCCGCCTCGGCGATGGTGGTGACGACCTCCTTCCCCGTCAAGTCCATGAGCCGGCGGATATGCTCCGCCGCCGTGCCGAAGCGGCTGTCCGTCTCGGCGGCGGTCTCGCTCATGATGGGCACCAGCTCATAGCTGTGCCTGAGCAGCTCCACCGCGGCAAAGAGCTTTTCGTATGTGCAGTACGAGCCGCAGAGCGCGAGCCCGACGCGTTTCTTTTCTTCCATGGTCTAATCCTCCTGTTCCGCTATCACATCATACACCGCGTCCCGGATAAGCAGCGCGGCAGTTTCCGGGGCGTATAGGCCCGGCAGCCCCGGCGCGGCAACGGTATGCAGCCCGATATTCTCCGCCAGCGTCCTGTCAAAGCCCCCCGGCGGGGAGGCAAGCTCCAGCAGCAGCACATCGTTCGCGGCACAGCAGAGCGCCGCCTCGCTTATGACGCGCGCGGGCACGGTGTTCACGATGAAGTCAAAGTCACCGATGACCCCCTCCAGCGCCGGATAGTCCAGCGCCGCAGCGCCAACGGCTCTCGCCTCGGCTCGATCCGCGTCCTTCCGTGCGGCCACAGTCACCCTTGCGCCCAGCGCGTTCAGCCGCAGCGCCAGCAGCTTTCCTATGCGGCCAAAGCCGGTTATCAGCACACGGCTGCCCCAGAGCGTGCGGGGGCTTTCGGCCATGAGTATCTGCGCCGCGCCCTCCGCGGTTATGGCGGCGTTTCCGACGGCAAAGCCCGGCCTGCGCATGATATCCTCCACCCGCAGCCCGCCCCGGATCGCGCCGAGGCAGGTGGCGTCGCTCAGCCGCCCGCCGCAGAGCAGCTGTCCTTTCCACAGCGCACCCAGCAGCTCCTTCATTCGCAGCGGCTCGGCGGCATAGGGGGCGTTGAGAAGGCCGCCCTTTTCCGCCGGAACGGGCAGCACAACGCAGTCCGCTCCGTATACGCAGCCCTGAAGGCAGCCCGCCTTCACCGCCTCCTCCGGCAGCTCCGCCGTGTCAAGGGCAAAACTATGTACCTTGTGTCCGTCCCGCAAAAGCGCAGCGCACAGCAGCGCCGAGCGCCGGTCTCCGCCTATCACGGCAAATTTCACACCTGCATCACCTCCGCTCTCATTCTATTCTGTTGGACATGGGGCGGTTCTTGTGTTAAAATGAAGCGATATTAAAATACACGGGGGCTGAACATGAGCAGAGCTGACGAAATTTTTATTCAAAATTGCAGGGATATCCTTGATAACGGCGTGTGTGATACAGAGCTTGCCGTCCGCCCGCGCTGGGAGGACGGCACACCGGCTCATACGGTGAAGAAATTCGGCATAGTCAACCGCTATGACCTTTCAAAGGAGTTTCCCATCCTCACTATCCGCCGCACCTTCTGGAAGTCCGCCATTGACGAGCTTTTGTGGATCTGGCAGGCCAAGAGCAACAATGTCAATGAGCTGCGCACTCGGGTGTGGGATGCCTGGGCCGATGAAAACGGCTCCATCGGCAAGGCCTATGGCTATCAGCTCGGCGTGAAGCACCATTATCCCCAAGGGGACATGGATCAGGTGGACAGGGTGCTCTGGCAACTTAAAAATGAGCCGGCCTCCCGCCGGATAATGACCAATATCTACACCTTTGCAGACCTTTCGGAGATGGCGCTTTACCCCTGCGCCTATTCCATGACCTTCAATGTCAGCGGCAACAGGCTCAACGCTATTTTGAACCAGCGCTCGCAGGATATGCTCGCGGCAAACAACTGGAACGTGGTGCAGTATTCGGTGCTGACGATGATGCTGGCGCAGGTCTCCGGCCTTGAGGCGGGGGAGCTTGTGCACGTGATAGCCGACGCGCATATCTACGACCGGCATATCCCGGCCATTGAGCAGATCATCAAAAACGAGCTGAAGCTCGCTCCGCGCTTTGTCATCGACCCCGCGGTGGACGATTTTTATAAGTTTACCCGCGACAGCTTCAGCGTGGAGGGTTACGAGTACAGCGAGTTTGACGGGAAGATCCCCGTGGCGCTGTAAGGAGGCGATCTACAATGGAAGCGATAGTCGCGGTTTATGCCGACTGGGGCATTGGCGCGCGCGGCACCCAGCCCGTGGTGCTCAAGGCCGACAGGGCGCATTTTCGCGCGGTGACAGATGGCACGGCGGTGATAGTCGGGCGCAGGACGCTGGAGGATTTCCCCGGCGGCAGGCCCCTCAAAAACCGGGCAAATATCGTCGTCACCCGGCAGAATATAAGCATCGAGGGCGCGGAAGTCGCCCACAGCGTGGAGGAGGCTCTGCGCCTCGCGGGGGCGTATCCCCGCTGCCTCGTTATCGGCGGAGCCAGCGTTTACAGGGACTTTTTCCCATATGTGGACACTGTGCATATAACGAAAATTGACCTCGCCCCCGAATCCGACAGCTTTTTCCCGAACCTTGACGCCCTCCCCGACTGGCAATGCACTGAGGAAGAGCCTTGGCAGGAGGAAACCGGGATAAGATACTGCTTCTGTACTTATAGGAAGAAATGAAAAAAGCCCCGCTCAGCGGAGCTTTTTTTGACATCGAAGAAGCCGTCAGAGGCATCTCAGCGTAAGGCTGCGTCCGTAAGCGCGTTTCAGCGCGCAGATGCTGCGAATTTGTTCTGCACCAAACCTTGGTTTCTCCTGCGGAACACAGCCTTCAGGGGACACCGGGAAGAGATGGCGCGAAGCCCTTCATCACTTCACCAACACCGCGCCAGGATAGTAGTGGGTGAGGATCTCGGCGTAGTCCGAGCCGTTTTTGGCCATGACATTGGCTCCATACTGGCTCATACCGACGCCGTGGCCAAAGCCGGTGACAGTGAAGATAAAGCGCCCGCCGGTATATTCAAGAATGAATGCTGTGGAACGCAGAGAAAACAGACTGCGGAGCTGAGTACCTTTTATCTTCACGCCGCCAAGCTCCGCGCTCTCCACCCGTCCGCTCTCGTCCCGTATAATTTCGCCTACCCACTCCGCCTCATCGCCGGAGAAGTCCGCGTCGGGGCAGGAGGAGAGCACGATGTCCCGGAAGTCGAGGGGAGCGCAGTCAAGGCGGCTTATGTAGTTGGGCACATCGTTGGCGGTCTCGGGGCTGTCCACACTGACAAGATATGGCCGGGGGTTCCAGACCTTGCCGCAGTCCTCGGTTTTTCCGGCGGAGGAGGAGTGAAACGCGGCAAAGACCGGCGCCCCCTCATAAGCGAGGTATTCCCCCTGTGTCAGGGTAACGGCGGTCTGGAGCTTTGCAAGGTTCATATCAAAATCCGCTCCCCAGTTCTCCCGCATTTTCTCCTGACTTATCCAGGCCTGACAGCAGCCGAAATCCCCGCAGACCTGGGCGCTGCCGTGCTTGTCCGCCGCGGCACAGTACATGGCGTAAGTCCTTGCCGCCACCGCCTGGGCTTTCAGGGCCTCCGGCTCAAAGGCGGCGGGCATTTCCGCCGCCAGCACTCCCAGCACGTACTCGTCCAGGCCCATGTTTTGCTCTGTCCCGTCGTCCAGCAGCAAAACTATTTCCTTTGGAGCAGGCTCTGCCGCCGCCGCGGGTGCTGGAGAGGGGCTGGGGCTTGTCTCCGGTGGGGAGCTTTCCTCCGGCAGGGTGCCCGGCTGAGGCGGCGCTGGAAGAGGCTCACTTTCCCCTGGCAGAGGGCTTGATACGGACAGGCCCTCCTCCGGCAGCACACCCTCCGTCTGGCCGCGCAGCTGCATAAAGGGCACAAAAAAGGTAATAAACAGGGCGGTATAGGCTAATAAAACAGTTTTTTTCACGGGATAAACCTCCGTTTTCCACCGCCGTCCCGGGTAAACGCTGAATAGAGCGCCATCATCAGACCGCAAATTTCCCCGCGATCCGATTTTATCGGTTTAATCATTGCTTACACTTGACGGCATTTGTAAAAAAGTATAAAATTACTTGAATTGCGCCGGCAGTCACCCGGCTGCCTGCCTACACTATTGATATTGGAACGGATTTGAAATTATGCAGGATTATATCGACAGAGAAGAAGACCTGCGCCAGCAGGCCATCGAGGAGCATAAGCGCAAAATGGCGGAGGATCAGGCTCGCCTTCAGCGCAGGAACAGGTGTATCGCCTCCTGCTGCTATGTGGCGGGCGCGGGCGCGTTCGGCGTGTTTATCCGATGGCTTCAGGTGCAGACTGCTTTTACCGAGGATGGCCTTGCCGACAGGAGCGCGTTCAATCTTCTGCTGCCCATATTCGTGGCGGTCTGTATCTACGCATTTTGGCGGCTTCTCAGACAGCGGGAGCGGGAGGGCTTTGTTCTGCCGGAGGATTTTAAGGGCGCGCTTGTTAACCGCGGTATGCTCTTCACGGTTCTCCGCTGGGCCATCGGCGGCATAATGTGTGTCGGCGCGCTGCTGCTTTTCAGCGAGAGCGCAACGGACAAGAACACCGAGATGATAAAGGTACTGGCGGCCACGGCGTTTCTCAGCGGCATTTCTTTCCCACTGCTGCTCACGGCGGCCAGCCGAGAGGGGAGGACGGCTCATTTCTGCCGGATATATGCCACTATGCCGGTGGTGATGTTCAGCGTGTGGCTGATAGTCTGCTACAAGACCAATGCCATAAACAGCGAAGGCTGGGCCTATGTTATGGAGCTGCTGGCGATAATCGCGGCATTGCTGGGCTTTTTCCGTATGGCGGGCTTTGCCTTCGGCGTTGCGGACACGAAAAAGAGTATGTTCTATGCCATGTTCGGCGGCGCTATGTGCATTATGGCGCTGGCTGATGATCGGCATACCGGCATGCAGATCATTTTCCTTTCTTCTGCTTTGATGCTTGGCATGTACGGCGCGGTGATGACCAATAATTTTTATATAAAAAAGAAAGAAACGCCCCCTCCGCCGGACGACGGCTTCGAACGGCTCTGAGGCGGGGAATTTATACAATTTTGCTGTTTTGCATAAAAGAACCCCGGCTTTCGGCTTCGGTATCGTTCTCGATTGGGGCATTTTTCACAAAGACTGACAATAAAATATCTTTCATTGCGCAATGCGGTAAAGTGTGTTAGACTCGGGCTATCCAATGGGATAGAGAGACGGGTCTTATCCGCGCATCCATTTGAGATGGTATTCTTCTCGCTGGATGCGCGGTTTTTGTTTTTCGCGGTTTTTTGCGGCGCTGCGGCGTCCGCCAAAAAATATAGAAAAATTTATAGGAGTTAGGAGTGTTGTTATGGACAACAAGAACACAGGCAAAAGCTCGTGGGCGTTTGCGTTTACCATTGCTTCCATGTGGTTTGGAACGCATGTCGGCGCAGGCTTTGCCACAGGTAACCAGGTCGTCGGATATTTCGCAAAGTACGGCGGAATAGCGGTTTTCTTCCCGATAATCGCAATGGGTATCCTTGCGCTGGTGATGTATGCTTATATGCGTTATGCAAAGCTCAACGGCTTCACCAACTATAAGGACACTTTCAAGTCCGTGTATCCCAAGACTTGGATGGAGATTTTCTTTGAGATCTTCTACATAATCATAATCCTTGCCGCTGTTGCGGGCTGCATTACCGGCGCTGCGCAGATCATGGCAAAGATCGTCGGTGAGACCAACTACGGCGCAGCGGGCTACGGCGCAGTCACCTGGACCTATAACCTGATCGCCACCGCCACTCTGATTCTGCTGTCTATCTTCGGTCTGAACCTTATCCGCATAGTCTCCACCGGCCTTTCCGTGGCCATCATCATCACCGCTGTTATCGTTGTTGTCGTCGGTTTTGCCTACGGCGGCGTCATTGACGATGTTCTCGCGGCTCACCCCGAGGTCGCCCTTGCCGACTATGTGCATGAGCCCCTCAACTCTGCATGGCGCGGCATCATCATCTACGCTGCGTTCCAGTGCGTCTCCCTGCCCAGCATGATCTCCGGCAGCGCTCAGCTGAGCATGAAGGGCATCAAACGCGCCTGCATCCTCGGCTGGATTATGAACGGCTTCCTGCTGGCTCTGTCCGCCTCCATGCTGGCTAAGTGGTACCCCCTGCTCGAGGGTCTGGCTCTGGCCGGCCCCGAAGTCTACGGCGTGTTCGCCCTCGGCGGCGTGCCCACGGCTATCCCCAACCTGACCATTCTCACGCTCACCGGGCTGAAGGCTCTCTACTGGGCATATAACATTCTGCTCTTCTGCGCCTTCGTCTCCACCAGCGTCACTCTGGTCTTCTCCATGATCGACCGCTTCACTCCGGTCATGTTCCCCAAGGCCATCAAGAGCGAGAAGGTTCGCGGTGTCATCGTCGGCGCTATCGTCCTGACACTCTGCCTGCTGATCGCTCCTCTGGGCCTGACCAAGATCACCTCTATGCTCTACGGCTATGACGGATACCTCGCAGTTGTGGTCATCTTTATCCCTGCGCTCATCTGGTGCCTGCCCAAGACAAAAAAACTTATTGCTGAAAAGGGCAAGATGGAGTAAAATATCAAACAGGACAGGCGGCGGACTCCGCCGCCTGTTTCAGTACAAAATTATTTATACAGGAGAGATGTATCATGAAATTCGCAATGTATGGCTCCGGCGCGGCAGGCAGCGTTTTTGCTTCTTACCTGCGCAAGGGCGGCGCTGACATTATCCTTATTGACCGTTACGAGGCCCACATGAAGAAGGTCGCTGAGGACGGCATGAACTTTACCATCCACCTCCAGGAGGGCGGCGAATATCGCGATATCAACGAGAACCTGAAGGGCTTCCGTACTTATATCACCGCCGCCGAGGCTGCCGCTGCCGAGGGCAAGGTCGATGTCATCATCTACATGACCAAGGCCACCCAGCTTGAAGCCGCCATTCAGGACTCCATGCCTGTTGTGGGCGACAAGACTGTCGCCGTCTCCCTCATCAACGGTCTGGGCAATGATGATAATCTGTTCAAGGTCTTCCCCAAGGAGCGCTGCATTGTCGGCTCCGGTGTTCTGGGCACTGCCCTGCCCGAGCCCGGCCACTGCGTTTCCACCCCTGCCGGCGGTGTGCAGATGAACTTTGGCGGCGCTGTCCGCTCTGAGCTTACTGACGCGGCCTGCGCCGAGATGCTCAAGTGCTATCGCGACGGCGGCTGCGACGCTTACTGGCGTGCTGATGATATCTACAAGTTCATCTGGAAAAAGGTCTGCGTCAACGCGACTGTCAACACCGTCTGCGCCGTTCTTCGCCTGAAGATCGGTCAGGTCGAGGCAGATCCCTGGGGCCAGCAGCTCTTCCACGGCGTTATCCGCGAGACCTGCGCCGTTGCTACCGCCCGCGGTATCCCCATGGATGCCGATGAGTTTATCGCTGTTGACCATGCGGATATCGTCACCAACATCGGCGACTACTATCCTTCCATGTGCCAGGATATGCTCTTTAACAAGCGCCAGACCGAGATCGACGTTCTCAACGGCAAGATCGCTGAGTATGGCAAGGAACTGGGTATCCCCACTCCCACCTGCGACATTCTGACCAAGGTCGTCCACGCCATTCAGGACAACTACGACAATCAGTACCTCAAGTGATTTATGCAAAAAGCGCCCTCCGTGCGAAAAACGCGGAGGGCGCTTTTTGCTTCTTCTGACGAGCCCGAAGGGGTAAGTGCAAAGCGCAAGCCAAACTACGCGCCCCCTTGAGGGGGAGCCGGCTCGGCGCAGCCGAGACTGAAGGGGGGAGTCTTGCGACAGAGTTGACTATAACTTTGCCCTTCTGTTTTGCTCCGCCTCAAACCAGCCCCCCTATCGGCTCCCCAACCCCCCCCCCCC
>DKYJ01000024.1:19438-38728 GCA_002493305.1 Clostridiales bacterium UBA7103 | reverse complement strand
GACTATGTGGACTTCAAGGAGATCATTGAGCCGCTGCGTATGCTTTTTAAGGACGAGGTGCGCGCGCTGGGGCGGGAGCTTGGCCTGCCGGAGTATCTGGTCACACGCCAGCCTTTCCCCGGCCCGGGTCTGGGCATCCGAGTAATTGGGGACATCACCAAGGAGAAGCTGGACATTCTGCGCGAGGCGGACTTTATCTTCCGGGACGAGATCGCCAAGGCCGGGCTTGAGGGCAGCATGAACCAGTATTTCGCGGCGCTTACAAATATGCGCTCCGTGGGTGTCATGGGCGACGGGCGCACCTACGATTACGCCGTGGCTCTGCGCAGCGTCACCACTGACGATTTCATGACCGCCGACTGGACGCGCATCCCCTATGAGCTGCTTGACCGCGTCTCCACGCGCATCGTAAACGAGGTCAAGGGCGTCAACCGCGTGCTGTACGACATCACCTCCAAGCCCCCCGCAACGGTGGAGTTCGAATAAGGCATAATTCAACTACAAGCAGACCTTGGATATGCTTTCCAAGGTCTGCTTTTGTATAGCGCCTATCTCAGCTCTTGCGCTCCCGGCGCTTCGTTGAATATCGCCTCTGTATTGTAAAAATCGCGGTTCTATGCTAAAGTTTACTCGACTTTAGAAAGAAAGGACTGAAACTGAGTATGTCGGATATTATCGACCAATTTGAAAATATACAGATCGGCTCTATTCTCCTGAGCCACGCTTTGACGGCTGTGCTGCTGGTGATAGTCTGCCTGCTGGCGGTAAAGCTGCTTTTAAAGACGGCGGACAAGCTGTTTGCAAAGCTGCATGTTGACCCAACGCTGCTTGGGATGCTGCGTGCCATAGTGAAAACGCTGCTGCTGGCGGTGGCGGTGCTTATCGTGCTGAGTTATCTGGGCATACCGGTCACCTCGCTTGTTGCGCTGCTGTCGGTGGCAGGGCTTGCTATCTCCCTGAGTATTCAGAACTTCCTCGGCAATGTGACCGGCGGCTTTCAGCTTCTCATCTCGCGCCCGTTCAAGGTGGGCGACTATGTCCTTGCCGGCAACTGTGAAGGTACAGTCCACGAGATCGGTATGTTCTACACGAAGATCATGACGGCGGACAATAAGCTCATCCAGCTGCCCAACAGCACGGTAGTGTCGGCCAACATCACAAACTACACCCATGAGCCCATGCGCCGGGTGAGCCTGACCGTGACGGCCTCCTATGACGCGCCGGTGGAGCGGGTCAAGCAGAGCCTGCTCGCCTCGGCGGAGCGCACGGCGGGAGTTCTCGATGATCCCGCGCCCTTCGCCCGTGTCAGCGGCTATAAGGACAGCGCGATAGAATATACCGTGCGGGTCTGGTGCAGGACGGAGGACTACTGGAATGTGTATTACGACCTGCTGGAGGAGATAAAGGCGGGCTTTGAGCAGGACGGGGTGGAGATGAATTATCCCTACCTCAATGTCTGTATGCCAAAGCGCTGAGTGAAAGGACGGAAAGACCGATGAAAAAGATACTGTTAGAGGTCTGCTGCGGCAGCGCGGACGATGTTATTCAGGCTCACAGGGGCGGCGCGGACAGGGCGGAGCTCAACAGCGACCTGTTCCATGGCGGGCTTACGCCGACCGTCGGCTCGCTCATCGTCGCAAAGCGCGAGACCGGCATGAAGATCATGACCATGGTGCGTCCGCGCGAGGGCGGCTTTTGCTACACTGACGCGGAATTTGCCGCCGCCGTGGAGGATGCGAAGCTCCTGCTCGCCCATGGGGCGGACGGGCTGGTTTTCGGGTTTTTGAAGCAGGACGGGAGCATCGACCTTGAGCGCAGTCGGGTCTTGGCGGAGCTTGCGCTGGAGGCCGGGAAGGATGCAGTGTTTCACCGGGCGATAGATGTTGTCCCCGATTGGCGGGAGGCGCTGGACGCGCTTATCTCGCTGAAGATGACCCGCGTGCTTACAAGCGGTCAGGCGCCCGACGTCCTTCAGGCGACGGACGTTGTGCGCGAGATGATAGAGTACGCCGCCGGGCGCATTCAGATCCTCCCCGGCGCGGGCGTAACGCCGAAAAACTGCGCGCGCCTTGTTCGGGAGAGCGGCTGCACGCAGGTGCATATGGCGGCGCACCGTCCCTGCTATGACTACTCCGTCAATAACAACCGGGATATTTTTTACGGCGGCTGCCTCTATCCCCCGGAGGATCGCTATCAGATGACTGATGCCGCCGTTATTGGCGCGGCGGCGGGGACGCTTTCGCAGCTCTGACCCGGCGGTAAGATTGCGCAACCGACCAAATCTGCTCCATTCAAAGGCTCCCTCTGACGAGGGAGGTGGGGGAAGAGCAAACCTTTGGCGGAGCGCAGAAATCAAACACCAGCCAACCTTGGCTTGCGGCTTTATGTCCTGGTTGTTCCCCGCTTTATTTTTCTCCGGGCAGAAGCTCGCTCTGGAAAACCTCAATCATGACCCTCGCGCCCAAGCGAAAGCCGTCCGCGAACATTTCCGCAAGGTCGTCAGAGGTCAACTCCATATATTCGTTCATCACTGCGGTGAATTCCTCATCGAGCGGCGGGGTCAGGCAACTGAGCTTTTCCGTGAATTCATCTGCGTGCCGGCAATACTTATCGAGCAGCGCTTTGTGTTCTTTGCTTCGCAGGAAAAATTGCTCCGCCGGATAAACCCTGCCGTCATACAGCTCCATCAGCACACTTTTCATAATACTTTTCACATTTTCCTCCCTTTGACATTCGTTAACTGTGCTTTCTATATGTTAGCACAACATTGCGCACAGCATGACATTCAATGGATGTCATGTAAAATTTTTTAGAAAAAAACAGCTTTGCTGTATAATGTTCTGGAAATCCTGTATATTCCATGGTATGATTAACTAACAAAAAAGTAAGCGATGAATAAAACGCCAAGTGTGATTTGCGAGAGAATTTGTGTTCTGGCGAAGGCACTTTTTTGCAGACATACTTTGTGTATTTCAAGAAAAAGTGACGAAGGCAGGGCGCAAATTGTCCGCAAAGCACCGAAGGCGGTTTGTTCAGCGCTTACGATAAAAACAGGAGGGGTTTTTATGGATAACAACAAGCGCCCTGATTCTATGGCGCGTATCAATACGCCGGAGCTGGCGGAGGCCTTCATCGCCGAGCAGGTCGCGGCGCTCAAGGCTCAGGTAGGGGACAAAAAGGTGCTGCTGGCGCTCTCCGGCGGCGTGGATTCCTCGGTCGTTGCAGCGCTGCTGATAAAGGCCATCGGCAAGCAGCTCGTCTGCGTGCATGTCAACCACGGCCTTCTGCGCAAGGGCGAGCCGGAGCAGGTCATCAAGGTGTTCCGCGGCGAGATGGATGCGAACCTCATCTATGTTGACGCGGTTGACCGTTTTCTGGATAAGCTCGCGGGTGTGGCCGAGCCGGAGCAGAAGCGCAAAATCATCGGCGCTGAGTTCATTCAGGTCTTTGCCGAGGAAGCCAAGAAGCTGGAGGGCATCGAGTTTCTGGCGCAGGGCACGATCTATCCCGATATTCTTGAGTCCGAAAAGGGCGTAAAGGCGCACCACAATGTGGGCGGTCTGCCGGAGGATCTCAATTTTGAGCTGGTCGAGCCGCTGAAGCTCCTCTATAAGGACGAGGTTCGCGTGGTGGGCAAAGCTCTCGGTCTGCCCGATAACATGGTGTACCGCCAGCCCTTCCCCGGCCCGGGTCTGGGCGTGCGCTGCCTGGGCGCCATAACCCGCGACAGGCTGGAAGCCGTGCGCGAGTCCGACGCGATTTTGCGCGAGGAGTTTGCCAGAAACGGCCTTGCGGGCAAGGTGTGGCAGTATTTTACCGCCGTGCCGGACTTTAAGTCTGTCGGCGTAAAGGACGGACAGCGCACCTTTGAGTACCCCGTTATCATCCGCGCCATCAACACCACCGACGCCATGACCGCCACCATCGAGGAGATACCCTATGCGCTGCTTAAGCACATCACCGAGCGCATAACCGGCGAAGTTCCCGGCGTCAACCGTGTGCTGTACGACCTCACCCCCAAGCCCTGCGGGACTATCGAGTGGGAATGATCAAAATTGAAATAACACCCCGGAGCGGTCAGACTTTTTGGCCTGACCGCTCCGGGGCGT
Organism: Clostridiales bacterium UBA7103; assembly: GCA_002493305.1. GTDB lineage: Bacteria > Bacillota > Clostridia > Oscillospirales > Oscillospiraceae > Limivicinus. Next base: position 34,619 of record DKYJ01000024.1, on the reverse strand, counting down.
TATTATCTGCTTTACAAGAATCCCGCCACTTATTTCTTCGGCTTCTTTTTCTTCGGTTCGGGGAGCTGGTCGTACATGGCGAGAAGCAGCCTGCACAGAAGCTCCCTGTTGTCAAGCTCCTCCACCAGCAGCAGGTCCTTCGCGCCCTCGTAGGGCGGCTCAAGCGGGGCGTTGGGAAGCAGCTCCAGCGCCGCGGGCACAGGCTTTACAAGCAGGCGGTTATCGCAAATATCGCCCACGAGCTTCCCGCGGAAATAGAGCAGATACTCCCCCATCATCGGCCGGGTTTTGATTTCCCCCAAATCCGATAGCTGCTCGGCCACAAAGGCCACAAATTCTTTACTTGACGCCATAAGTCGCCTTCCTTTCTCTTGTTTTGCAAAAATTCAAAGCTGTTTCTCCATGACAAAATTGGTGAGCAGGACGCCGGCTCTGCACACCTGCTGCTCTTTTATCAGCTCATAGCCGCGCGAGAGGAAAAACGGCTTTGCGGTTATTGACGCGTGAGCGCTGATTTTATCCACCGGGTAAGCCCGCTCCAGAGCATCGCAGAGAGCGGAGGCAATACCCCGGCGCTGATAGTCCTTATGCACAAAAAGCCGGTCAAGATAGCCGCTCTCATCTATATCCCCAAAGCCAATGATGATCCCGTTCTCCTCGGCCACGAGTGAGAAATGCCGGGAGAGCGAGCTGTCCCATTGCGACAAATCGACCGTACCGCTTGCCCATGCGTTGAGCTGCTCCTCGGTATAGTCGTGGACATTGACGGCGTGGACGGTGTCATAAAAGAGCTTCGCCAGCACCACGCAGTCGGCGGATTTGTATCTTCTGATAGTCATCAGACTTGTTTGCAGAGCATATCCAGAGCCTCATCGCGGGTGGCGGCGAAGAAAACGTCTCTGCCCTTGTTGCTCTCAAAGATAAAATCCTTCAGCGGTTTGCTGGTATAGCGGGAATAATCCCCATAAATGGCGATGCGGCCGCCGTAATTTATCAGCTTTTGCAGCACTTCCCCGGCAAGACCGGTGCTGAGGATGAAAAAATCCTCAGCCACAAGGCGCTTTGAGATGAGAATATTCTTCGTGCCCAGCTCATACTTTGCGCTCATGAGCAGGTCGAGGGCGGACTGCGCGTCGATTATCACCCTGTCGTCGCTCTCCGCCTCTGCGCAGACAAGGCCGTTATATTCGGTTCTTATCAGGTTCATATAAAGAATCTCCTTTCAATTATCAATGCCCCATGGGCTTCATGTCCTTCATATCCTTTTCCAGAACCAGATCGGCATATACAAGCCTGAAAAGGATCACACCGAGGGGAAGCAGCGTCGCCCAGATGGCGCGGCCAAAAAACAGACGGCAGAGCACGGTGCCGGCAACGGCGCCCGCCAGAAAGAAGGCCAGCATTTTAAGGTGCAACAGCAACTTCTTTCTGTCCGCTTCCACCCCGCTGCGGCGGTGCTTGAGCTCTTTGGCAAGGCTGACGCCGATCTGACGGATATGATTTGTTGCAAAGGTGGTCGCCATGGGCACCCCCTCCGCCTGACGGAAGGTGTTATACTGCATGGAGGCGACAAAGTTTATGGCCACCTGAGAGATCTGCACCGGGGCGGAATCCGGTACAAAGCCCAGCACCAGCACCATCAGCATCTCAAAGGCGATGAACAGCGTATCCCAGCGGAGCGGGAGCCTGTGCTTGACGGGATTGGGCAGCAGCTCTGAGAAAAAGGCTCCGGCAAGATAGGCGGAGATGGGAATAAGATAGTAAATCGCCCTGCTCCACTCGCCGGCGCCCAGCGCCAACCCCATGAGCACCACATTCCCGGTCTGTGCGTTGCAGAACACATTGCCCCGGACGGAGTATGTATAAGCGCCAAAAAATCCCGCGACGATCATCAGCAGGTGAAAAACCCACTTTCTCTCGCACATGAGAAAATATACTTCGTTTTTTCTGTCCTCGTCCATAAATATCAGCTCCTGTTTTGCCGATCTGTCCGCGCCAAAACCGGGACATATCCGATATTTTACAGCAAAACCGGCTCCGACGCAACTGCCCGATGCGGAAAACGAAAAAAGCTCCGCAGAAGCGGAGCTTTTTTCAAATTTGGCTGTCAGGCATCGAGCCCGTAAAAGTAGCCTATCAGGAAATCGCTGAGATCCTCGCTGAAGCTGCACAGGGAGATGGAACCGATGTATTTTCCCTGCTTGATGCACATCTGAGTGCAGTAATAGGGCACGCCCTGAATGGTGCAGCTGACGAGAATGCCCTCATGTTCAGCACCGGCGAAGGTTCTGGTGATGCGCTCGACCTCCACATTTTCCGCGCCGGTCTGCCCGAACTGCTCCTCCATCTGCTCCTTGGCAAGCTCCAGATACTTGTCCTCAGACAGTGCCGTGCCGTATATCAGGCCAATATTCTGAATGATGACATTGATGCTCACGAGACCGTTCTCGGTGACGGCCATCATGTCATAGAACATATCCGCGTTCTTGAGCTGCTCGGCATATTTCTCGTCAAATATCTCCGCCGTCTGGCCTATCATTTGGGCAAGCTCTTCCTCGCTGGCATAAGTCCAACTCTCATCGAGCTTACAGCCAATGCCCAGAAAAGCGTTTTCCTAGGTAAAACCGCTGAGTGTGCCGGTCTGCACATCCGCTTCCTTCTCACCGCTGCCGCAGGCGCACAGGCAAAACACCATGCACAGGGCAAGCAGCATTGCAACAAATTTTTTCATTTTCCTTCCTCCTGACAAAGTATTTTATCGGCGCTCAAAACCTTTATAACGCCGTCCTCAACGGAGAATTTGATCTCCATATCAGCAAATTCAAGGGCGTAGACCCGCTGCCCGTCCCTCTGATAGCGAGGGCGTGGGTCATTTGCCAGTATCCCGGTAAGCCCCGCGAGCTTCTCCTCCGGCACGGCGGCGCGTGCCGCAGGGCTGTACTCCACCTCAAGAGTTTTTCCCGGATCCGGGGCGATTCCGGGATCCGCGTCCGGGTGGCTGTCGGCATAGGGCAGATAGGGCTTGATGTCAAAAATGGGCGTACCGTCCATAAGATCGGCCCCGGCGACACGGAGCACAGGGCCGTTGTCCCTGTCCTCCTCCACGGCAACCAGCCGAACGCACGATAGGCCCAAAGAGTTGGGCCGAAAGGGTGAGCGCGTGGCAAAAACACCCATGCGCACATTGCCGCCCAGCCTTGGTGGGCGCACCGTGGGCGACCAGCCCTCTCGCTCGGCAGCGGAAAAGCGCCAGATGAGCCAGAGATGAGAATAGCTCTCAATGCCGCGCAGAGCCTCTCTGCTGCGGTATTCAGGCTCAAAGACGATGCGGCTCTCCACCGCGTCAACTATCCCCGCCTGACGGGGGATACCGAACTTGGTCTTATAATCGCTGTGCATATACGCGATGGGCCTTATCGTGTATTCCATACTCAGGCCATGCCTCCCAAAAAGTCCAGCGCTTTTATTGCCACACCATTATTCAGCATATGCAGGAATATGCCCGCCCAGATGGAATTCGTCCTTTCATAGCAGCGGCAAAGCGCGTAAGAGGCCGGGATATACTGGATAATATAGATAAGATCCATCGGGTTTTCAATGGCGCTGCTCCAAATATGATAAAGGCCAAAGACCAGAATACTCACCACATAGGCAAGCAGTCGGTTACGGCGCCGAAGCAGACCGAACACCCCGCCGCGGAAGATAAGCTCCTCCACCACCGGCGCAAGGAAGATCGCCATTGCGGCGGTGGCGCCCATTTTAACCTCCGCAAGGTCAGAGACGGCGTTATTGTTCGGATTGGAGTCAAAGTTCAAAAGCAGCATCAGGCTGTTTACGCATAAATTCAGCCCCAGCATAAGACCGTAGCAAATCAGTATCTGAACGAAGCATTCAAGGGGTCTGTCGCAGAGCGAATAAAATTCCCGGCGGAGAAATTTCCATTCGAAGATCAGCATATATACCGCGCCGATGAGATAAACGATGAAGTTTATATCCGCCGCGTCCCTGCGGCCGATGAGCAGCAGGGTCAAGCCCACCGGCAGCACGGCAGCGTGAATAGGCAGATAGGCAAGCGCGGCCGCAGTCTCGCCCCGGCTCATGCGGCTGGTAAATTCCGGTGCGTTTTTCATCAGCCTCTCGCCTTTCTCTGGAGCTCAAAGAGCAGATTCATAGCCTCGATAGGTGTGAGCGTGTTAAGATCAGTCTCCCGCAGGGTGCGGCTCACTTCGTCCGCCCCGAGCTGGGCAAGGCTGAGCTGGTCTGTCTCTGCGCTGGTGCGTTCCACGGCGGAAAGGAGAGAATTTCCGGCTTCAAGCTCCTTGAGGCAGGCCTTGGCCCGGCTCAGAACGCCTTCCGGCAGGCCCGCCAATTTTGCAACCTCGATACCGTAGCTGTCGTCCGCGCTGCCGCGGACTATCTTGCGCAGAAACACCAGATTCCCGCCCTGCTTTTTGGCGGTGATGTTATAGTTGCGCACGCCGCTTATCTCCCCCTCAAGGGCGGAAAGCTCGTGATAGTGCGTGGCGAACATGGTCTTGGCACCCAGCTTTTTCTTATCCGCGCAGTATTCAAGCACTGCGCGGGCAATGGCCATGCCGTCAAAGGTGGAGGTGCCCCGGCCTATCTCGTCCAAAATCAGAAGCGAGCTGCGGGTGGCATGGCGGAGGATATTTGCCATCTCGGTCATCTCCACCATGAAGGTGGACTGGCCGGAGGCCAGATCGTCCGACGCGCCGATGCGGGTGAACACTCTGTCCACCACGCCGATGGTGGCGCTCTTGGCCGGGACGAAGGAGCCTATCTGCGCCATGATGACGACAAGGGCGGTCTGGCGCATATAGGTGGATTTACCCGCCATGTTCGGGCCGGTTATGATGGCGACTCTGTCCTCGCCGCAGTTGAGATAGGTGTCGTTCGGGACAAAGAGCACATCGCGCATGGCCTGCTCTACGACGGGGTGCCGCCCGCCGACTATGTTCAGCTCGTTGGAGGCGTCCATCTCCGGCATGGTATAGCCGTTTCGGACGGCGACCTCCGCCAATGAGCAGAGCGCGTCAAGCCGCGCGACCGCTCCGGCGCTCGCCTGTATCCTGTCGACCATTGCGGCGACGGTATCGCGCACGGCGCAGAAATAGTTGTATTCCAGCTCGTTTATCCGCTCTCTGGCGGTGAGCAGTGTGTTTTCAAGCTCCTTGAGCTCCTGCGTGAAATACCGCTCGCTGGAGACAAGAGTCTGCTTGCGGATATAGCCCTCCGGCGGCTCCTCAAGCCCGGCGGAGCGGGGAATGTCGATATAATAGCCAAAGACCTTGTTGTAGCCCAGCTTGAGCTTTTTGATGCCGGTGCGCTCCCGCTCGCGGGCTTCAAGCTCCTTAAGAACCTGCGCGCCGTTATCGCGGATATTTCTCAGCTCGTCAAGCTCCCGGCTGAAGCCCGGGCGGATTATGCCGCCCTCGCGGACGGAGAAGGGGGGCTCGTCGCAGATGGCCTTATCCACCTCGGCGCGCATATCCTCAAGAATATCCATGCCCCGGATATCCGTCAGCTCCGCGCTCTTGAAGCCGCCGAGCAGCTCCTTGAGCCGTGGCAGAAGCGCCGCGCAGTTGGAGAGCGAGCGCAGGTCGCGCCCGCCGGCCGTGCCGTACACCGCCCTGCCGACAAGCCGCTGCATATCGCTTATCTCCCGCAGGGTTAGCATAAGCTCCCCGCGCTTTACATTGTCCTTAAAAAGCTCGTTCACGGCGGCGTGGCGGCGCTTTATCTCCACCACGCTCAAAAGCGGCCGCTCCACCCAAGAGCGCAGAAGGCGGCTGCCCATGGGAGTGCGGGTCTTATCCAGCACCCAGAGCAGAGACCCGCGCTTTTCCCCGGTGCGCTGGGATTCCGTCAGCTCAAGGCTGCGCCGCGTCGCCCAGTCAAGCTCCATATATCTGCCGCCATAGAACACATCGAGGCGGTTTATATGGCTCATGTCAAATTTCTGCGTCTCGGCGATGTATTTAAGCAGCGCGCCCGCGGCACAGACCGCCGCCTCGCTGCCGCCAAGGCCGCTCTCGTCCACATCGGCAAAGCCGAAGCGGGCGCAGATGCGCGCAGCGGCGGGCATGAACTCGAACATGTCCCCGCCGTGCTCTATCATGGCGCCGAGCTTCTTTGTGAGAAACTCCGTCACGGCGCTCTCCCGCTCCGCGCCGAAATCCAGCACGGCCTCTCTGGGCGAAAAGCGCCCCAGCTCATTGAGGATATGGTTCACGGCGTCCTCCGGGAAATCCGCGCAGCAGAACTCACCGGTGGAGATATCACAAAAGGCGACTGCGCCCCGCCCGGCGTTATAGTACACCGAGCAGAGATAGTTGCTGCGCTCATCGACGAGCATGGAGCTTTCCGTCACGGTGCCGGGGGTGATGACCCGGATCACCTCCCGCCTTACAAGCCCTTTGGCAAAGGCGGGATCCTCGGTCTGCTCGCAGATGGCGACCTTATAGCCCTTGGCGATGAGCCGGGCGATATATGCCTCGGCGCTGTGATAGGGCACGCCGCACATGGGCGTGCGCTCCTCAGGGTTTTCTATGGCTCTGTCTCTGGTGGTCAGAGCCAGGTCAAGCTCCTTGGAGGCGAGCTTCGCGTCATCGTCAAACAGCTCGTAAAAATCTCCCAGGCGGAAAAACAGCAGGCAATCCTGATGCTGCTCTTTTATTTCAAGATATTGCCGCTTCATCGGCGTAAGCTCAGCCATTTTCTATCTCCCCATACAGCGCCCAGGTGTTCCCGGCGCTAATTTTGGCCTTTATAAACTGCCCCACGAGCGAGGGATCGCCCTTGAGGTGAACGAGCCTTCCGCCGTTTGTGCGGGCGGAGAGATTATACTCCTCCTTGCCCGTCTCCCCGTCGACAAGCACAAGCTCCGTCCTGCCCACATACTCCTGATGCTTCTCGCCGGAGATGCGGTTTGAGACCTCGATGAGCCTGTCAAAGCGGCGCTGCTTGTCCTCCCGCGTATAAGGGTCGGGCATGACGGCGGCGGAAGTGCCGACGCGCTTGGAGTAGATAAAGGTGAACATCGCGTCGTAGCGCACCTGTTCGCAGAGGCTTATGGTGTCCTCAAAATCCTGCTCCGACTCGTCGGGGAAGCCCACGATGATGTCCGTTGTCAAAACAAGGTCGGGCATATAGCTGCGGGCAAGGGCGACCTGCGCAAGATATTTCTCCCGGTCATAGCAGCGGTTCATGCGCTTGAGCACCCTGTCGCTGCCGGACTGGACAGGCAGGTGGAGCTGATGGGCGCACTTTTTGCACTCGGCCATGGTTTTGAAGAGCTTCTCCGTGGCGTCCTTGGGGTGGCTGGTCATAAACCTGATGAGAAAATCCCCGGGAATATCGTTTATCATGCGGATAAGGTCGGAAAAATCCACCCCGCAGTCTAGGTCCTTGCCATAGGAGTTCACGTTCTGACCCAGCAGAGTGATATCCTTATAGCCCTGCCGCACCAGCTCCTGCGCCTCGTTAAGCACGTCCTCCGGCCTGCGGGAGCGCTCGCGCCCTCTTACATAGGGCACGACGCAGTAGGAGCAGAAGTTGTTGCAGCCGTACATGACGGACAGCCAGGCCTTGACCTTCCCGTCCCGCTGCTGGGGAATTCCCTCGGCCATTACGCCGTCGCTCTTGTCGGCGGCAAAGACCCGCTTTTTCCCGGTCATCACCCGCTCCAAAAGCTCCGGAAAGCGCCAAAGCTCATGCGGGCCGAACACGAGGTCGACCACCGGGTAGGAGAGCTTTATCTTCTCGGCCATGTGCGCCTGCTGCACCATGCAGCCGCAGACAGCCACGATCTGGCCGGGCTTATTTTTCTTGGTGTGGTTGAGAGCGCCCACATTGCCCAAAACGCGCATCTCCGCGTGCTCGCGCACGGCGCAGGTGTTCACGACGATAACGTCGGCCTGAAACTCATCCTGCGTGAAGCCGTAGCCCATTTCGGCGAGATAGCCCCTGATTTTTTCGCTGTCGGCCTCGTTTTGCTGGCAGCCGTAGGTGTCCACCATGGCAAGCGGCCGCGCGCCGTTTTGCGTGACGCGCTGGTTTATTCTGGCGCAGATAGCCTCCTGCGCCTGTATCTCGGATATATCTATTGTCTTTCTTTCGTATTTCATGGCTCTGTCCCTTATAAAAAGTTTACAGATAATATTAACATAAACCGGGTGGAATTTTCAATAAAAATCCTGTATAATGACGATAGAAGAAGTTCGCACCGCTGCGTTTTCGCCTATTGTGGCGAAAACTCCATTTTCCGCTTATTTTTTCTGCGTCCGCTGGCGCCTTGGCTTCCCATGAGGGGAAGCTGTCAGCGCAAGCTGACTGATGGGGGGCTGGCTTGCTCTATCTTACACTGTTGCAGTGCAGCCCCCCTATCGGCGCTGCGCGCCACTTCCCCCTCAGGGGGAAGCAAGTGGGTGCTGTGGTGGTCTATACCGCCGGAGGGGAAAAAGGAAAGCGGAGGTTTGTACCCCATTTATATTTCAGGAGGAACACTATGCCTGTTATAAATATACTCGCGCCCCATGTGGCGGATATGATAGCCGCCGGCGAGGTCGTGGAGCGCCCGGCCTCCGTTGTCAAGGAGCTGGTGGAAAACGCCTTTGACGCGGGAGCGAAAAATATCTGCGTGGAGATAAAGGACGGCGGCGCCACCTTTATCCGAGTCACAGACGACGGCTGCGGTATGGCGCCGGAGGACGCCGGCATCGCCTTTTTGCGCCACGCCACCTCCAAGCTCCATGACGAAAAAGGGCTTGAGGCCATAGGGACTATGGGCTTTCGCGGAGAGGCTCTGGCCGCCATCGCCGCCGTATCCCACATAGAGCTGCGCACCCGCAGGGAGGGCTGCGACGGCACGGTGATGACTCTCAGCGCGGGGGATATTCTGGATATGTCCGCCTGCGGCTGCCCCACCGGCACGGTGATGACGGTGGAGGATATCTTCTTCAACACCCCCGCGCGGCTCAAGTTCCTCAAGTCTGACCGGAGCGAGGCCTCCGCCTGTATGCAGGCTGCCCTTCGCTGCGCCTTGGGCCGTCCCGATGTGTCCCTGCGCTTTATCCGCGACGGGCGGGAGGAGTTTTTCTCCACCGGCGACGGGAAGGTCGAGTCCTGCGTGTACGCGCTTTTGGGGCGGGATATCTCCTCCGCGATGCTCCCCTGTCAAAGTGAAGAGAACGGTATGCACGTGAGCGGCCTTGTGTCCTCCCCGGCGCTCTGCCGCGGAAACCGCGCCGCGCAGTATTTCTTCTGCAACGGCAGATACATACGCTCCGCCCTTTTGCAGAGCGCGGTGGAGCAGGCATACAAAAACAGTCTGCTCACCGGGCGCTTCCCCGCCTGCGTGCTGTATCTGGATATCGGCCTTGGCAATGTGGATGTAAATGTCCACCCTGCAAAGACAGAGGTGAAGTTTTCAAGCGAGAAGCAGGTCTTTGACCTTGTGTATCACGCGGTGCTCACGGCCCTTGAAAACGAGGATCGCAGCGCCCCGGAGGCCGGGGCAGCACCTGTGGCCGCGCCAAAATATGACCCCCTGCCCGAGCCTGTTTCCCGGCGGGCGGAATACGCTTTCAGCGCCGCCCCGGCAGCGCCCTCCGGAGGGAATTTGAGCTTCAAAAGTCCGGCTGTCTCCTACCGTCCCGCCGCTTTTGCGCCGCCGCCGCTTTTTTCGGCAAAAACCGAGCCAAAAAGCCCCGAAACGACGGGCTTTGAGCCGGTTTTCACTGATTTGACTGTTGAAAAACCTGTTCAAAATGTTGAAAGTTTGCAGGCGCCCGACCACAAGATAGTGGGTGAAGCCCTGAAAACCTACATCATCGTGGAACGTGAGCAGGAGCTGATTTTGATAGACAAGCATGCCGCTCACGAGCGCATGATTTTTGACCGGCTCAAGGCTCAGGACAGGCAGATCATGGCCCAGAGCCTGCTCTGCCCGGTGACGCTCAAGCTCAGCCCGGAGGACGGAGAGCTGCTTGAAAACAAAGGGGAGCTGCTCGCGGCGCTGGGCTTTGAGATAGAGCCCTTCGGCGAGCGGGAGTATATAATCCGTGCGCTCCCGGCGGACATGGACGCGCCGGAGGCGGCGGCCGCCGTGGAGGAGATATGCGAAAAGCTCCGCGGCCACAAGACCCCCGACCCCGCCTCCGCCAGAGATGAGATCCTGCACACGGTGGCCTGCAAGGCGGCGATAAAGGCGGGCTGGGACAGCGACAAAAAGGAGCTGGAGGCCCTTGTGGAGGAGGTCGTCTCCGGCAGAATAAAATACTGCCCCCACGGACGACCCGTCAGCGTTGTGGTCACGCGCCGCGACCTTGACAAGCGCTTCAAGCGCATAGTCTGAGCCATGAAAAAGGTCGTTGTTATCGCCGGGCCCACCGCTTCGGGCAAGACCCGGCTTGGAATAGAGCTCGCCCGGGAATTTAACGGAGAGATCGTCTCCGCAGACTCCATGCAGGTCTACCGCCGCATGGATATAGGCACCGCCAAGGCAAGCGCCGGGGAGCAAAACCTTGCCCCGCACCATATGCTCGATGTGGCCGAGCCCTGGGAGGATTATTCCGTGTCCCGCTATGTACAGGAGGCCGCCGCGTGCTGCGAGGACATTCTGACCCGCGGGAAGCTGCCCATTATAGTGGGCGGCACGGGACTTTATATAGACTCCCTGCTCTCCGGGAGGGATTTTGCCGCCCGGGACGACGGGGATGAGGGTCTGCGCGCACGGCTGGGTGCCGAATACGACAAAAGCGGCGGGGAGGCCATGCTGAATAAACTTCGGGTTTTTGACCCTGAGCGGGCGGAGAGGCTCCACCCCTCGGACAAGCGCCGGATAGTCCGGGCGATAGAGATTTTCACTCTCACCGGCGTCACCGCCACGGAGCACGACCGGCGCACGCAGGTTCTGCCGCCCCGGTATGACGCGGCGCGGATAGTCTTAAATTATGCAGACCGCGCGGCGCTTTACAGCCGCATCGACAGCCGGGTGGAGGAGATGGCCTCCGCCGGACTTTTTGAGGAGGTCGCGCAGCTGCTCCGGGAGGGCGTGCCGCCGGACTGCACGGCGATGCAGGCCATAGGCTACAAGGAGGCGGCCGCCGCCCTGCGCGGGGACTGCGCCACACAGGAGGCCATAGACTTAATAAAGCAAAATAGCCGCCGTTACGCCAAGCGGCAGATAACTTGGTTTCGCCGCTGGGAGGGGGCGCTGGAAATAAATTGGGAAGCCTTGCCCGACTTTGCGTGGGCGCGACGGCTTTCGACAGAGTTTTTGCACAGCCGCGGTATATGATAGGCTCGCTTACATAGTGAGCAATATACTAAAATGAGCGACAGAGAATAGTTGCTCAGGGCAAGCGACGGATAAATCGGCGAGCGGGATCTATTCAGCGCTTACCTCAAGAAAAAGGAGTTGGCTGAAAAATGCAGAAAACGCAAAATCTCCAGGATGGCTTCCTGAACATCGCCCGGCGTGACAGGCTCAATGTCACCATGTTTTTGATGAACGGCTTCCAGCTTCACGGGATCGTCAAGGGCTTTGACGGCTTTACCGTGATACTGGATTCCGACGGCAAGCAGCAGCTTATCTACAAGCACGCTATATCCACCATCGTCCCGCCCCGGCCGCTGGATCTTGGATCGGATACATAACGCGCCGTATCTGCGCGCCGTGGCGGCGGTGCTGTTTCTGGCCGCCTGCGCGTATCTGGGGGCGGGGCTTCTCGGCCTCGCTCCCGGGCGGCGTACAGTGGCGGTCTGCTACGGCAGTCTCCGCCAGAGCGTCCCGCTTTCGGGCGTTGCCCTGCGCCGCGAGACGCTGCTGCCCGCTGAGGTGCCGCCGGATATAGAGGAGGGGGCGCGTATCTCCGCGGATTCGGCGCTGGGTGGCTCTCAGGCGGTGTTTGCTCCGGAGTCCGCGCTGTGCTTTTCCGGAGGTGACGGCTGCGAAGCTCTTTCGCCGGAGGCGCTGTTTCCCTTCTCTATTGAGCGGGTGGAGGCGCTGATGGAATGTGCCCCTGAAAAGGCGGAGGGCTGCCGGCTGGTCTATGATTTTTGCTGGTACTATGCCGCCGTAACGGAGCAGCCCTGCCCTGTCGAGGCCCCGGCACAGGTTAAGCTTTTGCTTCAGGACATAGAGGGGCCGATCCCGGCACAGCTTTGTGCCATTGATGAAAGCGGCGGCAGCACCGCTCTTTTGCTGCGCGCAGGCGTCATGAGCCCTGACTGCCTGTGTCTGAGAAAGTGCGCGGGCGAGCTTTTGATCGCTGAGCACACAGGGCTGGAGGTGCCTGCCGCGGCTATCCACAGCGACGGCGGGTCTGAATTTGTCAATATCCTCACCGCCGGAAAGACAGAGCGGCGAGAGGTAGAAATAATATACACTCAGGATCAGGTCAGCATTGTGCTTCCCGCCGGGGCGGAAGCTCTGCGGGTGGGGGACAAGGTGCTGACGGAGTGATCCGTGGGAGGATAGCTATGAGCATTGCCGAAAACGTGGCGCTGGTGCGCGAAAACATAGCCAGAGCCGCCATTGCCGCCGGGCGCGATCCGAAGGATATCTGCCTTGTCGCGGCAAGCAAAATGAACGACGCCGACCGTGTACAGCAGGCCATCGCGGCGGGTGTGGACGCATGTGGCGAGAACCGCGTGCAGGAGCTGACGGAAAAGAACGCTCAGGGCGCTTATGCGGGCTGCCCACTGCACTTTATTGGCCATCTCCAGCGCAACAAAGTAAAGCAGGTGGTGGGAGCGGCGGAGCTTATCCACAGTGTTGACAGCCTCCCGCTCCTTGCCGCCATAGACGCGGCGGCAAGGGCCAAAAGCATTAAGCAACAGGTTTTGCTGGAAGTAAACGTTGCCAACGAGGAATCAAAGTCCGGCTTCAGCGCGGAGGAGATCGGCGCGGTTTTGGAAAAATGCGGTGAATTTTCCTCGGTTTGGGTGCGCGGATTGATGGCGATACCCCCAATTTGCGCTTTGCCGGAAGAAAATCGCCCTTATTTTACAGTTATGAAACAGCTTTTTATTGACAATTGGCAAAAAAAATACGATAATGTATCTATGGATTTTCTGTCCATGGGTATGTCGGGCGATTACACCGAGGCTATCGCCTGCGGATCGACCATGGTCAGAGTTGGTGCCGCCATTTTTGGAGCACGGGTCTATAATTAGCATTTCTCACTGGAGGCAAGGCCATGGGTTTCATGGATGAATTTCGCAAGCTCACCCAACCATATGACGATGACGAGGATTTCTTCGAGGGCGCGGACAGCAGCCTGAGAAAACCCGCCAAACCCAGCCCGGCGGAGAGCCCGGTTGACGACGGCTTCGATGACGAGCCGGAGGCGGCCGCACCCCGCAAGGCGGTAAAGTCAGGCGGTGAGGGCGGCGGATTCTGGAGCGGCTTCGGCAAAAAGAACCCCAAGCCCAAAGCCCCTCAGAGAGAGCGTGTGGTCAATTTCGGTGGGAATGAGACTCAGGTCATACTCTTCAACCCCAAGTCCTTTGACGAGGCGGGCGAGCTTGTCAGCCATCTCAATCAGGGGCGCTCGGTGGTGATGACGCTGGAGGGGCTCCCGACGGATACGGCCCGCAGACTGCTGGACTTCCTGTCCGGCATCACCTATGCCCTTCAGGGCAAGATAACCCCCATCTCCGCCAAGACCTATTTTGTGACCCCGGCAAACGTCGATATTCTGGGGACACAGTCCGGTCAGCCGGAGAGCGACGGGCAATATTTCTGATCCCGGCATTTTTATCTGACACAGCAGCAAACAGAGAAAGGTGGATAAACATATGATTACCGCACAGGACATTCGTGAGAAAACCTTTGAAAAGGCGAAATTTGGCGGATACGACATGGCTTCCGTTGATGATTTTCTGGAGGAGCTGGCCGACGATGTGACCGCCTCCCAGAAGGAGAACGCCGTCCTCAAGAGCAAGATGAAAGTCCTCGTGGACAAGATAGAGGAGTATCGCAGCAACGAGGAAGCGCTGAACATGGCGGTCATCTCCGCCCAGAAGCTGGCCGTTCAGATCGAGAACGAGGCTCGTCAGCGCGCCGCCGCCATGCTTGCTGACGCGGAGCGTCAGGTTCGCGCAAGAGTCGGCGCCATTGAGGACGAGACCAAAAAGCAGGAGCGCCGTCTGGCCGATGCCAAGGCCGCTTCCAACGAGTTTTTCAACAAGATCCGCGCCCTCTGCGACGCTCAGATCAAAAAGGTCGATGCCATTGCAAGCGGTATTATTCCCCAGCCGGAGGCTCCCGAAGCCGCCGGCGCGTCCGGCGTGGAGGACACTGTGCGCAGCATTGAGGAGTCTGTGGCGCGAATACGGCCCGAGGCTCAGCTCAACATTGACATCACCCCGGCGGAAAGCTCTGCCAAGCCTGCCGATAAGCTCGGCAGCACCCAGCCCTTCTCCTTCTGAAAAGGAGCGCGGGCATTGCTTTGATTTTTACGGGGCGGGCGCGGAAAGCGTGCGCCCCGTTGCTTGATATATTATTGATTGGAAGATAACAGGAGAGACTGACTATGTCACAGGATTTTAACGCAACACTCAATCTGCCAAAGACTGACTTTCCCATGCGCGCGGGTCTTCCCAAACGTGAGCCTGATATGCTCAAAAAGTGGGAAGAACAGGACATCTACAACGAGCTTTTGAAGAAAAACGAGGGCAAGCCCCTCTTCAATCTGCACGATGGCCCTCCCTTCTCCAACGGTGATATCCATATGGGCCACGCGCTCAACAAGTCCATCAAGGACTTTATCACCCGCTCCGCCGCCATGCGCGGATACTACACCCCCTATATCCCCGGCTGGGATAACCACGGTATGCCCATTGAGAGCGCCATCATCAAGGAGCAGAAGCTCAACCACAAGGCCATGTCCGTTGCCGATTTCCGCACCGCCTGCCACGAGTACGCCGAGAAGTATGTTCAGCGGCAGATGGAGGGCTTCAAGCGTCTGGGTGTCATCGGCGATTGGGAGCATCCTTACCGCACCATGGACAAGGGCTTCGAGGCGGACGAGGTTCGCATCTTCGGCATGATGTATAAAAACGGGCACATCTACAAGGGGCTTAAGCCCGTCTACTGGTGCGCCAAGGACGAGACGGCGCTGGCCGAGGCGGAGATCGAGTATCAGGACGACCC
>DKYJ01000024.1:17809-19158 GCA_002493305.1 Clostridiales bacterium UBA7103 | reverse complement strand
TATCAGGACGACCCCTGCACCACCGTATATGTGAAGTTCCCCATGAAGGACGATCTCGGCAAGCTCTCCCATCTTGACCTTTCAAAGCTCTCCTTCCTCATCTGGACGACCACTATCTGGACCCTGCCCGGAAACCTGGCCATCGCGCTGCACCCCACCGCTTCCTATGCCATCGTCAAGGCGCCCAACGGCGAAATGTTCATCATGGCAGAGGATCTGGCGGAAAAGGTCATGAATATCGGCGGCTTTAACGAGTACGAGCTCGTCGAGACGCACGAGGGCAGCTTCTATGAGAATATGCTTGCCCGGCACCCCTTTCTCGACAAGACCTCCCGCCTGCTTCTGGCGGACTATGTAACTATGGATTCCGGTACGGGCTGCGTCCACACCGCGCCCGGCTTCGGCGCGGACGACTATCTGACCTGTATGCGCTACGGTATGGAAATGGTCGTTCCTGTTGACGATCAGGGTCGCCACACCGATTACGCCGGCAAGTACGCCGGTATGACCACCGACGAATCCAACCCCGTCATTCTTAACGACATGAAAGAGAGCGGTATGCTCTTTGCCTCCGAGGATATTATTCACAGCTATCCCCACTGCTGGCGCTGCAAGAGCCCCATTATCTTCCGCGCCACTCCCCAGTGGTTCTGCTCTGTCGACTCCTTCAAGGAGGACGCCGTGGCCGCCTGCGAAAACGTGCGCTGGCTGCCGGCCTGGGGCAAGGATCGCATGGGCGCCATGATCCGCGAGCGCAGCGACTGGTGCATCTCCCGTCAGCGCCGCTGGGGTCTGCCCATCCCCGTGTTCTACTGCGAGGATTGCCATAAGCCCGTCTGCACTGACGAGACTATCGAGTCCGTTGCCGGTATCTTCGAAGAGAAGGGCAGCAACGCATGGTTTGATATGGACGCTGCGGAGCTGCTGCCAAAGGGCTTCAAGTGCCCCCACTGCGGCGGTATCCACTTCACGAAAGAAACCGACACTCTTGACGGCTGGTTTGACTCCGGCTCTACCCACTACTGCGCCATGAAGCGCGATCAGGGCTTCTGGCCCGCCACCATGTACATGGAGGGCGGCGACCAGTACCGCGGCTGGTTCCAGTCCTCGCTGCTGGTTGCTGTCGGCGCGCTGGGGCAGGGCGCTCCCTACCGCGAGTGCCTGACCCACGGCTGGACTGTGGACGGTGAGGGCAAGGCCATGCACAAGTCCCTCGGCAACGGTGTCGATCCCGCCGACATCATCAATGAGTTCGGCGCGGATATGATCCGCCTCTGGGCCGGTTCTGCGGACTACCACGTTGATGTGCGCTGCTCCAAGGAGATCTTCAAGCAGCTGAGCCAGAACTA
>DKYJ01000024.1:600-17513 GCA_002493305.1 Clostridiales bacterium UBA7103 | reverse complement strand
TACCTGAAGTTCCGCAACACCGCCAGATACTGCCTCGGCAACCTTGACGGCTTTGACGCGAATGATCTGGTCGCTCCCGAGGATATGGAGGAGCTTGACCGCTGGGCTATCACCAAGCTCAACGCTTTGATCGAGAAGGTCGAGAGTGCATACTATGATTACGAGTTCCATGTGGTGTCCCACGCTATCAACGACTTCTGCGTGGTTGAGCTTTCCAGCTTCTACCTCGACATCATCAAGGACAGGCTCTACTGTGAGCAGCGCGACAGTCTCAAGCGCCGCAGCGCTCAGACCGCGCTTTACCTGATCCTTGACAGCATGACAAAGATGTTCGCGCCGATCCTCGCCTTTACCTGTGATGAGATCTGGGCGGCTATGCCCCACCGCGACAGTGATGACGGGCGCAATGTCGTGCTCAACTGCATGAACAAGCCCTTTGCCGAGTACGCTCTCAGCGATGAGGCTCTTGCCCGCTGGGATGCTCTCATCAGCGTGAGAGACGATGTGAACGGTGTGCTCGAGGCCGCCCGCGGCTCAAAGCGTATAGGCAAGTCCCTTGAGGCCGCCGTTACCCTGCATGTTGGCAAGGACGCCAAGGAGCAGGTGGACAGCATCTCCGGCATGAACCTTGCGGAGCTGTTCATTGTGTCCAAGTGCCTCATCACCGAGGACGAGGAGCTCCCCGCCGAGGCCGTCACCGGCCAGGGTGTGAAGAACCCCGGGCTGTCCGTGGCTGTCGTCGAGGCGCCGGGCACCAAGTGCCCCCGCTGCTGGATGCATTCCGAGCAGGCCGATCCCGAAACCGGGCTTTGCCCCCGCTGTGCCGCTGTGGTCGCAAAGCTGTAAGCTCTGCCGCACGGACGACTAATTTTCGCGCTGCGGGCTGTGCCGCAGCAGATTGGAGAGAGATATGCTGTACGCAATAGTTGCCTTGGTGGTCGTTATAATCGACCAGTGGGTGAAATACTGGGTCGCGGGCGCTATCCCCATGGACTCCCTGGGTGAGGGTCTTATCCCCGGTGTTGTCAGCCTTGTCAACCTTCATAATGACGGCGCCGCCTTTGGTTTCCTCAGCGGCGGCGGAGCACGAATTTACTTCATCATTCTGACAGGTGTTTTCACCGTCGCAGTGATCCTTGCGCTGGCCACCAAGTTCATCTCTGGCCCTGTCAGCCGCTGGAGCATCGTGCTGGTCACGGCGGGCGGTCTTTCCAACTGCCTTGACAGAGTGATCTATGGCTACGTTCAGGATATGTTCAAGTTTGAGCTGAGCTTTCTGGACTGGTTCCCCATTTTCAATGTGGCGGATATTGTGATAACCGTGTTCTGCGTGGTGTTCATTCTGGCGCTGTTCCTTGAACGGAGCCCCCAGGGTGACGAGGAATTCGCGGAGGACGACGAGGAAGAGGATCGCCCCGCCCGCAAAAAGGCCAAGGCTGAGCCTGTCGCGGAAGAGGAAGTCCCTGCCGAGAAGCCCAAAAAACGCCGCAAGCATGAGGACGAATATGAGCAGTATAAGGCCGCGCGCGCTGCCCGCCAGAGAGCGGAGGCTGCCGCTGCCCCTGCCGCGCCCACTGCCGTCCCCACTGCCGCGCCTGTTCAGAACGCGGCGGATAACGACCCCTTCGCCGAGTGGGAACGTGCCAACGCCCGTGCAGGCGTACAGCCCAGCTATGCGCCGCCTGTGGCTCCGGCGGCTCCGACACCCACGCCCGCGGCTCCGATAGACGCGCCCGCGCCTGCTCCGGCTGCCAAATCCGCCAAGAGCGCGGAGGATTTCGACCTTGACGACATTCTCAACGAGTTCAAATAAAGCAATATGGACGGAAATATAATAACCGTCAAAGCCTTGGAGAGCGGCGAGCGTATCGACGCTCTCCTTGCGCGCTCTGTACAGGGTCTGAGCCGCAGCGCGGCTCAGCGCTTGGCGGAGGACGGGCATGTGACGCAGGGCGGCGTGCCGGTTCGCAAGAACTACAAATGCTCCGCCGGGGAGGAATTTCGGCTCTGCCTGCCTCCGGCGGAGGATACGGCGCTCATTGCGCAGGATATCCCGCTGGACGTGGTCTATGAGGACGAGGATCTGATAGTCGTCAACAAGGCCCGGGGCATGGTGGTGCACCCCGCCGCCGGGCACCCTGACGGTACGCTTGTAAACGCCCTGATGTACCACTGCGGCGCGTCGCTCTCCGGCATCGGCGGGGAGCTGCGCCCCGGCATCGTGCATAGGATAGACAAGGATACCTCGGGGCTTATAATTGCCGCGAAGAATGACTTTGCCCATCTGAGCCTTTCCGCCCAGCTTGCCGACAGGAGCCTTTCCCGCGAATACGAGGCTATTGTCCGGGGCAGGCTGCGTGAGGACAGCGGCACCGTTGATCGGCCCATCGGCCGTCACCCCGCCGACAGAAAGCGCATGGCCGTGACGGAGAAAAACTCCCGCCCCGCCGTGACCCACTGGCAGGTCATCGACCGCTATCGGGGCTATACTCATATCCGCTGCGCGCTGGAGACCGGGCGCACGCACCAGATCCGCGTGCACATGGCGAGTCTCGGCCACCCGCTGCTGGGAGACTACACCTACGGCGCGCCCTCGCCGGAAAAAGGACTGGATGGACAATGTCTCCACGCCCGGGCACTTAAATTCATACATCCGCGAACAGGAGAGCATATACGGCTGGAGACGGAGCTGCCGGCTTACTTCAGGGAAGTTCTGAATAAGCTGGGGCAAACAATAGCCTGAAAGGAAAAATCAAATGAAAGCTGGAAAAATAATCGCTGCCGTAGCCGGTGCCGCCGTGGCTGTGGGCATAGTTGTGCTGGCGTACAAGCTCATAAGCGGTGCTGTTGGACTGCTCGGCGGGCTGATCGACGCGGTTCTGGGTCTGTTGGTGATTTTGGCGCTGCTGGCCATCGTGGTTTGGATGTTCCGCTACGCCGCGAAGAACAAGAAATAAAGCCGATTTATGACTAAACCCCTGCCATCCGGCAGGGGTTTAGTCAGCTGCACAGCTATTGCGTTAGTATATCATCCAATCTTTTCGCCAAGGCTTCGGGTGCGTCACGGCAACCGTTTTTAAACCAGAGAAGGAACACATTATATATGCCCCCGGCAAGGAAAACCGACTTGTATTCATCATATTCCTGCCGGTATGTGTTCAGGAAAACGCGGTCAAATTCGTCCTTTATCATATAGATAAGCCCCGCTTTATCGAGGGCGCTGCAAAGCTCCGTTTGCTGCCTTAGATGGGTAAAGAGCTTTGTAAAATAGCTGCCGAGCTTGTCGTTTTTATAGCTGATGGCCGATTGCTTCAGGAACTCGTCCGTAACGGCTCTGACTCGTTTAAAAAGTATATCGTCCTTGTTCTCAAAGTTCCGATAGAACGACATTCTGGTAACGCCCGCTTTTTTGCATATTTCCGTAATTGAAATATTTTTATATTCTTTCTTTTTCAGCAGCATCAGAAGCGCCTGCGTTATATACACATCCACCAAGGCTTCCCGCTTTATTTTCATGATACAATTTGCTCCCTTTTGTCACATCTGCGCTGCTTCATATTGATTCAGCTCGGAATTTATGTTACTGTCGTAACATAAATTCCGAGAGGTGTCAAGAGCAAGATGAAAAAAGCATTTAAAATCGCAGGGCTTATTTTACTTTCTATAATCGTTGTTGTAATTATAATCGGGAAAATACTCAGCAGCAGACCCGCCGCGCCGACAGACTATCAGCAGGCAGTGCAGACCGGTGGGGAAATAGAAGCGAAGTATATGGCAAACGGCGGATACGAGGTGGTCGTAAAAGAATCCGCGGTTTTGCAGCAATTTGACAAGTTCATTGTCTACTACCCGGCGGAGCTTGAAGGCAGTGACAGGCAGTACCCCGTCATTGTTCTATGCAACGGGAGCGGAACGCCCCTGTCAAAGTACCCCACGGTCGCAAGGCACTTGGCCTCTTGGGGCTTTATCGTTGTCGGTACGGAGGAGCTTTACTCTTGGAACGCATTTGGAGCGGAAATGTGCCTACGCTATCTTGAGCGCTTGAATGACAACGAGAAGCTCGAGGACACACTAAATATTTTTTACCACAAGGTCGATTTTGACAATGTCGGTATTGTGGGTCATTCTCAGGGCGGTGTCGGCGTTATCAACGCTATCACAGACATCGACCACAAGGGTACATACAAGGCCGCCGTCTCTCTGTCCCCGACCAATAAGGAGCTTGCGCACGATCTGTTCTGGGACTATGACGCGACGCTTATAAACGCCCCGATAATGCTGATTTCCGGGGCAGGCGGCGGGGATGACTGGGTTGTGACCGGGGAGCAGCTTCAAGCGCTTTATGATGATATTCACGCTCCAAAGCTCATGGCGCGGCGGCTCAACACTGCGCACAACGCGGTGCTGTACAGCGCTAACGGCTATGTGACGGCGTGGTTCATGTGGCATTTACAGGAAGATGAATACGCGGCGGGCGCGTTCACAGGAGAGCATGCCGAAATCTTGAGCAACAGTCTGTATCAAGATCAGCGGCGCGAGAGTTGACGCTCAGCCTATTTATATAGCTTATCCTCTACATAGATCATCATTTTGTTTCGCAGCCACATATATACGATCAGGCAGAGGCCGGTCCACAGCGGGGCAAACAACATATGTTCGCTGAAATACAGCCAGACCAGAGCGTTGAGCAGGACGATGACCCAGACGGCGATCAGTGCGATATGCTCCCGGAGCCATTTCTTCTTCCAGTATTTCTCCCGATCTTTCAAAGAAAAGCTCGTCTCCCGGTAGGCTTCAAGCACATTTTTATCCGCCTTTACCCGGAGCTGTTCATCGTTGAGCCGCTCACCGCTGAGAAGCTCGTTCAGGCTTATATCAAGCACCCGGCTCAGCTCAAGAAGTATGTCTATCGGCGGCATATAGCTGCCGGTCTCCCAGCGTGAGACGGTTTTGTTCGTCACGCCCAGCCGCTCTCCAAGTTGCTCCTGCGTAAGCCCTCGCTCTTTTCTGAGCGCCGCGATAAATTTTCCGGTTTTGACTTGATCCATTCTTATCACCCGCTGAGATAATAGCATAAATACGCAAATTTGTCTTTACCATAAAACGCGAAAAGCCCTCGGCCATGCGGCCGAGGGCAATTTTGCTCTATTTTGTTTAAATGGAATTGCTTTCGTCTGACGCTCAGACCTTGAAGTTGACGGAGGTCGCGCCCTCGTCCTCCTGCTGGAACTCGTAGTCCTTGCCGGGGAGGATGGCGTTGAGCAGGATGCCCACGATGGAGGCAACCGCAAGACCGGAGAGGCTGACAATGCCGATCTGGATGCTGCCGCTGTAATTGATGCCGATGGCGAGAACCAGAATGAGCGCCGCGATGATGACATTGCGGGTGTTGGTGAAGTCGACCTTGTTCTCAACGATGTTGCGCACACCGACTGCGGAGATCATACCGTAGAGGATGAGGGACACGCCGCCGATAGTGGCAACGGGCATTGCGGAGACCAGCGCCGCAAACTTCGGGCAGAAGGAAACGAGGATTGCAAAGCAGGCGGCGATGCGGATCACGCGGGGGTCATAGACCTTGGAGAGCGCCAAAACGCCGGTGTTCTCGCCGTAGGTGGTGTTGGCCGGGCCGCCGAAGAGGGAGGCCAGCGTGGTGGCCAGACCGTCGCCCAGAAGGGTGCGGTGGAAGCCGGGATCCTGCATGAAGTTCTTCTCGCAGGTGGAGGAGACGGCGCAGATGTCGCCGATATGCTCGACCATGGTGGCGAGAGACAGGGGAACGATGGTGAACACGGAGGACCAGAGCAGAGAGGTGTTGACCTCAGTGCCGAAAAGCCCGAACACGGTGCTGCCCCAGTGGACGGGCAGGCCAAACCAGCTTGCCTCGGCAACCGCAGTCGCAACGGCGGCGCGCTCGGCGGGGTCAACTATCAGGGCGAAGATGTAAGAGCCAAGCACGCCCAGCAGGATCGGTATGATCTTGGTCATGCCCTTGCCCCACATGTTGAAGCCGATGACAATGGCAATGGCGACCACGGCGATGAGCCAGTTGGCGCGGCAGTTGGAGATGGCGGAGGAGGAGAGCGTCAGGCCGATGGCGATGATGATGGGGCCGGTGACGATGGGTGGGAAGAAACGCATGACCTTCTTCACGCCGAATATCTTGAAGAAAGCGGAGAGGATCACATACATGAGCCCGGCTATCGCGACGCCGAAGCAGGCGTAGGGCAGCAGGGCGTTGTCAAAGATGGCGGAGCCGTCTGCGGCCATGCCAACGGTGCGTATGGCGTTGTAGCCGCCGATGAACGCGAAGGAGCTGCCAAGGAACACGGGGACTTTGCCGCCGGTGATCAGGTGGAACAGCAGCGTGCCCAGACCGGCGAACAGCAGGGCCGTCGCCACATCAAGCCCGGTGAGCGCGGGGACGAGAACCGTGGCGCCGAACATCGCAAACATGTGCTGCAAGCCCAGAACCAGCATTTTGGGCGTTCCCAGAGTCCGGGCGTCAAGGATAGGCCCGTCGATCGTCTTCTTTTCTTTTGCCATTTTTGTGTACCTCTCTTTATATGAAATTTTTGCTGACTGTTTAAAGCTCCATAAGGAACACGCCGGTCTCGTTGTCAAACTCCGGCAGACGCACCTCCACAAGCTCGCTGCGGGAGGTGGGGATATTCTTGCCCACATAGTCCGCCCGGATGGGCAGCTCCCTGTGACCCCTGTCCACCAGCGCCGCGAACTGGATGCTGCGCGGTCTGCCGCAGGTGAACACCGCCTCGATGGCAGCGCGGGCGGTTCTGCCCGTGTAGAGCACATCGTCCACAAGAACCACATCTCTGTCGGTGACGGAGAAGGGCAGCTCGGCCTTTCTCACAACGGGGCTTTCGGCAAGCTCGGTCAAATCGTCCCGGTAGAACTTGATGTCGATACTGCCGCAGGGCGGCTCCAGACCTTCGATCTTGACGATGTTCTCCCGGATACGCCGGGCAATAGGCTCGCCCCGGCGGCGGATGCCCACCAGCACCACATTTTCCGCGCCCTTGTTCTTCTCTACGATCTCATGGGAGATGCGCATGAGCGCGCGGCCCAGCGCCGCCTCGTCCATTATCTGTGCTTTGAGCTTCACCGTGCCGACCTCCCTTTTTTAGCTTAAATCTCGTTTGCCCTCGTGAAAAATGCGCAGAAAAAATGCCCTGCCGCTACCGACAAGACACACTCAGCGCACGCAGACCGCACCCCTCCGGGCGCAGGCGCACCATATAAGCGATTTTGCCGGTCTCTCTGTACCGAAGCTTAAAAATCTTCTTTTCTTGATGGATTATAGAGGATAGCCGGAAAAATTGCAAGGGCTTTTTTGTTATTCGTTTGTTTTGATGAATTTGCTGTATATTTAGCTGCTGAATTGTGGAAATATAACAAGCGCGGGTGAATTTTCGCCCGCGCTTGGAATTTGAGGTATTAGCCTTTCGTGTTGAAATCTTCTGAAAGCAAATTCATGCCTTTCAGAAGCTTGTGAATGTAAATGAACGGGCCCACAAGAATCAACGTGCCCAGAACACCCCAGCCCCAAAACGTTCCCGCTCCAAAGTTGTAATCAATGCCGCGTCGGTTAAGCTCTCCGCCGATGCGGGCGCTCATCTTGTGATACCACACAAGAGGGACGATCCCCATCGTAAGCCACGAAAAAACAAACAGTACCAGACAGTAGTGCATAGTCTTTTTCCCGTCATATCTTGCCGCGATAATGTTAATATCGGTGCTTACGCCGGACATAACAACTATGCCGTAAATACCAAATGTGATAAGGGACAGCAGGATATATTTCAAAAGGCTTCTGTTTGTCTTTAGCTGAACTACCGCTTTTCTCCGCATCTCCACGCTGCACCCGCATTTTGGACAGACGACCGCCTCGTCCATAACCTCCGCACCGCATTTTGGACAATACTTCATAAACTCCGCTCCTCTCTTCTCTATTCTTCCATGCAGAGCAGGCATATCCCAGCAACCAAACTTACGAACAGCAATATGCAAACCTTCAGCCCTGTGCCAAATTTTTCTCCCGTTTTAAGTTTTTTGAATGCCGCCACGGTCATAGGGATGCACCACGCCAAAGGAATGATCAACCAGCCTATTGAAATGCAGCCCAAAATGAGAAAGATTTTTATAATTGTTTCAATTGTATCATCCTTTGCTCCCACGGCGGTTTTCGCATTTACCTCACAACCACAACACATGCATATTACTGCCTCATCACACATCTCCGCGCCGCAGTGAGTGCAGTATTTCATAGAAACCTCCCCAAATTTTTATGTTTTCTGCCGGACTTCAACATGGTGTGTCAATTTTACCGCAATTTGCAGTAAAAGTCAATACAACAAATTGCGGTATGCTATTATCTCTCAAAAAAGGAGGGGAGCCGCTTGTATCCGCGCATACGGGATTTAAGGGAAGATAACGACATGAAACAGCGGGAGCTTGCCACGTATCTCAACTGCTCGCAGCAGGTTTACAGCAACTATGAGCTGGGGCAGCGCGACATACCCACAGATGTGCTGATAAAGCTCTCCTCACTATATAAGGTCTCCGTGGACTATATACTCGGGATAACAAACGACCCAAAGAGATATTGATAACCGCCTTCCGAACGCAAAACAGCCCCGCTGCATCGCAGCGGGGCTTGTTGACTTTTCAATCAGCTTTGTACTCCGCAATATCCTCAAGCTTGCAGGATAGCGCGGCGCAGAGCTTGTCCAAAGTCTTTGTCTCGATATTTTCGTTTGCGCGAAGCCTGCGTATCGTTTTGCTGTCTATCCCGCAGCGCTCTCTAAGCTGATAAGTGGACACTCCTCTATCTTTCATCGTTTTCCACAGTCTGTCGAATACTATCATTTATATTCTCCCTCTGCAACTTCTGCTAAGTTAAATCCCGTGCTTTTATTTGATTTCCTGCTCAAGCTGGTCAAATTCCGGGGTGGAAAAGAACTCTCCGAGACTTATTTCAAGCCCGTCACAGAGCATTTTTATGGTCAAAATCTTAGGGTTCTGGCTCTTCCCGTACAAAATATTTTTAAGGCTTGAGGGCGGGACTGCGGACAGGTTGGCAAGCCTGTTTATTGTCATGCCGCGCTCACCGCAGAGCCTCAAAATCCTATGGCGTATCGCTTCTGTTGTGTTCATGTCCGTCTCCTAACATCTCAATTTATCTGATATTAGGATATACAAACAAGTTTGACTTTATAGGCTACGCATGGTACAATCAGGCTATGTATAGCCTATATGAATCAAATTTATTTCTTTATAAAGGAGCAGGCAATGTATGGAACAGGACTGCGTGTACTATGACAGCGACCAAATTTGCATAAGCATCCCCCGGCATTTGTACGAGA
This sequence comes from Clostridiales bacterium UBA7103, assembly GCA_002493305.1. Taxonomy (GTDB): domain Bacteria; phylum Bacillota; class Clostridia; order Oscillospirales; family Oscillospiraceae; genus Limivicinus. The sequence goes on along the minus strand of DKYJ01000024.1, from coordinate 8,130 downwards.
CTGTAAACAGCTTTCCATACGTGGACATCTGCGATGAGCAGCTTAACAAGCTCTTGCTTGGCAGGATTCTGTTTCGCGCTGAACACGCAATGTTTCAAATTCAAAAGGCAGAAGAGCCGGAGCTTAGCTGGGAGTGTTTTCTTGCGCTGCTCTCCCAGTCAGGAGATATGAAAAAAGCACTAAAAGAGTCTGTCCTCCGGGCGATAGATAACTTTGATTATTCCTGGCTCGATTTCGCCCCGAACGAGGAGTCCCTGCCGCGGCATAATGAGGTATTCTGGATTTACGACGCCATTGAGGGGGAGTGTATCGTACATTATATTGCTTTGCTTGTGGAGCGGGAACAATACCGCCGCCTTTGCGCAGAAAAAGGAGAATATAGCTGGATAGAATACACGCGTGAGCTTAGGCAAAACAGCGAATTGGCAGGGCCGGCGAAGAGCGCTCTTATTGGGGAAGTGTACGATTTGTATCTCTGTCCGCGAAGATGACTAAAGGGAAGAACTCTTTGTATGGTTTTTTTGTTGCTGTCTCTTATTTTCTCTCCCTCCGTCTCGTCAGAATAAGCTCATGTCGCTTCGTTTCCGCCAAGCGTGGCAAAAACTGCGCTATATTCGCTTGTTCTTCCTCTCAAAACTGCAACCGCTACGCTTTGTTGCAGTTTCGCTGCTTTACCCTGCCCACCTCCCTCGTCAGAGGGAGGCAGGAGTGCGGTGCAGGTTTTGGGTGATTTGCATCAAGTTTACACCGCATCAATCTTGGCTTCCCTTACGCAGGGCGGCCTTTGGATAGTGCAAACTTGAGCTCTTATACGCCCGAACCCACAACTATTTTAACTTAGCGCGTTATCTCTTTGTCTTGCACGGGAGATTGTAAAGAGGCACTCCTCTTTACTCGTTTTAAATAGGGATTTTTAAGGGGAAGAAAACGAAATCTTCCCCTTAAACACTTCTTTGCAACTTTCTTGGTGCCAAGAAAGTTGACCCTTGCTCGTTGCTTCTTTTTAACTCGAAGCAAGACAGCCCCCATCAGTCACGGCTGAGCCGTGCCAGCGCTCCCAAAGGGAGAGCCAAGGGATCGGCGCAGATTTGCAAAGCAAAAGCAAGCCCCGCCAACCGGCGGGGCTTGAAGTGCTTTTATATCCGAATTACCACTCGAGGTTCTTCTCTGTCTCCTTGCTGAAGACATGAGCCATTGCGCCGTTGAAGGTGAAGTGGACGGTATCGCCCAGCTTGTAATGACCCTTCATGTCGGTGGTGGGGACGATGATAATAACGTCCTTACCCTCGGCAGAGACGTGCAGATGCACGGAGGAGCCCATCATTTCAGACACATCGACCTTGGCGACAACACCCTCATCACCGAGGAGAGTATGCTCGGGACGAACACCGAGATACACATCCTGGCTCGGGACATCGTTTGCCGCCAGACGGGCGCGCTTCTCCTCGTCAAGCTCGACCTTGAGCTGGCCAAGCTGAACAAAGTACTTATCACCCTCACGGAGGAGCTTGCCGTCAAACATATTCATCTGAGGCGTACCAATGAAGCCGGCGACGAACAGGTTGCGCGGATTGTTGAAAACCTCCTGAGGAGTGCCTATCTGCTGGATATAACCGTCGCGCATAATGACGATACGGTCGCCCAGAGTCATGGCCTCGGTCTGGTCATGGGTGACATAGATAAAGGTGGTGTTGATACGCTCACGCAGCTTGATGATCTCGGCGCGCATCTGGTTACGCAGCTTCGCGTCAAGGTTGGAGAGCGGCTCGTCCATAAGGAAGACAGCAGGGTCACGCACGATGGCGCGGCCGATGGCGACACGCTGGCGCTGGCCGCCGGAGAGAGCCTTGGGCTTACGGTCAAGATACTGGGTGATATCCAGGATCTCGGCAGCTTCACGAACCTTCTTGTCGATAACATCCTTCGGCTCTTTGCGCAGCTTCAGGGAGAAGGCCATATTTTCATACACTGTCATGTGAGGATAAAGGGCATAGTTCTGGAAAACCATGGCGATATCTCTGTCCTTGGGGGCGACATCGTTCATGAGCTTGCCGTCAATGTAAAGCTCGCCCTCGGAGATTTCCTCAAGGCCGGCGACCATTCTCAGAGTAGTGGACTTGCCGCAGCCAGAGGGGCCGACCAGAACGATGAACTCCTTATCGGCAATGTCAAGATTGAACTCCTGAACCGCCACGACGCCCTGCTCGGTGACCTGAAGGTTGACCTTCTTCTCCTCATCGGCAGCGTCCTTTTTCTTCTTTTTCTTTTTCGTCTCGCCGCTGACGAAGGGATAGATCTTCTTTACATTCTTCAGTGTTACAGTTGCCATACATTAGCTCCGACTGCCCAACCTCCGTTAAAAGCAGCCTCGCAGGGGCCGAAGCCTCCCACATTACGGCAGGTCTCCACACTGCCGCACCCCGAGCCGGGGGAAACAAACTCCTCCTTATAAATGTCACGCCGGCTAAAATATGGAGAGCCGGTCGCGCAGTCAGATTAGGGCAGGCAGACGGAAGGTTTGTATCCGGCTCCCGTCTGCTGAATACCCATTACATTATACCTTGTCCCGGGCTGATTCACAATCCAAATTTTGGCTCTCGTTTTTGTTGGATATGCACAAAGGTCGGAGCATTACGCAAATATAGAAAAGACGCGGCTGCCAGGCAGCCGCGTCAAGACATATTTTGTCAATCCGTGGATTCGGGAGCATCCTCGCCGGTGACCTTCTTCTCGAACTTGTTCATGAAGAAGGGGGAGAAGATGCCGACAACGCTGAGGATTATAAGCACCCAGCTCACCGGGGAGGCGAACAGGCAGCCAATATCCCCGCCGCTGACACGCAGAGCGCCGCGCAGACCCTTTTCACTGATAGGCCCGAGGATCAGCGCCAGCACAACGGCGGCCGTATTCAAATCGAACTTGCGCATCAGGTAGCCCAGCACGCCAAATACAAGCATGACGACCACATCGCTCATGTTCTTATGAATGGCATAGGAGCCGACAAAGCACAAAACAGTGACGCAGGGGATCAGAATGGCGTCGGACAGGCGGGAGATCTGGGCAAAGCCGCGGCAGCCGAGCGTGCCGATAGCCAGCATGAAGAACTGCACCAGAACGAAACCGGCAAAGAAGGTGTAGGTCATTGCCGCGTGCTTGGTGAACAGCTCGGGTCCGGGGGCAAGCCCCTGGATGATGAGGCCGCCCATCAAAACCGCAGTGACCGACTCGCCGGGAATGCCGAGAGTGAGCATGGGAATGAGCGAGCCGCCGGTGACGGCGTTGTTCGCCGCCTCAGAGCCGCAGACGCCCTCAATCGAGCCATGGCCGAACTCTTCCTTATGCTTGGAGAACTGCCTTGCGCTGTTGTAGCCCATAAAGCAGGCTATGGACGCGCCCGCACCGGGCAGGATGCCGATGATGTTGCCCATTATCCAGGAGCGGATGACCGTGGGCGCGAGCATCTTTTTCTCGCCGCGGGTCAGGCGGATCTTATCGGTGAACTTCGCGGCCTTGGCGCGCTCCTTGATCTGCTTCTCGGCCAGAATGAACACCTGAGACATGGAGAAGAGACCTATCAGGGCGCAGGTGGTGTTGATGCCCTCGGCAAGGAAGGACTGCCCAAACATGAAGCGCTTTGTGCCGTCAACCGGGTCAAGGCCGATGGTGGAGATGAGCAGGCCCAGCGCGCCGGACATAAGACCCTTGACGATGGACTTGCTGGAAACGCCGGCAATGATGGTCAGGCCGAAGATGCCCAGCCAGAACTTCTCCGCGGACATGAACTTCAGCGCCAGCTGCGCAAGCAGCGGGGAGAAAAAGTACAGGGAAATGCAGCTGAGAAGGCCGCCCCAGAAGGAGCTCCAGCAGGCGGTGGCAAGCGCCTTGCCCGCCTTGCCCTGAAGGGTCATCTGATAGCCCTCAATGGCAGTGGCAGCGGACGCGGGAGTGCCGGGAGTATGTATCAATATGGCGGAGATAGAGCCGCCGAAAATCGCGCCGCAGTAGATAGCGCCCAGCACGATAAGCCCGGTGTCGGCGGGCATGGTAAAGGTCAGGGGCAGCATCAGGGCAACGCCCATTGCAGCGGACAGACCCGGCAGGCAGCCGATGATTATGCCCAGCGCCACACCGCCGGCCATAGCGAGCAGGTTAACAAGAGTAAGGGCGTGTATAAAGCCCTGACCCATAAGCTGTAAAGTTTCAAGCATAGTTTGGCCTCCTTAAAACAGCAGCCCGGAGGGCAGCTTCACGCCGAGGAACTTCACAAAGGCGAAGTAGATCAGCAGGTTCACAGCAACCAGAGCAATAGCGGAATGGAGCAGGGGAACTTTGAGATAAAGCAGGGATGCCGCCATGAAGATGATGGTGGCGGTAAAGAAGCCCAGATACTTCATCATAAAGAAATATACTATCGTAAGACCGAGAGAGACAAAGAACTGCTGCGCCTTGAACCCGGCGAAAACCTCGTCCTTGCCGCTCTCCACGCCGAATTTGCGCGCGGCAATGATCATTTGTACCAAATACAGGGTAGTAAGGAAAAAGAGAAGGATAATGGTGAACAGGGGATATGACCGGCTCTCCTCAGTAAGCTGGAAGCTGTATGCGTAGAAAAAGCCGCACACAACATACATAAACGCCACAACGCCTATATCCGTTTTCTTCATTTTCAAGGGAAATCACTCCTATAAATCAGGTAAGCGGATGAACAGAAAACTATTTTTCAAGGAAAACGGGGCAGGGCTTTGCCCTGCCCCGTTCATAATGCCATCGGGATTATCAGTACCAGAAGCCCTCGCTCAGGCTCTCGGTGAAGGTCTGCTGCTGCTCGATAAGAGCGGCGGTGGTGGCGGCATCCTTGAAATCAGTGGCAAAGCTGGAAGCAGCTGCCAGGTAATCAGGATCCTCCATGGTGGCCTTGAAGGCGGCCTCGTAGAAAGCGACCATCTCGTCGGTCACACCGGCGGGTGCAACGACGCAGCGGGAGGAGCCCAGCCACTGGTCATAGTAGCCCTTCTCGCCCAGAGTGGGGACGTCGGGATACTCGGGAAGCCTCTCCTCAGAGAAAGAAGCAAGAACCTTAACATCGGTACGGCCGGCAATGTCGGCGACCTTGGCGACGCACCAGTCAGCCTCGCCGCCCAGCAGGGAGGTCAGCTCATCGGCGGTGTTGCCCTGAGGCAGATCGGTGTACTTGAAGCCGGCGGAGTTGGCAAAGGCCTGTGCGCCGATATGGTTGGAGGCCTGCGCGCCATTGGTGGAGGCAACGGTGTTGTTCTCCTTGGCATAGGCGACCAGACCGTCAATGTCCTCAAAACGATCCTCGTCCGCACGGACGATGACCAGAGAAGTCTCGGTGACATGGTTGCAGATCGCGGTGAAGTCGGCTGTGGTGTAAGTACCCAGCTCTTTAACGATGGAGCTGTTGAAGTTGGGCAGATTCATGAAGCCGATGGTCATGCCGTCGGGCTCAGCCTCGGCGAGCTTGGACCAGCCGATAGAGCCAGAGCCGCCGTCAACGTTGTCGATAACGATGGTCTGGCCAACGTACTTCTCAGCGTACTGAGCAAGAATACGGGCGGTAACATCGGTGCCGTTGCCGGCCTTGTAGGCAACGATCAGGGTGACAGGGCCGTCGGGAGCCCAGCCGGTAGTCTCGGCGGGAGCTTCGCTCTCAGCGGGAGCCTCACTCTCAGCAGGAGCCTGGCTCTCAGCGGGGGCCTTCTGGCCGCAGGCACAAAGAGCAAAGACCATGCACAGAGCAAGCAGAAGAGCAAGAATCTTTTTCATTGTTTTTCCTCCATATAATTTACTTTGGACTGCCCTTGGGCATGTCCGGTAGTATTATAGCAATCCAACAAAAAAATGTCAATAATTTAAAGTTATTTATTTCATTCGTACAATAAATTTTTGCGGGAAATTGTCAATTTTTTCCAAAAGCAGCATATATTTTACAGTGATTACAGCATAAAGGAGGATCTGACTATGCGTGTGCTCCGGCAGGGCAGCACGGGCAGCTCCGTGCAGCTTTTGCAGCTTGCGCTCAACCGCGCGGGCTATGGTACTCTTGAGACTGACGGACGCTTCGGCGGAGCGACCCGGGCGGCCGTCATCGCCTTCCAAAGGGCGATGGGTCTACAAGCTGACGGCATCGCAGGGAACGCCACACACCGTGCGCTGCTGCCCTGGTACACGGGCTATCGGGTGCAGAGTATCGCACGGGGCGACACACTCTGGGCCATTGCGCAGAGGGCGGGCATACCGCTGGAGGCGCTGATGACGGCAAATCCCGGCGTTACGCCCGGAAATTTGCAGCCGGGGGAACGGCTCATCGTGCCGCTGCCGTTCGAGGTAGTGCCCACGGGTATAGATTACAGCTCCGCGCTGGTGGGCTTTTGCGTGCGGGGGCTTGCGGCGCGCTATCCCTTTATCCGCACCGGTGAGGCGGGCAAAAGCCACATGGGCAGGCCGCTGTGGACAATGACTTTGGGCGAAGGGCAGAACCGGATACTGTACAACGCCGCGCACCACGCAAACGAATGGATAACCACGCCCATTCTGCTGCGCTTCACGGAGGAGCTTGCGGCGGCCTATGCCGGGGGCGGCAGTGTTTTTGGCACTCCGGCGGCAGAGATCCTGAGCTACGCTACGCTCTGCCTCGTTCCGGCGGTCAACCCGGACGGTATCGACCTTGTGACGGGGGACATCGTCTCCGGAGAATACTACGAGCAGGCCCGTGCTATTGCGGCGGATTACCCGGAGTTTTCCTTTCCCTCGGGCTGGAAAGCCAACATTCAGGGCATTGACCTGAATCTCCAATACCCGGCGCAGTGGGAACAGGCGCGGGAGAACAAATTCGCCCAGGGCATACGCTCTCCCGCCCCGGCAGACTATGTGGGCCCCGCTCCGTTGGCGGCGCCCGAGAGCCGAGCCATGTACGACTTTACACTGGCCTATGACCCGGCGTTGATTTTGGCCTATCACACTCAGGGAGAGGTCATTTACTGGCGCTTTGCCGACTACGAACCGGCAGGCTCCCGGCGGATAGCGGAGCTTTTCTCCGATGTGTCCGGCTACACGGCGGAGGATACGCCCTTTGCCTCCGGCTTTGCCGGGTACAAAGACTGGTTCATACAGGATTACGACCGGCCGGGCTATACCATCGAGGCGGGGCGAGGCATAAACCCTCTGCCCATCGCCGACTTCCCCGCGATATATGAAAAAAACCTCGGGATTCTGACGCTCGGCGCGCTGGTGACCTGAGCAATAACAGGCTCATACCGCTCTGTTTCCCGCTGACGCGGAAAACTGCCGCTATATTCCGCACTATTCATTGGCTCCCCTCAGAGTGTGCCAAGGTTGGTGCGTAGTAGGTTTTGCGCTTCTGCCGAAGCTTTGCGCCCATCCTCTGCCCCGCCTTGCCGCAGCAAGGAGAGGTGGCTTGGCGCGCAGCGGCAAGACGGAGAGGATAATCCCTGCGGTGCGGCTTTACGCCGGTGCTAACCTCGCGCCTCACGCGTATTGCCCTCTCAG
>DKYJ01000024.1:0-280 GCA_002493305.1 Clostridiales bacterium UBA7103 | reverse complement strand
AGCTCTCCCATAGGGAGAGCCAAGTTGAACCGCAGAACAAACTTGCAGCTCCCCAGGGCTCCGCCCGCACACACTTGCTTCCTTCTGATGGGCTACGGCGCACTAACTCGCTTCCCCCTGAGGGGGAAGTGGCGAGCCGCTTTGCGGCTTGACGATAGGGGGGCTGGTTTGCGGGAGAGCGAGATATGAGCAAAGAGTGTGCGCCAGTTTAAGAGGGGAAGCTTTCGTTTTCTTCCCCTCTTAAAAATCTCCCTATTTGAAACGAGTAAAGAGGAGTGCC
>DKYJ01000037.1 GCA_002493305.1 Clostridiales bacterium UBA7103 | reverse complement strand
CTGCCAATTCCACCACTCGCGCATATCAACTTTTGCCGGATTATAATATCACCGGCGGCAAACTTTGTCAAGGTTTTTTCGCAAAGTTTGCCGCGAAAATAATTGTGCTTTACACTGGGAACAGAATTGCTTATAATAAATGACAATAAACAGGGGAGGTACGGGAGAGATGTATATCAACCGTCAGGATATCAAATTCAAGTCAAAGATGATCATCCGTGATTCGAATCCCAAAATAATATATGTGGGGCTCGTGGTGGTGCTGGTAATGACGCTTATCGGCGTTCTGGCTACCAATCTGTCCATCAGCTATGATGATCAGCAGCGGGCGCTGAACTATATAGCCATGGGCAATACTACGGCTGCTATGAGAGTGTATGAGTCTGCCATGCCCTCTGCCGGAGAGAGTCTGATCATCTTCGCGCTGGAGCTTGTAGGAGATATTTTCTCGCTGGGCTTCATTATTTTCCTGCTTAACTCCATTCGCCGGGCTGCCCCCGTCTGGGGTAACCTTCTGGACGGCTTCGGCATGGTCTGGCGCTTTATTGTGCTGAGCATACTCCAGTGGATTTTTGTGTTTCTGTGGTCGCTGCTGTTTGTTATCCCGGGCATCATCGCCAGCTATCGTTATCGCATGGCGGTGTACCTGCTCATTGACCACCCGGAAATGTCCCCAATGGACTGCATCAGAGAGAGCAAGCGCATGATGGACGGACACAAAACGGAGCTTTTTGTGCTCGATCTGTCCTTCATCGGCTGGAATCTTCTTTGCAATATCCCCATTGCGGGCTATGCCGCGATGGTCTGGGTCATTCCCTATACGGAGACGGTCTACGCAATGTATTACGATACGCTCCACAGCCTGACTGCGGACGGTACCCGCCCCGGTGACTTTAACTCTCAGGCGGACTATGTGGATTACGGAGCCGGCCAGGATAATTACAGATAAAAAAATCTGCCGCACAAACAGTGCGGCAGATTTTTTATCGCTAATACATCATTGAGAACAATTGTGGTTTTGGCTTATATTTCACGCCGGACACAAGACCCATTGCGGCAAACATGGTCATCATGGAAGAGCCGCCGTAGCTGAAGAAGGGAAGGGTTATGCCGATAACGGGGGTCTTGCCCATGCACATGCCGACATTTATAAGCATCTGAAACTCCACCGAGGCTGCGACGCCCACGCAGATGAGCATATCATAAGTCCTGCCGGAGCGGATACCCACCTTTGCGCAGTGGAAAACAATTATCGTCAGCAAAATAAGCACGATGATACAGCCTATCATACCCAGCTTTTCACCGATGCCGGCAAAGATAAAGTCCGTATGCTTGCCGGTGAAAATAGTGGAATTGTGACCCGCGTCAATACCGGTGAGCCGCCCGGAGGCGAGGCTCTGCTTGCTCTGAGTGGTCTGCCAGGTGATGCCGTAGCCCGAGGGGTCGATAGTGGGGTCATAGGGGGCGACAAGGCGCTGCTTCTGATAGTCCTTCAAAAAATATGTCCACAGCAGGGGAATCGCCGCCGCGACAGCCGCGCCGCCGATGGCAAACCAGTAAAGCCGGACGCCCAGGGCAAAGAACATCGCCACGAAGATGCACAGGATGACGGCGGCGCTGCCCAGGTCGGAGGAGACGACGACTATCGCCCCGAAAACCGCCAACAGGCCCGCCACCATCTGAGCGACGGAGGAGACGGAATTTATATCTCCCCGATCTTTCAGATAGCTCATCTGATATGAGGCAATGACTATGTATATGACCTTGATGATCTCCGACGGCTGTATACCGATACCGCCGAAGCGGATCCAGCTCTTGTTGCCGGTGCCGTCGTCCTGACCGAAGATCACAAGGGCGACCAGCAGCGCCGCTATCAGCACGCACAGTATTTTCCACTGGCGGCCAATAAGGTCGGCATCGATAAAAGTAAAAATGACATAGGCACCGAGGCCGAGGAACATGGAGAAAACCTGAACCAGCACGAGACGGGCGGGGTTCTGGATCGCCCAGCCGCCGTTATACATACCGGAGGCTGTGATATACACCATCGTTATGCCGTAAAACGCGCAGACAAGGCAGATGCAGAGCAAAAACATGTCCCCGCGCTGGAAAAAGAGCTTTGAATATTTCTTCAAACGGGCTTTTATATATAACACCTCTTTCAAGGAGACGACAAATTAACAAAATACTCGCGCTAAAGCGGTCTTATTTTATCACATAATTGCTCTTTACGCAACGGCGGAAAGAGTGTTATAATAACCAAAATGTAAATTTTACGGAGAAAGTTATGGCGGTATTTTTTACCAACAGCCAGCAGGAGACCGAGAAGCTGGGCGAAGCTCTGGCGCGGAAGCTCCCTGACGGGGCTGTTGTGGCTATGTATGGCGACCTTGGAGCGGGGAAAACCGCCTTTGTCCGGGGCATGGCAAAAGGGCTGGGGCTTGATTGCAGAGTCTCAAGCCCGACTTTTACAATAGTAAACGAGTACATCGGGACGCGCTCGCTCTTTCATTTTGATATGTATCGCCTCGGCAGTGCGGACGAGCTGTTTGATATCGGCTGGGAGGATTATCTCAGCCGGGGCGCTATCTGCGCCGTGGAGTGGAGCGAGAATGTGCGCGAGGCGTTTAACGGCGACGAGGTGACTGTCAGCATAGAAAAGCTGGACGAGCAGCGCCGTAAAATCACGATAGAGGGGGAAGCCTATGCTGACATTGAGCTTTGAATCATCGGCGAAGGCGGCCTCCGTCGCTCTGTGCGATGGGGCGCGGCTAATCTCCCAGTACAGCCAGTGCAGCGCTCTGACCCACAGCAGGACGCTGCTGCCCATGGCGGAGGATATGCTTAAAAACGCGGAGATGAGCATGGACGATCTGGAGCTTTTCGCGGTGGCTCAAGGGCCTGGTTCATTCACGGGGATACGCATAGGCGTTTCCACGGTAAAGGGCCTTGCCTGGGCGGCGAACAAGCCCTGCGTGGGCGTTTCCACCTTGGAGGCCATGGCTTGGCACGGCGTTATGGCCGGCGGCCATGTCTGCCCCGTGATGGATGCGAGGCGTGCTCAGGTATACAACGCCCTGTTCGAGATAAAGGACGGCACACCTGTGCGTCTGTGCGATGACCGGCCCATCTCCCTTGAGGAGCTTGCGGAGGAGCTTTCCGCTCTCGATGCGCCCGCCCTGCTGGTCGGCGACGGGGCGGAGCTGACGGCGGCGTTCCTCGATGAAAAGGGGATAGCCTATAAGACGGCGCCGGAGAATCTGCGCTGGCAGAGCGCGTGGGGCGTGGCTATGGCGGCGCAGGGAAAGACCCCCGCGGGGGCGGATGAGCTGCTGCCGGTGTACCTGCGCCTGTCTCAGGCGGAGAGGGAGAGACAAGAGCGGCTTGCCAAAGAGTAAGTAAGCAATCAGCCGTAAGGACTGCTTTATATTACCCTGCTCTGCGGGGCAGACAGAAAACAAAAGGAGATTGAACCATGAGCAAAGTGTGCGTATTTGACCACCCCCTGATCCAGCACAAGCTGTCCATCCTCCGGGATAAGAACACCAGCGTCAAGGTTTTCCGTGAGATCGTATCCGAGATCGCGATGCTGATGTGCTACGAGGCGACCCGTGATCTGCCCCTTGAAGAGGTGGAGATCGAGACTCCCGTGGCTGTTGCCAAGTGCCACCGCATAGCGGGAAAGAAGCTGGCCGTGGTGCCTATTCTCCGCGCGGGCCTCGGCATGGTCGACGGTATGGTGAGCATGATGCCCAATGTCAAGGTGGGGCATATCGGCCTTTTCCGCGACCCGCAGACCCTTGAACCGGTGAAGTATTACTTCAAGATGCCGCCTGATATTGAAGAGCGCGATGTCATTGTCGTTGACCCCATGCTCGCTACCGGCGGCTCAGCCTCGGCAGCCATAAAATTCCTCAAGGATGACGGCGTGCAGCACATTAAGCTCATGAGCATTATCGGCGCTCCCGAGGGCGTCAAGCGTATGCAGGAGGATCACCCCGACGTCGACATCTTTGTCGCCGCGCTGGACGATCACCTCAACGACCACGGCTACATCGTCCCCGGTCTTGGCGACGCGGGCGACAGAATCTTCGGCACGAAGTAAGATAAGATAAAAAGCCAGCCCTTTTAATAGGACTGGCTTTTTTCGCTAATGTCGGGAAAACGGGCAGAAAAGGAAGCAAATATTGGTGGATTTCGGCATGGGAATTTTATATTATCTTCCTGAGTAAACGATGAATAGATCCGCTCTTGCCGATTTATTCATCGTTTACCTGACAACAAAAAGGAGGAGAGAATATGAGTTTGGGCGGCAGCTTGTTCAGCGCGCGGAAAAAAAGCGGCAAATCACAAGAAGAGGTGGCGGAGAAGCTCGGCGTGAGCAGGCAGACCATATCCAAATGGGAGCTGGATGAGACGGTTCCTGACATCTATCAGTCCAAGCGGTTGGCGGGGCTGTATAATCTCACACTGGACGAGCTGGTGGATTTTGACATCGATATAAAGGAAATACAGGACGCTATCGACCAAACTGACGACAAGCTGACTGATAAAATCGACTGGACAAAGGCGTGGAGCAAAAAATACCCAATACTGGCGACTTATCAGAGCGAGGTGGACATCGAGCGCTACGCCGTTGAGATCCGGCGGCAGCTGGACGATTTGCAGAGGCGTTACGGTTATGATGAGCTGAACGCCATGCTGGTGCTAAAGGATATTCTTGCCACCGTCTGGAGGGCGGGAACCGATAAAAGGAAAAAGCGCGGCTAAAGCTGCCGACAAGAGGGCCAGCACTGCACAGAGCTAAGTCTGACGCAAACTGGCCCGAAACAGTCAAGACTACGCCGCGCCAGCCTCCCTTACGCAGGGGAGCCCTTAGCACAGTCGCTCTATAATCACCATACCCGAAGACGACAAAAAACCAGCCCGGCGGGCTGGTTTTTTGAATTTTTTACTCCTTCTCCGGCACACCGATAGCGAGGTCGGGCGCGACCTCGTGGATAGCGGCGAGGGCATTGTCCATGGCGGCCTCGTCCTCGGATATCACATCGGCAAACTCCTTGCCGTCCTTGACGAAAACCACCCGGAAATACTGGAAAACGGAGCTGCCGCAGCAGAGCTTGCCGTTGACCTCATGGATACGGATAAACACCCGATCCATCTCTGTGTAAGGGATAAGGCGGGTCTTGAAGCCGCTCTTATAATACACACCCAGCCTGCCGACCTTGAGCTTATCAAAAACCTTCGCGCTGGAATGATCCTGCGCTGCCTGCTCCGCGCTGACGCTGCCGGAGCCTATGATTTTAATATCTGCCATAACTATTCAACTCCCTGTATTATTAATTGAATTTGAACCTTTTGCTTTTGCGTTATAAATATACCATTTTTTGCTTGCGCAGGCAACAGTAAAATGGTAGAATGGCGAGCGGGTAAGTTAATATATTTTGTGTTTATAACTATAAAAGTATAAAGCAAACGGAAGGAGATAAATATGCATTGCACGAGAAAAGTTTTGGACGATTTGATTTGGGTCGGCGCTGATGACCGCCGCCTTGCCTGCTTTGAGGGCGTATACGGTGTGCCGGACGGGGTTTCATATAACTCCTATGTGCTGCTTGACGAGAAGACCGTGCTTTTTGACACGGTGGACAAGGCTGTTGAGGGCACTTTCTTTGAGAATCTGGCCTACGCACTGGGCGGCAGACCCCTTGACTATCTGGTCATTTCCCATATGGAGCCTGACCACGCGGCAACTGTTGAGTCCCTCGTTATCCGCCACCCGGAGACGCGCATCGTCTGCAACGCAAAGATCCAGACCCTGCTGGGGCAGTTTTTCAATGTGGATATGAGCGGCAGAATAGACCTTGTCAAGGAGGGAGACAGCCTCTGCACCGGTAAGCACAATTTTACCTTTGTCATGGCGCCGATGGTCCACTGGCCCGAGGTCATGATGAGCTATGACACGGTGGACGGGATCCTCTTCTCCGCTGACGCTTTCGGCACCTTCGGCGCTCTCAACGGCAGGCTTTTTGCCGATGAGACGGACTTCATGGGCGAGCATCTGGACGAGGCGCGGCGCTATTACACCAACATCGTGGGTAAGTACGGCGCGCAGGTTCAGGCGGTGCTGAAAAAGGCAGCGGGGCTTACGCTCAACTATGTCTGCCCTCTGCACGGCTTCGTGTGGAGAAAGCACTTCGGTGATTTCCTTGAGAAGTATCTGCTCTGGAGCAGCTACACTCCGGAGGAAAAGAGCGTGCTGATAGCTTACGCTTCCGTATACGGGCACACAGAGAACGCCGCCAACATTCTGGCGGTGAAGCTCAATGAGCGCGGCGTCCGGGTGCGTATGTACGATACCTCCGTCACCCCGGCAAGCTATATAGTTTCCGACGCTTTCAGATGCAGCCATCTGGTCTTTGCCTCCACCACCTATAACGCCGGGGTATTTGTGACCATGGAAAATCTGCTGCACGATATCGCAAACCACAATCTTCAGGGGCGCAAGGTAGCCATCATCGAAAACGGCAGCTGGGCGCCTACCAGCGGCAAGCTCATGCGCGGTATGCTTGAGGGTGTGAAGGGCACGGAGTTTATAGGGGAGAATATAAGCCTCCGCTCCGCGCTCAAGGAAAATCAGCTTGATGACATGGACGCGCTTGCCGACGCTATCGCCGCCGACATCTGCCCCGCGCCTGTTGTGGCCGAGGTCACTCCCGTCCAGAGCGTTGTCGACATGGTGGACAACAAGGTCTTTAACCGCTTTTCCTATGGGGTCGAGGTGCTGACCACGCGGGTGGACGGCAAGGATTACGGCTGCATCATCAACACCGCCGGCCAGGTCGCCTCCTGCGATCCCAAGAAGATCACCATCTCCGTCATCAAGAAGAACAACACCTGCGACATGGTGATGAAGGCGGGCAGGTTCAACATCTCCATTCTCACTCAGGACGCGCCGTACAGCCTGTTCCAGCACTTTGGCTTCCAGAGCGGGCGCGATGTGGACAAGTTTGCGGATGTTCCCTATGACGAGCGCATGGCAAACGGCATCCGTTATATCCCGCAGTACACCAACGCCGTTCTCTCCTGTGAAGTCATTGATGTGAAGGATGTGGAGACGCAGACCCTCTATATCGCCAATGTTGTGGAGGCTAAGGTTCTGTCCGACGTGCCCTCCTGCACCTATGCCTATTACCATGCCCATATCAAGCCCAAGAAGAACCCCGCACCCGAGCGCGGCGAGGGCTATGTCTGCAAGGTATGCGGCTATTTCCACGAGGGCAGCGAGCTGCCGGAGGATTTTGTCTGCCCGCTGTGCAAGCACGGCAGGGAGGACTTCGAGCATGTTGTGCCCGCTGTCGTCAACAAGCGCAAGGGCTATATCTGCACCGTCTGCGGCCACTTCGAGCCCTGCGACGGGGAGCTGCCGGAGGATTACGTCTGCCCGCTGTGCCACCACGGGCGGGAGGATTTCGAGCCTGCCGAGCAGTGAGGCGGCAAATCGAAAACGGAATTACAAAGAGGTACGCTTCATAAAATGAAGCGTACCTTTTGTTTGTTCTGCGCAGGGGGAAAGGAGATAGCTCGGGGCGCCTGAGGGGGGTAACATTATAAAAAATATATAGAACTGTCCAATACGCTTCTCTTGAGACAAAGAAAGAGTATTCTCAACTTCCTTAACGCCAAGAAAGTTGCAAAGAAGCGTTTAGGAGGGGAAGATTGCGATTTCTTCCCCTCCAAAAACCACCCCAATTGAAACGCCCAAAATGGGGCACTGCTGCGGCGGTTACCCCTTATTGGATTACCCCCTCCGAGGGCTTAGTGCGGTAGTGCTCCGTCTTGCTCCAATCTAACTTGCTTCCCCCTTAGGGGCTTCACCTACCGGCGCAGCCTTCATTGAAAACCAAAATTTCCACAAATTGTGAGAAAAAAGTCAGGCTTTGTTAAAAGAAATGCAATATTTCGAAAAAATGTCAAAATTTAATTTATGAACGAGCAATTAACGGCTTTGTTAGAAACTTATCTTGATAAAAACGCAATTTTCTGCATAAAGCTTGTAGACATTTTGCGACTGGTTGTGATACAATTTATACCGAATGAATTCCCTGTAATATATTTTCGAGGTGAAGCTAATGTCCCATACTTTCAAAGGCGGAGTGCACCCCAATTATAATAAGGCACCGGAGATCCCGGTGAGCGTGATCACTCCGCCTGCACAGGTCGTTATCCCTATGGCTCAGCACATCGGGGCGCCCTGCAAACCCCTGGTCAGCGTGGGCGACTATGTGACGATGGGCCAGAAGATCGGCGAGAATCCCGCGCCGGTCTCAGCCCCGGTACATGCTTCAGTCTCCGGTAAGGTCGTGGCCGTCGAGCCGCGCCCCCACCCGCTGGGAGACATGATCATGGCCGTGGTCATCGAGAATGACTATCAGGACACCCCCTGCACCGATCTTGCTCCTCTGACTGAGGAACAGCTCAGGGATCCTGAGGCTATTCTTGAGCGTATGCGCGAAGCCGGCGTTGTCGGCATGGGCGGCGCAATGTTCCCCACCGCCTTTAAGATCCGCGGCGGTATTGGCAAGGTCGATACCCTCATCATCAACGGCGCCGAGTGCGAGCCCTACCTCAACGGCGACCATCTCACCATGCTCAATTTCCCGGAGCAGCTTCTCAAGGGCATAGAGCTTGTGCGCATCGCAAGCCATGTGGAGAAAGCCTACTACGGCATTGAGAAGAACAAGCAGGACGCTATCGACCTGCTCAACTCCCTTGACCCCGCAAAATACGGCATAGAGATCGTGCCCGAAGAGGTCAAGTACCCTCAGGGCGGTGAAAAGCTCCAGATCAAGGCCGTCACCGGCCGCGAGGTCAAGCCCGGCCAGCTTCCTGCGGGCGTGGGCTGCAACGTTGTCAGCACCCGCACGGCCTACGCTATTTATCAGGCCTGCTATGAGGGCAAGCCCGTTATCGAGCGTATTGTCACTGTAGCCGGAAGCGCGATGAAGGCCCCGGTCAACGCGCTGACCCGCGTGGGCACGCCCTTCGGATACCTTGCCGAGCAGTGCGGCGGCTTTGTCAAGACGCCGCGCAAGATAGTTCTCGGCGGCCCGATGATGGGCATCTGCGCCACCAGCTTTGACGCGCCCACCGTAAAGGGCACCGCCGGCGTCCTCTTCTTTACAGAGAAGGAGGACAAGACGGTGAAGGATCCTCACTGCCTGCGCTGCGGAAAGTGCATCAGCGTTTGCCCGATGAATCTTGAGCCTGTGTTCATGTACATGTATTACAGCAAGCACGATTTCGCGGGCATGGAGAAGTTCCACATCACCGAGTGCATCGAGTGCGGCAGCTGCTCTTACAACTGCCCGGCCAGAATGCCGCTGACCCATGCGTTCAAAACCGCAAAGCTCATGTTCCAGGCCAAGGCCGCCGCAGAGAAGGCCAAGGCTGAGGCGGCAGCCGCGGCAAAGGAGGCTAAACAGTGAAAGAAAATAACGAAAGAATAGTTCTTGATGTTGCCTATCAGCCGCAGGAGAGAACCAATACTGACACCCGCAGCATCATGCTCGATGTCATTATCGCTCTGCTGCCTGCCGTGGCTGTGGCTGTGTGGCAGTTCGGCATCTATCCTCTGGCGGTCATAGTCATCTCCATGGCTTCCGCCGCTTTCTTCGAGTGGGGCTACCGCAAGCTCATGAAGAAGGACAACACCGTGGGCGATCTTTCCGCCTGCGTCACCGGTATCCTTCTGGCGCTGACCCTGCCCCCCACCGCGCCCCTGTACCTGCCTGTCATTGGCTCGCTGTTTGCAATAGTCGTTGTCAAGCAGCTCTACGGCGGCATCGGCAAGAACTTCCTCAACCCCGCTCTGGCTGGCCGCGCCTTCCTGCTGGCCTCTTACGCGGGCATCATGGGCAAGTACGCCGTGCCTAATTCCCTGAAGGGAGTTGTCGACGGCGTGACCATGGCGACGCCTCTGGCCGCCATCTATGACGCTGACCCCGCTATAGCCTATTACAGCTTCAAGAGCCTGTTCCTCGGCACCATCCCCGGCTGCATAGGCGAGCTCAGCGCGCTGGCTCTGCTCATCGGCGGCGTTTACCTGCTTATCCGCAAGGTCATCTCCTGGCGTATCCCCGTGTCCTTCATCGGCACTGTCGCCCTGCTGACGCTTATCTTCGGCAAAGAGGGCTTCGGCAATGCTGAGTGGATGCTCTATAACATACTCTCCGGCGGTCTTATGCTCGGCGCGATCTTCATGGCGACTGATTACTCTACCAGCCCTGTCACCGTAGGCGGCCAGCTGCTATTTGGCTTCGGCTGCGGCGCTATAACAGTGCTGATAAGATACTTTGGAGGCTTCCCTGAGGGCGTTTCCTATGCCATTCTCATCATGAACCTCTGCGCATGGGCTATTGACAAGGCTTTCCACCGCCGTCAATTCGGTGTTTCCAAGGAAGATGTGGCGGCAGCCAAGGCAGCTGCCAAAGCAGCAAAGAAAGCGGCAAAGGAGGCGGCGCAATGAAAAAAATACTCAAGCTGACTCTTATCCTGTTCCTTGTCTCCGCTGTTGTGGCGGGCATTCTCGGCGCTGTCAACCTCGTTACATATGAGAGAATAGAGGAGCAGCAGCGCATCAAGACCGAGAAAGCCTATGCCGCAGTTCTGGCGTCCGAGGGCTATGAGGAGGTATCCTTTGATAAGGAAGCCTTCCCCACCATCGATCTTATCAACAAGTGCACCGGCGGCGAGGGCTATGTGGTCACCACCACCTTCTCCGGTGCTCAGGGCAGCATCACCATGGCTGTCGGCGTTGACAACGATTATAAGTGCACCGGCATTTCCATCATCAAGCACGCTGAGACCTCCGGCCTCGGCGCGAACGCGGCCAGCTCCGCCCAGGTGGGCGTTGACTTCCGTGCCCAGTTCGTGGGTCAGGATGAAAATGTCGCGATCGAGAAAGCGGGCGGCGATATTGAGGCGCTCACAGGCGCTACCATTACCTCCCGTTCTATCGCAAATGCTACCGGTACCGCGATCAAAGCGGTTGAGTCTTTGGGTTAAGGAGGATAGGCTGAATGAATATTAAAAAACAGTTCAAAGAGGGCCTGATCACCAATAACCCCGTCCTTGTTCAGCTCATCGGTATGTGCGCCACCATGGCCATCACCACCACGCTCTTCAACGGCGTTGGAATGGGCCTGTCCGTGCTCATCATACTGACCTGCTGCAATGTGGTGGTCTCGGCTATCCGTAAGATCATTCCCGGCGAGATCCGTCTTGCTATCTTTGTCGTCATAATTGCGGGCTTCGTCACTATCGTTGACCTGCTGCTGAAGGCATTCATTCCCGCGCTGAGCGACGCTCTGGGTGTGTTTATCCCCCTGATAGTCGTTAACTGCATCATCATCGGCCGTGCTGAGGCTTTTTGCCAGAAGAACCCCATCGGTGCTTCCTTCTTCGACGGTATCTTCCAGGGCCTGGGCTACACCTGCGTGCTGATCATCATGTGCGTTGTCCGCGAGTTTCTTGGCAGCGGCCGTTTCGGCGGAGGCCTTATCGACATCACCAACGGCTTCCGCTTCACTATGGACGGCACCGGCGCCGGTATCCAGATATTCCCGGCTGACCTTGGCGCTTCCATACTGACTCTGCCCTTCGGCGGCTTCCTTACTCTGGGCGTGCTTATAGCTGTTATGCAGTATGCGCTCAAGAAGTCCGCAAAGAAAAAGGAGCTTGCGCAGAAGGCTGCTGAAGAAAAGGAGGGTGAAGAATAATGCTTACAAATATCATCTCCATCTCTCTGGGAGCGATTTTGATAAATAACTTTATCTTCTCCCAGTTCCTTGGCATCTGCCCCTTCCTCGGCTGCTCCAGCAAGACCGACACCGCCGCCGGCATGGGTCTGGCCGTCGTGTTCGTCATGGGCCTGGCCTCCGCTATCTGCTGGGTCATCAACACCTACATACTCATCCCCCTGAACCTGGCCTTCCTCCAGACGCTGGCCTTCATTCTGGTCATCGCCTCTCTGGTTCAGTTCGTTGAGATGTTCCTCAAAAAGAGCGTCCCCTCGCTGTACTCTGCGCTGGGCATTTACCTGCCCCTGATCACCACCAACTGCGCGGTGCTGGGCGTTGTGCTGCTCAATGTGCAGAACAACTACAACTTCATCGAGTCCGTGGTTTACGGCATCACCGGCGGCCTGGGCTTCATGCTGGCCATCGTGCTGTTCTCCACCGTCCGTGAGCGTATCCAGTTCTCCGAGTACCCCGAGTGCTTCGAGGGCTTCCCCATCTGCCTGGTTTCCGCCGCTCTGCTGGCTCTGGCCTTCATGGGCTTCAGCGGAATGCAGATATTCGCATAAGGAGGGTATGATATTATGAATTCTATTCTTCTTGCAATAGCTGTTCTCGGTGGTATGGGCGCGCTGTTCGGCCTGATCCTGGCCGTAGCCGCCAAGGTGTTCTATGTCGAGGTCGACCCCAAGCAGGAGGCTGTCCGCGAGTGCCTTGCCGGCGCTAACTGCGGCGGCTGCGGCTACCCCGGCTGCGATGGTTACGCCGCCGCTGTCGCCAAGGGCGAAGCTCCCACCAACCGCTGCGTTGCCGGCGGCGCTGAGGCTGCTGCGAAGATTGCTGAGATCATGGGCGTCTCCGCAGGTGAAGCTGAAAAAATGGTGGCGTTCGTGCCCTGCTCCGGCACTGAGGGTCACGCCGAAATGCGCTTTAACTACAACGGCCCTGTTGACTGCCGCGCCGCCATGCTCTTCGGCGGCAAGAGCAACAAGACCTGCACCTTTGCCTGCATCGGTCTCGGCAACTGCACCAGAGTGTGCCAGTTTGACGCTATCCACATCGTGGACGGCGTTGCCAAGGTTGACCGCTCCAAGTGCGTTGGCTGCGGCGCTTGCGCCGAAGCCTGCCCCAAGAGCATTATCAAGCTCATCCCCGAGAGCCAGAAGATCATGCCCGCCTGCTCCAACAAGGACAAGGGCGCGAAGGTCATGAAGATGTGCGATTACGGCTGCATCGGCTGCATGAAGTGCCAGCGCGAGTGCCCGGCCGACGCTATCACCGTTGTGGACAATCTTGCCGTGGTCGATACCTCCAAGTGCGTCCAGTGCGGTCACTGCGCCGACATCTGCCCCCGCCACATCATCAACTACTTCGGCAAATAAGCAAAATATCCTAAAGTCAAACCCGCCTGAGCAAACGCTCAGGCGGGTTTTGCACGTTTATAGGTTAGAAAATGGAGAGCTTACAGCTAAAAATATATCTCCGATTTGGAAAACAGGGCGGCCTTGCCGCGCAGGACGGTGCGCTCTCCGTTGTAGGTGCAGTAGAGAACGCCGCCGCGGCGGGAGGCCTGATATGCGGTAAGGTCATTTTTGCCCAAAGCCTTTGCCCACAGCGGTATGACATGGCAATGCCCCCTGCCGCATACCGGGTCTTCCGCCACATTGCACTTGGGCGCAAAGCTGCGGGTGATGCAGTCATAATTTTTACCCTTGGCAGTAATATGGAAACAGACCCCATCCAGAGCGCGTATCTGCTCCAGATCAGGAATGACAGCTCTAACCTGCTCCTCGCTCTCAAGCACGCAGACCATGTCCGCACCGATATACGCTTCAAGGGGCTTTACGCCGATGGCTTGGCAGAGTTCGTCCGTGACCGGGACGGGGCGCAGCTCAAAGGACGGGAAATCCATAACCAGCAGATCACCCTCCCGCTCGACAGTCAGTGTTCCGCTGAGGGTTGAAAACTCCACCTGAGCGCGGCCCTGCTCGATAAGCGTCATAATTACATAGGCCGTGGCGAGAGTGGCATGCCCGCAGAGCTCAACCTCACCGCCGGGGGTGAACCAGCGCAGATGATAGCCCTTATCCTCCCTGACGGCAAAGGCTGTCTCAGACAGGTTGTTTTCAATGGCGATCTTTTGCATCGTCTCCTCCGGCAGCCACTGCTCCATAACGCAGACCGCCGCTGGGTTGCCCGCAAAGACCTTGTCAGTAAAGGCGTCTACTACATATTGACTGAGTTTCATTTTTTTCACTCCCTATTTTTGTTGTCATCATTATAAACCTGATGTATAATACAGACAATGTTAAAATTGTATGTAAAACAATTTGGGGGATAAAGCAATGCCTGTTAATTCTTTTGACAGCTACCCGCTCACATGGAGGCCGGACAGGGACAGCCTCAAACCGCCATATTATAAATCCCTCGCGGAGGATCTGGAGCGTAAAATCAGAAGCGGGCTTCTGGCGGCGGGTACGAAACTGCCTCCACAGCGGGAGATCGCGGACTATCTTGATCTCAATTACACTACCATCACCAGAGTGTATGAGCAGTGTAAGAAAAAAGGGCTGATCTACGGTACGACGGGAAAGGGCACCTTTGTCTCCCCACATTCTGCTGAGAACACTACTATTACCCCTGCACAGATTTCAGATATGTGCATTGAGATGGGAGCCATCAACGGCTTTGGCGAGTACACGAAACTTGTGGAACAGGCGACTCAGGCGGTCATACAAAAGGGATATCTGAGAAATCTTTATGAATACTCATGGCCCGCCGGTCACCCGCACCAGCTTGCCGCGGCGGTGCGATGGCTTGAACAGCTGGGTGTCCACACCGACTGCGGGCACACTGCCATTTTCGCCGGGGCACAGAACGCGCTGACAGTTGCTCTTCTGGCGCTGTTCTCACCGGGAGATAAGATAGCCACCGATGAGTATACATACTCCAATTTTATTGAGCTTGCAAAGCTGCTGCATCTGGTGCTTATCCCCATCAAGGGGGACGAAAACGGTATGCTGCCGGAGGCGCTGCAAAAGCAGTGCGCTGCAAACAGACTGAGGGGCGTTTATCTGATACCCACCTGCGCAAATCCAACTACTGTCACCATTCCCATCGGGCGGCGGCGGGAGCTGGCGGAGGTGATACGCAGAAACAGGCTGATTCTGGTGGAGGACGATATTGCAACATGGCTGCGCGCCGCGGAAGGGGAGACCCTGCCATCGATGTTTGATATCCTTGGCGGGGAGAGCGTATATATCTGCGGCATGACAAAGAGCCTGTGCCCGGGACTGCGTATCGCGTATATGGCCTTCGGCGGGCAGTATAAGGATAAGCTGCTGCACGCACTGTTTAATGTGAACATCAAAGCCTCGTCCCTTGATGCGGAGATAATAACGGAGCTTATTTTAAACGGCGACGCGTATAAAATCGCCGCTAAGAAGCAGGCATGGGCGGAGCAAAACTGCCGCATTTATGAAAAAATCATCAACGGCGCAGACAGCAGAGACACAATAAGCTACTATAAATGGCTGCCCATACACACAAATAAGCCTTGGCAGCTTGTAGAAAAGGAGCTTATGGAGCGGGGGGTGAGGGTCTATCACTCCAGACGCTTCAGCGTGGCTGCCGACAGAGAGGAGAGCTATCTGCGAATATCTCTCTGCTCTGCGGGCATAGGTAAGAAGCTGGAACAAGGTCTGAATATCCTCAAAGAATATCTTGTAGAAAGTGATATGCGAGCTACTCCGCAGCCATCCGAATGCATGGCTCTACACCTGTTAGAGCCTGAATAAATCGCTGTTATTCCTCAATCAAACGGTGCCAGGCGAGAGCTTTCTTACATTACGCGGGACTGTGTATAAACAATTTTCACTTTTCGACACCACGGATTTTGTAAAATGCACCAAAAACATGGAAAACGAACAATTTCAATGTGTTTGTCTTGCATAATTTCTTCGCTTATGTTAAAATACGAACATAATACAAGCTGGGAAGATTGTATTCGCTTTTAGAAAAACAGCATTTCCGTAAGGGGGGACACACATGGAGAATAAAGCCAAGATTATCACGGTCGCAGGTAAGGGAGGGGTTGGCAAAACCTCAATTTCCGCATCGATCGTCAGGCTTTTAGTCGAGAAATATCCCGACAAGAAGATCCTGGCCATTGACGCAGACCCCGCCGTTGGCCTGTCCGTTGCTCTTGGCGTGGATGTGAAGCTGACGCTGGACGATATACGCATGAGTATAGTCGACAGCGTTGAAAACGGCGAGACAAGAGAGGCTCTGGAGCTGCTCAGCGAGGCGCGGTTCAAGATTTTTGACGCGCTGGTTGAGATGCCGGGTTTTGCGTTTCTTGCCATTGGCCGTCCGGAGAGCTCCGGTTGCTATTGTAAAGTCAATTCCTACCTCAAAGAAGTCATTGGTGTTCTGTCCAACAGCTTTGACTATGTCGTCATCGACGGCGAGGCCGGGATTGAGCAGATCCAGCGCCGCGTTATGGAAAAGGTCACCCATCTGCTGCTTATTACCGACCAGAGCAAGAAGGGCGGACAGGTGATCTCCACGATCAAGAATGTGGCTGACGAGCTTATCTCCTACGATAAGATCGGCGCCATCGTCAACAGAGTGACAAATCCTGAGCTTGCCGATATGATGCGCACGCCCGGAGTTGACATTCTGGCATTTATCCCCGCGGACAGCACTTTTGCCGCAAACGACATCAAGGGCAAGAGCGTTATGGAGCTGTACGAGGATTCCGCTATGCTCAAGGGAGTGAAGGAAGCACTCCAAAAAATAGAAATACTTTAATTAAAGAAGAGGTGTAACATTTGAAAGATCTTAAGCATTTGATCTACTTTGAAAGCCTGCTTGAGAACGCCGACAATGAGCTGGTGAAAAAGGCACAGGATGAGGGCGGTATCGCTCTCGGATATACCTGCTTCCATATTCCCGAGGTTTTGCTCAATGTTGACAACTGCTTCTCTGTCAGGCTTCGCGCACCCAACACAGGTTCTATTGATATTGCCACCTACTACATGTCAAACTACACCTGTGAGTTCGCAAGAGCGCTGCTGGAGCGCGCCATTGAGGGCGGCTACGAGTTCCTCGACGCTATGATAGGCGTTGACGCCTGCTCGATGATGAACCGCTCTATGGAGCATTTTGACATCCTGAAGGTCAACACCAAGCCCAATTTCTTTGTCACTCACTGCGACATGCCTTACAAGATCACGGACTACACTCTGGATTCCTATGTAAAGCAGATGCGTCTGAGAGTGCTTGACCGCCTGACCGAGGTGTTCGGCGTGGATACCTCCGACGCCGCCATCCGCAAGGCTGTCGAGCAGCACAACGAGGTCTGCAGAATCATCTCCGAGATCCGCGAGATGCGCAAGGCTGATAACCCCGTCATCACCGGTTATGAGTTCCATATTCTTAACCTCGTCTCCTACACCTGTCCCAAGGCTCTCATCCTGCCCTACCTGCGTGAGACTCTTGAGGAGCTGAAGAAGAGAAAGCCCGATAAGGTCAGCCCCTATCGTGCCCGCGTTGCCATCGTCGGCTCCGAGATCGACGATCCCAACCTTACCAAGCTCATCGAGGGCTGTGGCGCTCTGGTCGTTTCCGACCGTTATTGCTTCGGCTCTACTCCCGGCCGTGAGGTCATTGAGCTTAAGGACGATGAGGATGCGCTCACTCAGATCTGCCTGCACTACATGGAGGTTTCCGAGTGCGCCCGTTACATAGCTGACGAGAAGGTTCTCCAGCGCCGTGAGACCGCTGACAGGCTTGCCAAGGAGTTCAAGGCCGAGGGTATCATCTATGAGCAGATGAAGTACTGCGACTACTGGGGCTTCGAGCGCGCTCTGGTCAGCCATGTCATGCACGATGAGTACGGCTGGCCCGTGCTGTCCATTGACAGACTGTATAACAACGGTAACTCCGGTCAGCTGCGCACCCGTGTTCAGGCCTTTGTTGAATCTCTCGAGATTAAACGCATCCACAAAGAGGAGGGCAAACAGTAATGGCTAAAAAGATACAGTATCCCAATCCCAAGTTCTTCCGCTGCAAGGATGAGATGGACTGGAAGGCTCAGGCCGAAAACCTCAAGGAAGTCGGCGGAATTTTCTGGGATATGCTCAAAGAGACCGACTGGAAAAAGTTTGGTCAGGATAGAATAAACGACGCGAAGGACGATTTCCGCCGCGTCAAGGAAGAATATAAGGATTTCATGGCTCTGGATAAGAACGGCAAGATCGACCGTGTTATCAACGGCGAAAAGAGCCTTGGCCGTCTTTACCGCAAGGGCGCTATGGCAACCGTCCGCCGTGAGTGGCGCGGTATCAAGGACACCGCTTACGACTTCTATGAGTGGGCGCGTATGTGGGGCATGTTGCTGATGACCTTCTCCAAGGATCTCATTCCGGCAGTCAACAACCTCTTCTGGTATCGCTGGATGGTCTCTTACTTCTGCTGCCACTCCTTCCTGGATAAGAACATCATGGGTATGCGCGGCTCCAACCTGCGCATGAGCCACATGCTCCTCTTTGATGTGTTCCGCTATGTCGCAGAAAACCTCGTGCTCAATGCCAAGGCCGATGCGAAGAACGGCAACAGCACCGAACTCAACAAGATGACCGTCCTGTTCGATGAGATGACCATGGGTCAGATCATGGCGGGCTTCCCCACACTGTATGGTTTCCCCCATCAGCTGCTGGCGATGTTCCTCGTCTCCGAGCTTGACCAGCTCACCTGCGTGCCCTACATAGACGCGGTTGAGTCCTATGGTCTGCCCTCTGATACCTGCCCTGTGCCCTCTTCCGAGTGCGGCGCGCTGGTTCTGGATGCTCTGCCCCATATGGGCACCTGCTTCCTCTCCTCCTCTATGCCCTGCGACGGTTCTACTATGGCCTCCTCTTACTACTCCCGCCGCTTCCCTGATACTCCCGTGTTCCACCTCTGCTTCCCCGTCCGTTATCTGGATGAGGAGACCGTACAGTGCGGCGCGGACGATATCAAGGCCTGCATAAAGTTCATCGAGGACATCACCGGTGCAAAGTGGGATTGGGACGCTTACTTCACCCAAATCAAGCGCTTCAACAAGGAGACTGATTACGAGCTTGAGAAGTGGGAGATCAACAAGACCGCCTACCCGCAGCTGCTCGGCCCGTGCTACGAGCTGTTCCGCAAGTGGAACTACGAGATGGACGGCGGCGCTGATCCTCGTACCCTCAAGACCGCCGAGAAGGTCAGCAAGATCCTGCAGAAGGCCTATGAGAACAAGGAAGAGCCTTGGCCCGGCAAGATGAAGTACCGTGCTATCGTCTGGTCCTGCCCTGCCCACTACTATGCCAACTTCTCCAACTGGCTTGCCAACTGCTGGGGTGTCAATGTCCTCGTTGAGATGGAGTCCCTTAACTTCACCAAGCATCTGGAGACCGAGGATAAGGAAGAGGCTATGCGCGACCTCGCCCGTCTGTACGAGCGTATGGTTATGCGCCGTCACACCAACGGCGGTTACCAGAATGTCGTCGACGAGCTGTGGAAGCAGTGCGAAGACTGGAACGCGAAGCTCATCATCATGTATCAGAATGTCGCCTGCAAGAACATGGCTACCGTTCAGGGTATTCTGGACGACCAGGGTCGTCAGCGCGGCTATGACCTCATCTGGGTCGAGCATGACCTGATGGATCCCCGTACCGTCTCCCGCCGCACCATGCGCGACAAGGTCAACGAGTATATGCGCACCGTCATGAAGGCAGAGCCTGTTGACCCGTCCCTGCTTGAGTTTGAGGACGAAGTCTGCATGTGATTTTACCCTGCAATTTTCCCGGATATAAATTTATACCGCCCCGGCAATACCGGGGCGGGCACAGGAATAATAAAAAATAATTGGAGGAAAAAATATA